>JAYTQJ010000304.1:0-9932 GCA_043746775.1 Schlesneria sp.
CCGTGACCGTGGCACCCCCCAAAAAAATCGACGAGGCGATGGCCCCGCAAGACCATCCAAGCCATCATCCTGACGCGGCCGTCGTCAGCCACTCAACGAACTCTTTGCGGCCAGCCAATTCTTTAGCCAGCGCCGGTTCGGCAAACACGCGGACGCGCTTCACGTAGTCGTCGAACTGCGTCTTCGCCAGCGCCGCCACGACGGGTGAGACACTGCTGAGCGGTCGATACACGCCCTCTTTGGGTTGGAAGACATCGACCTTGAACTCGACTTCCTTGTGTGTGGGCGGAGCGTCGATAAGCAGGTCCGTCGGTGCGAGCGTTCGTCCGAGAATCGTTTCGGCCCGCGCGAGAACACGGCTTCCGACCTCGATCAACTCGGCATAGGGACGACCGGCCAAGGATCGGTACAGGTCCGGCGTTTGATAAAGGCTGAATTCGATCACCCGCTTGTGCAGCTTACGCTTCGCCCCAAAAACACCATCCAGCAGCGTGGCGACCGGCGAGCCGATCGACTCCTCTCGCAAGGCGGCAATCACTTCGTACTCGCTCTGCTGAAAGAGCGTTCGCAAATCGAGCCGCTGGTACAACTCGAAGAAGCTGCGGGCGAACATGCTCGTCGCCGAACGGACGGCGTGGTGCCAATAGACCTCGCTGAACATCACGTAGCGAGCGAAGACCATCAGCTCGGCCGCCGTCTTCCCCTTGGACGAGATCGCGAGACCATCGCCCGCTTCGTTGACGAGCAGCGATTGAATCAGTCGATTCCGGTCGAAATTGCGCCCATAGGGGACGCCCGCATGGAGGCTGTCTCGCTCTAGGTAGTCCATCTTGTCGATGTCGATCGGGCCGGAGAGGATCGAACGCATCAGCCGCAACGGCAGCGAGTCGGTTCGCGCAACGAGGACATCCAGCACCTCGGCGGGTTCGATGCGCCATTCGTCTCGCAGCACTTGTCCGAGTTCACGGTCTGGTGAAAGGAACTCGTCCGCGAAGGCTTCATGCGGAGGTAAATCGGGCAGCCCCATGTCTTCGATCGGGTGACAGAACGGCCAGTGACCAAGGTCATGCAGCAGCGCCGCGACCATCAACACTTCGGCGCGATGCACATCGACGGCCGCTGCGAACCGGGCGTCCTTGCCGAGTTGCCACAGATATCGCAGCGCGTTGTGAAAGACGCCCAACGCATGCTCGAGCCGCGTGTGGGTCGCCCCTGGATAGATGCGGCCCGCTAAGCCGAGCTGCGTGATGTGCCGCAGACGCTGAAACTCAGCCGTATCAACGAGCGAGCGAACTCGCGCCGTGAATGGCACATCCTGGCCAGTCGGGATTCGGACGATCGGCCCTCCCGCCTGATGGTCCGAAAGCTCGGGAATGGAACTGTAAGGATGAGTCATGCGGGCGCACTTTTCTCACGTGGCATGGATTCAACCCGATCCATTGACATCCGGTTTGTGAGGCGACTTCTAGGCTTGATCCAACTCAACCTGCCATTTTTCACGAATCAGGCTGAGCATCCGTTGAATGGTCCGTCGTGTGCGACCCAATTGCGCCGCCACCTCGTCGTTCGTGTAGCCATCGAGCTTCATCACGACGATCTGCTCCAGTTCAGGATCCCCGAGTGACTCCAACAACCGGCTGCATTGCTCGGCCACCAATGCGCGAACATCCGGCCCCATTTCTGGATCAGCAATTTTTGACAGGCGCGAGTCATCTTTGAGCTGTCTCGATTGGGGATCGACTGGCTCCAATGGTGAGCTTCGTTTCGCCGCCCGCTCCGATTTCAACCGGTCGTTCGCTTTGCGATTGGTGATCGTCGCCAGCAGTGGCCAGAGATCATCGTGCTCCTGCGACTGCTTGAGCTTGCCCTCCTTCACCGCCGAGCAAAAGGTGTTGAAGGCACTCAAGGCAACGTCTTCTTCATCGAACGCCGCCGAACGAGATGTTCGCAAACGCTTGCGACCGAGACTTAACATGCGTCTCGAGTAACGCTCCCACAACTGAAACGCGGCTTCCGAATCGTTCAACTTCAACCGACGAACCCAATCCGCGACCACTCGAATATCTGATGAACTTTGCACGGTCATTGTCGGTTCCATGAATCAGACGATTGCGGTCACGCTTTGGCCATCGTGATACGTGTTGAGGTTCAAACCGTGATTGAGAAGATCGGCGACAACTCTGCAATTCCTCAAACGGTTTTAACGACTACAAGTAATGCTGTCATTCACGCGAAGGCTGGTACGTTGTCAGCCCTCAGTTTTGGGGTAGCGGAAGTCGTGAGACTTCAGAAATTTCCGATCTCTCACGAGTTCGGCTACTCCCCAGATTGAGACCTGGCCGGGCACTCGGCGAAGAGTTCAGCACCGACTTCCCAAAACCATGCTGATATAGCTGGCTCAATTTGAGGCAGCGTCGCCTATTCTGCGAAGCGACGTTCCTTTGCTTGCCGAGACATGACTTGCGGCGATGTGGACGGCCACCGGTGATTGCTTCTGTCTCGTTTCAACGCAGCGACTGCATGGCGAGAACTCTTTGATTGCACAGGGCCGAATGCGTTTCTGAACTGTGGCAGGATACGGCGAACGTAATTTTTTCGAGGCAATGTCACATTGCAGACTCATTTGTCCAATACCCACTTGTTGGCTCGCACGCACACCCGTGTCGCTGGGCCGTGATGTTTTCGAGTGGCGGGGATAACTCTGCCAAGTTTAGTGGCCCTTCACTTCGTCGGGAGTTTACTCGACGGCTCGTTTTGATTTCCCTGAACGCCCACGCGAGCGGCGGGAAATGGTTGACCCGTAGGATGGGCGCCCCGTCCGTCCGAGCTTGCCCAAATGAGCCCGGGCATCCAAGGTGGAAAACACCGAGGAATCCAGCCTGTAGCCGAACTCGTGAGAGTTCGGACGATTGATGAGCCGATCCGAATTCTCACGAATTCGGCTACAAACGCGGGAAATCGCCACCTCGGAAGCCCTGCCTATATGAGCCGGACGGACGGGGCGTCCATCCTACGTTGCGGGTATGTGGCCTTTGCCGGTCACTCAAAACGAAGAGAGCGGCATCAATGCCGCTCTCTTGCACTCGAAGAACCGTCCGATTCGAGTCTCAGCCCTGAGGCCTTGAAGTTGTCTCGACGGTATCGCTCTTCAATCGAGCGGAGGCGACTGAATTCCCAAGACGAACGGGAAGACGCGAGTCGGCTTATTAGGGGAGCCAATTCGGTCCTTGTAGGCGATCTGAGCGGCGCGGTCGGCGGCGAATTGCAGCACGACAAACTCCAAGCCGCAGTAGTGTTCGGTCCCGACTTCCGCGGCCACGTCCGCGAAGACCTCTCCCGCCGAAGCCGCATGACGCCGAACGCCGTGAATGCTGTTCTCGCGGACCTTCACACCAGCGGCAGACAGCTTGACCAAACCCTTCAAAAACTTACCGATCAGCGTGTCGGGGCCAGAGGCGCGCCACAACCGCTCCCACTCTTCATGAGCTTCCCAGTAGTAGCCGTGATTGAAGTAGTCGAGCGCCAGCAGGTAGTGACGATTTTCGGCCCACGTCGCTGCCGTCAATTGTTTTGGCGGTGGAGATTTGCGTTGGTAGCTATGTCCGCGCGGGTCGCGGATCGGGTGCGGTGTGTCTGCTGAACCGGGGACATACGTGTAGGAAGGCAACTCCGTCGAAGGGAGAATGCGAACGGGGCGATCCGGGGTTTCCGTCATCTGAGTTTTCTTTCGTTGCAAGACGTTCGCCACAGAGTTGCCTTTCAGAATGAACCGACACCGGGAGCCATCTCGCGCGGTCGTACAGGCCGGAACAAACTGGCGACCTCATCGAGTTACCGCAGCCAACGACGAAGAAGGCGTGGTGAACGTGAGGGCACAAATCTGTGACGGAGAAAATCGTTGAGTCGATCTATCGCGAACCCACTGTCAGCGACGCTCGACTCAAGAAGAAGAATGCGGTTGGATTGAGGACCACAACCGTTGTTTTTTAACGTGTATTCAGGCAGGAATTGGGCGGGCGAACCCCCATTTCGCCCGCAGGCGGAGTGGAATTCGTGTCGCAGCATACAGGAAAAAAATGCGAACGGGAGATGAGTTTTGCAGTTTTCTTGAGAACGAGAACGATTCGCTCAGCCTCCACCCGCAGAGTCCAACAAGGCTCGTTTGATGCGGGCCACAACGCCACGAAACCCTTGCTGGCGAGTCATTCCCAGCACGGCACTCAATCCCCAATGGGCGACCAAATCCTCAGGCAGAGCCAACGCGGTCGAAACCGGTTCGCCGTCCAACCCAACGACCAACAGTGCAACAAGCCCGCGCACCGTCGGTGATTTGCGAGGAACATCCGCCTCGATTTGGATTCGCCCCTCGACCGACCGCGCCCACAAGTGGACTGCAGTCTGGCACTCTTGGACGCGGCACGACGCGGGGAACGGTTCACGGACCAAATCCGGTGACAGCTCGGGCAACTGGTCGGCGAATTCGACGAGCCATTCCAGTTTTTCCTCCGGTTCGAGTTCTTGGAGTTCGGCAATGAGTGAAGCCAGTTTCATGGTCAGGCGGTGTTCCTGCGGCGCGTGGTGATTTAGCCAGTCATTGGGCGAAGTGGATCGTAAACAATGCCGAGCAAAATCGCAGCCTGCTGGGTGGACCGCTGCGAGCCATCGCCTCATTCAATGAGGGTGCCACGGTCTCGGAGCTTCGACGTGGCCGTGCGTGGAAGTGAAGGTTGTTCCTCATTCTCACGGCCACGTCGAAGCTCCGTGACCGTGGCACCCCATCTCCTTGCTGCCTGTTGAAAATCATAGCACGGACATCTTGTCCGTATTTTTTCCAATTGGAATCACGGACTCGAAGTCCGTGGTACGGGCTTTTTCAACAGGCTGCCAGAGTCAAAATGGCGATGGCCCTGTGGACCGCTGCAGAGCGACCCCGCTTTGTTCCGTTGTGAGTGAAGGGCAATGGTGGGGATGCGGGGAGTCCGTGGCTATACTCCCGGCGCCTTGCTTCTCATCACCATGACGTTTGGAAAGAGGACTCACTCATGCTGCGTTTCGTCGGGACAATTGCTGCCTCGCTCTGCCTGTTGCTCGGCTTCGGGCCTTCGCTCGCAGGTGCCCAAGAGGCACCGAAGAGTGACGTGCCGAAGGGTGAATTGAAGAAGTACTCGTTCGAGAAATCCAAGGTCTTTCCTGGCACGGTGCGTGAGTACTCGATCTATGTCCCCAAGCAGTACGACCCGGCCAAGCCCGCCTGCCTGTACGTCAATCAGGACGGCGTCCAGTACAAGGCTCCCGAGGTGTTTGACGAGCTGATCCATAAGAAGGAGATGCCGGTCACGATTGGTGTGTTCGTCACGCCCGGAGTCGTGAAGGGAACCTCAGATCAAGCGTTGCCGCGTTTCAACCGCAGCTTCGAGTACGACGGGCTGGGCGATGCCTACGCTCGGTTCTTGTTGGAGGAGCTGCTGCCCGAGGTCGAGACGAGGGCGACCGAAGATGGTCGCGCGATCAAGCTCTCCAAAGATGGCAACGACCGGGCGATTGGCGGAGCCAGCAGCGGCGCGATCTGCGCGTTCACTGCCGCGTGGGAGCGGCCCGATTCCTTTCAGCGCGTCTTCAGTGCCATCGGCACCTACGTCGGCCTGCGCGGCGGTCACAACTACTCAACGCTGATCCGCAAGTACGAGCCGAAGCCGCTGCGCATCTTCCTCGAAGACGGCAGCAAAGACCTGAACATCTACGGTGGCGACTGGTGGATGGCCAACCAAGCGATGGAACGTTCGCTCGTCTTCGCCGGATACGAAGTGACTCACAACTGGGGCGAGGGGGGACACAGCGGCCAACACGCGACGGAGATTTTCCCCGACGCCATGCGCTGGCTGTGGAAGGACTGGCCGAACCCCGTTCAAGCGGGCAAAGGCTCGCCACAATGCCAAGAGATTCTGATTCCCGGTGAGAACTGGAAGTTGGTGGCCGATGGCTACAAGTTCACGGAAGGTCCGTCGGTCAATGCGAAGGGGGAGGTCTTCTACAACGAAGTCCCCAACAGCAAGACGTTCAAGGTGAGCCTTGATGGCAAAGTGACAGAGTTCCTCGCCGATTCCAAGAAGGGCGACGGACAGGCGTTTGGTCCCGATGGCCGCTTGTACGCGAACGCCGGCGCGACCGAACAAGTTCTCGCGTGGGATGCCGACGGGAAGTCATCCGTGTTTGCGGACGGCTTCAAGGGGAACGATCTCGTGGTGCGGCACGATGGCAGCCTGTTCGCGACCGCTCCGTTCGCGACTCCCAACGACAGCAAGGTCTGGTACGTCTCGCCCAAGGGTGAGAAGAAGATCGTGGACGCGGGCCTCAAGTTTGCCAACGGCATCTGCTGCTCACCCGACCAGTCGCTGCTCTACGTCGCTGACAGCCGCAGCCACTGGGTCTTTAGCTACCAGATTCAAGCCGACGGCTCGCTGGCTCACAAACAGAAGTATTTTCATTTGCATGTCCCCGACACGGCCGAGGACAGCGGCGTCGATGGACTCCGCACCGATCGCGACGGCCGACTATGGGCCGCGACACGGCTCGGCCTGCAAGTCTGCGATCAACCGGGTCGAGTCAACTGCATCATTCCGACCCCCAACGGCAAGGTCTCCAACCTGACGTTCGGCGGCGAGAACTTCGAAACCGTCTTCGCCACCTGCGGCGATCGCGTCTACAGCCGCAAGGTCAAGGTGAAGGGAGCGAACGGCTGGCAGGCCCCCGTCAAACCGGCGAACCCTCGGTTGTGATTGAAATGGTTTTTACGGTTCATCCGAGGTTTTGGGGGGATTGATGATTCAGGACGGATGTGTGCCGTCGTCGGTTTTCATCCCTTCAGGATGAAGAATCGGGCAGACCTCTGTTTTGCTCCAAACTGTGATCCCCCCAAAACCTCGGATGAACCGTTTTTACCCTGTCTTGCAAATGCGAACTCGAACCAACGGAACCCGAAGTCCGGTTCATGTGGCTGTTCGGGCTGGAACCAACGGAGCTACGGCGATCTTGCTCTGTGACGGTGTTTTGAACACCCAGACACAATCGATCTGCCGCACTCCGGGAAGCCTGAGAGGTGGACAGGGCGTCCAAGCCACTCTGCCTACTGCTCCTCTCCCACGAGTGTCCCCGAAGGGAACGGAACAACTACGTCAGAACAAGCAGCCTGTCGAATGACGTAGATTAAGCGTCTCGCTTGCCCGTCTTCACAGCGAGAAATCGAGCAAGCCGGAGGCTTACTTTGATGCGCCCGCCAAAAGTCGCCTTCATCGCTCCGCGTGAAGCGAGCCGAGCGCGGAATGACGCTGTTTCCCGCGTCTCCGGTGACTCGGCTGACTTCACGCGGAGCGAGGAAGGCGACTTCTGTCGGTTACGTCTACTTTACGTTTTTCAACAGGCTGCTAGGCGATGGTCCTGTTGATCGCTCGAAGCGGTCTTCACTCGAAATTGGATGGCGATTAGATTCCCGCCCTCCAGTCGTCTGCTTTGACGGCTGCGACTGTTCCAAGGAGGGGACGTTCGTCATGCGAGTGGCTTTGTTTGAGGATCATGCTGCGCCGGACTTTGCTCCGATCGCGCTGTTGCGGCCGGTGTTCGAGTTGCTGTGCGGACAGTTCTCGGCGCGAGAACGCGCGGTGCGGTCGTTGCCCGTGGACGACTGGGGCGTGTTTGTTCGTGACTCACTCACGGCGGTCTATCGCGAAGAGCATCCCGAGGCCCATGTCAACGATTTGAGTTGGCTGCGAGGCGGCCCGACGCTGCTGCTCAACGGGCGTTGGTTGGCTGACCCCAAGACGTTGCCGCTTTGCGATCCCGATGCGGCGGGAGTGATCGACGGCACGGTCGTGTTCCTCACGCTCGATCCGTTGGAGGCGGCTTTGCTGACGGGGGACAACTGGGACGACGCCCTTTCGCAAATCGCGAGGACTCGGCGACGAGTCTCGGTGCCGGGGACGCTGGCCAAATACCCATGGGACTTGATCCATCACAACGCCGATCAACTGCGAGCCGACTTCGCTTCGCGCGACTTTGGCCCATCGAAGGCTGCCGAGTTGGGGCCGCAGGTCGCTGTCCTTGGTGAATTGAACAACGTGTTCGTCGATCCTTCCGCCAGCATCGACCCGTTCGTCGTGATCGACGCGCGTAAAGGACCGGTCACAATCGAAGCGGGGGCGATGATCCAAGCCTTCACTCGCTTGGAAGGCCCGTGCCACATCGGTCGCAAGTCTCAGCTCTTCCGCGCCAATGTCCGCGAAGGGACGAGTATTGGTCCCGTCTGTCGCGTCGGGGGTGAGATCGAAGAGGCGATCTTGCACGGCTACGTGAACAAGTATCACGACGGCTTTCTTGGACACAGCTACGTCTGCCCGTGGGTCAATCTCGGAGCGCTCACTACGAACAGCGATCTGAAAAATGATTACTCGGTGGTGAAGGTGCCGCTGTCGGGCGTGTCGATCGACTCGGGCGAGATGAAGGTCGGCTGCTTCATCGGCGATCACACCAAGACCGCCATCGGTAGCCTGTTCAACACGGGAACCTCGGTCGGCGTGATGTGCCTGATCCTGCCCGATGGAGAACTGCTGCCGAAGCACGTCCCGTCGTACTCGCGCATCTGGCACGGCGACTTGATCGACGGCTATCCGCTGGAGAAGGGGCTTGATACCGCTCGCGCCGCGATGGAACGGCGGAACATCGAACTGACTCCCGCGCAGGAGCAACTGCTACGGCGAGTCCACTCCGAAACGCGCGATGAACGCGAGCGAGCATTCGACCGTTTCGCTGAGAAGGCTGCGGTCCCGGCGTGAAGAATTGGCGTGTGTCGTAACTCTCGGTCTGAGATTTATGTCGCCCTGCTCGCGTTTCCGTCTTCCAAAAGTAGCCTTCCTCGCTCCGCGTGAAGAAAGCCGATGGGCGTGGACGCTGATAATGCCAATCAATGTTGGACTCGCGCTCGGCTTCCTTCACGCGGAGCGAGGAAGGCTACCTTGCCTGCGGCTACGCCGCGTCGTTTTACCGCGTGGGCAACGCCCCGCGAGTCAATGGCGAAAGAGGCTCAAGCGTCGCTCGACGCGCGGGGCGTTGCCCACGCGGTTAAACGACGCGAGTTCTGTTCACAGCACGCCATACTTCTCGAACGCCGCGACCGACTTCATGCCGGCGCGGATGGCGTCGCGGACGACATTCTCGGCGTGAACTTTGTCCCATGCGCGGCGGATCGCTTCCGCTTCGACTTCGCGCGGAACGACGACCACACCGTCTTCATCCGAGAAGACCAAGCAGCCCGGTGAGAAGACGACGCCGTCGATCTCGACCGGCACATCGGCATCGACGACGCGCTGGCGGTTGAGGCTGTCATAGACACAGGTCGCGCGGGCATAGACCGGAAAGTTCATCGTCCGAATTTTCGCGACATCGCGGATCGCTCCATCGACGACCGCACCGACACAACCGCCGTTCTTGGCCGCCGTCGTCAGCAGTTCGCCCCAGATGCCTGATCGCATCGAACCGCCCGCCGCCGCAATCAACACATCGTCGGGCTGGCAAGCATCGACCGCCTTCAGTTCCAACTCGTAGGGCTGCGGATCGACGTGGGACATATCGACCCACAACGTCGTCTTGCAGCGGCCCACCAACAGGCTGTTCCCCGTGTACGGCTTGAACTGCAACCGAGGCGACTGGTGCTTGAAGCCCAGTCCGTCGAGAGCATCACTGACCACGGCGCTGTAAAGATGCTCACGCATCATGGCGAGAGTGATGTCGTTGGGAGTGGCGGTCATGAACATGGCCTCAAAATGTAGAGAAGTTGAATCTTGTGCAGTCAGATGTAAATGCCGTTTCTACCGCGCGCGGTCCGTGATGAGATATCTGAGCGGGGCGGCGTAAGCCCCCTGGTTCTTGGGCGTAAGCCCTCT
>JAYTQJ010000305.1:0-4290 GCA_043746775.1 Schlesneria sp.
CCTGATCTCACAAGGCTCATCACGCGGAGCGATGATGGCTACTTTGAAGACAATTCCGAAACGGGACTCATTCGCACGAACGAAGGCGTCCACGCACCCTACAACCACTTGAGCGACACGCCATGTTCTCACCACTTGTCCCACAATCTCGCCGCTACTTTCTTCAACGTTCGGCCACGGGACTCGGTGCCGTCGCGCTCGCTTCGCTGCTAAACCGTGATGCGGCGGCGAAGTCGGACACGCCATTGACGCAGCTCGTCGCGAAGGCCAAGCGGGTGATCTGGTTGTTTCAATCGGGGGCACCGTCACAGATCGACCTCTTCGATCCGAAGCCGCGTCTGACCGAGTTCCACAAACAGGAACTTCCCGACTCGATCCGCAAGGGGCAACGGCTGACCGGCATGACCTCGGGCCAGAAGAACTTTCCCGTCGCCGCTTCGAAGTTCAAGTTTGCTCAGCACGGACAGTCGGGCTTGGCTCTGAGTGAGATGTTGCCGCACACCGCGAAGATCGCTGACGAGATGTGTCTGATCCGTTCGATGCACACCGAAGCGATCAATCACGACCCGGCGATCACGTTCATGCAGACCGGCAGTCAGTTGCCGGGACGACCGAGCTTCGGGGCGTGGGCCGACTATGGCCTTGGCGCGATGAACGAGAACCTGCCCGCGTTCGTCGTGATGATTTCCAAGGGGTCAGTGAAGGGTCAGGGGCTGCTGTCCCGTTTGTGGGGCAGCGGCTTTCTTCCGTCGCAGCATCAGGGGGTGAAGCTGCGCGGCGTCGGCGACCCGGTGCTGTATCTGACCGACCCGGCGGGAATCGACCGTGCGGGGCGCCGCGAGATGCTCGATGGCCTCGCGGAGTTGAACGGCTTGCAGTTGGATGAGGTCGGCGATCCCGAGATTGCCGCGCGGATCGCTCAGTACGAGTTGGCCTTTCTGATGCAGTCGTCGGTCCCCGAGCTGATGGACCTGTCGGGCGAGACCGCGCACACGTTCGAGATGTACGGCGAGGACTCGAAGAAACCGGGAACGTTCGCCGCGAACTGCCTCTTGGCGCGGCGGCTGGTCGAACGGGGCGTGCGGTTCATTCAGCTCTATCACCGCGACTGGGATCATCACGGCGATCTCCCCAATCGCATGGTGGCTCAATGTCGTGAGACCGATCAGGGTTCGGCGGCTCTCATCCAAGACCTGCGGCAGCGCGGGTTGCTCGACGACACGCTGGTCGTGTGGGGCGGTGAGTTCGGTCGCACGGTCTATTGCCAGGGAGCGATCACTGACACGACCTATGGGCGAGACCATCACCCGCGTTGCTTCTCGTTGTGGATGGCGGGAGGCGGCATCAAGCCGGGGATGACGTTCGGTGAGACCGACGAATACTCGTACAACATCACGCGCGATCCGATCCACGTTCACGACCTGCAAGCCACGATCCTGCATCAGCTCGGCGTGGACCACACCAAGCTGACCTACCGCTACCAAGGCCGCGACTTCCGCCTGACCGATGTCCACGGTCGCGTCGTCCACGAAGTGCTGGCGTGAGAACGGAATCGATGAGCAGACGGCTCGCCTGCTCATCGTCCCGCAGAACTCTCTTCCCGTCGAAGACGGACAGGCGGGCCGCCCGTCCTACATACTCCAATCTCCCTACCGATCCACTCCACCGCCTGCGAACACTCTGCCTCGACGGCATTTGAGGCGCATTCGGACTTGGCCGCAGTCCGCCGCAGTGACGAACGGCTTCAATCGGGCACCGACTGATTTCGCTGGGGCCTGTCGGCGGATTCTGCCGATGAGCTTCTCAGTCACATTTCGAGAGGTCGGCGTTTCACCGCGCCCTCTCGAATCGTCTCAGCTCTGTTGGCAGGAAGGTGTCCGTCATGCTGTTCCCGGCGTCGTCCCGAAGAGTCCTCTGTTCCGCAGTTCTCGTGTTGGGAACTCTCTCCGTATTGCCTGGCTGCAAACATGCCTACCGTGGCAATGGAAGTGATTCGACGATCCATTCGCGTTTCGCGCCACAACCGGTCGAAGCCGACTACGAAGGGGGAGTGGAGTCCCATTCGGCTCCGCAATTTGAGTCGCTTCCCGACCTGTCTCCCGTACCTCCGTTGCCGGGAGCGGGTCACTCCTTGCCCGGCGATGATGTGCTGCCACCCTCACCCTCATCCGATTCGGTTTCGCCGACAAGCTTGCAGTTGGACTCGAAGCCTCATGCCGTCCCAAGTCCCGCGTCCGAACCCAACCTGTCTCCCGTCGCCGAATCCGCGCCACGTTGGAAGCAGATGTTGAAGGTTCCGTCCTTCCCCAAACGCGCCGTCGCACAGCCGCTGCCTCCGCTCAAGCCAGGGCGTTACTCCTCAACGATCGCCAGCCGTGCATCGACCGGTTCCACGGTCGGTCAATCGGTGGGTGCGCGTCCTCAGTCCGCTTTGATGCACTCGGCGCAGTTCGCGCTTCGGCCGAGTTCCTCCCCGCTCAAGAGCGGTGAGTCCGAGGGTGTCGGTTTCCCCTCGCTCGGTTCCGGATCGCTTCCCTTGTCTGACTCGAAAAACGGTTCGCTGACGGCATCCGCACAGTCCACCCACGATGATGCCGCGATACCGGACATCACGCCGATGATCGCTCCGATCAGAACGCGAACGGGAGTCGTTGAGCAATGGCCACATCAGGCAAAGAAGCAGACTTCACCCTCGGCCCCACTGAACAGCGGCGAGTCCAATGCGGCCGACAGCCTCGATCCTGCTCAAGCCGAGTTGACGGAACTCTTGCCACTCCCCGTCGCCGCCCAAACGTCGGATGAGGATGGCAGTCCGTCACTGTTGCCGCCCGGTCCATAACGCAGTTGGACACACCAACCCGCAGCGTCAGCAAGGACGGTCTCAACCTTGCGTCCTCGCTGACGCTGCGGGCTGATGTGTCCGACTGTGAACGCTTTGAACGAACGACCCCCGGCACAATGTCGTCTTTCGCTCCGCGAAAGTACGCTGCTTTCGCGGAGCGATCGGCGACAAACGGCGAAGTCACTCTGGGACCGGTTCCCCACCTTGCTCACGCTGCGGGTTGGTGTGCGGTGTCACTCGCGGAACTCTGCATGGCACGCATTGCACTTCGCGCTCACGCGCGTGATTGCCGACGTGTGTGCGTTATTTGGAGCAGAGCGGTCTCGCATCGCCGACTTGATCGTCTCGGCGAACCGGTCCAACTCATCGGCCGTTTCATTCAGGCCCTTTCGCAGGCCCTCATCGGTCACGTCGGGCAAGCCCGCCGCGTCGCGAAAGTGTTCGGCCAAGTCGAAGGCGATCGTGAGCTGCATCGAGACCGCCGTCGATTCCGTCTCGTCCGCCGTGGCGCGATCCCACATGCGGTCGATCTCCGCCATCGTTTTTGCCAGCGGCCTGACGGTGGAGACTTGGAGCAGTTCGGAGCGATCGGCATCGAGTTCGGCGGCCTTGGGTCGGACGAGTTCTCTCACGCTGGCATAGAGTCCCGAGTACCGCTCCCCCGCGCCGATGGTCCGTAGCGCCGCGTGGGCTTGGTCTGCGGTGACACTCTTGTCGAGGCAGCGCCACAGCACGACTGCCGCCGCCGGACCACGATGATGCCCGTGATGACAGTGCAGGTAGATCGGGCCGGGAAGCTCGCGCGCGATCCGGACCAGCTTCACGATCGTCTCGCGCGGAACGCTGCTGTACGAGATCGGTAGGTGGACGTAACGCAGTCCGAACTGGCGTGCCAGCTCCAGATCAGGCGTTGCCGCATCGACGCTGATCACGGTCTTCACACCCAGCCGGGAGAGAGACGCAAATCCAATTTCATCATCCGGCGCACTGCCCGAGTACAGGTTGTCTCCCAACCGAAAGACGTTTTGCAAACCGGGGGCGTTCGAGGGATGCAGCGACTTCACCGACGGTGGGACCTCGGCCAAGATCGCGATCTCTTCCGGAGTTGTTTGCTGAGTCGATCGCGCGGCGAGGACAAACCCAACGGTGGCCGCGCCGATCAGCAGACCACAGAAAAAAAACATCGATCCGCCGCCGGACGAACGCGGTGAACTGGGGGCATCTTGAGTCATTGAAAGGGGAGTCTTTTTAAGAGTAACTGGTAGGCAAATCAGGTGGGATTCGTTTCACCGCGTGGGCAACGCCTTCCACGTCGATGAGCGGTTGTCAGAAGTCCGGCTTTTCTGAAAGCCGGACTTCGGGTTTCACGGGGCTTCATCACCAAGTGGAAGCCGGGGTCAGGTGGTTCAAAGTTCATTTTTTCGCCGCGAAAAATGAACTTTGAACCA
>JAYTQJ010000306.1:0-4288 GCA_043746775.1 Schlesneria sp.
GTGCCCATGCTTTGGCCCCTAATAGAGAATCGAACGGCAAGTGCAGTTCATCTCCCAAAAGCTAAAACCTAACAAGATGAGATTGGCGGACCACTAGCGAGACGTGCGAGTAATTCAGAATCTTGGCATCTGCCGTGAGAAGCGGGATCTCCAGAATCCGTGCCGTGGCCACGAACAATTGGTCGGCGGGGTCGGCATGGAAACCGGTCGGGAGTTGGGTTGCATTGACGGCGATTTCAGGCGTCAGTGAGAGCAGCGTGACGTGGGGGCGTCGCAGCGCGGCCGCGATCCATTCGCCCACGGGCTGCTGCAATTCCAGCCGTCCCTTCTCCACCAGCTTGGCGACCTCCCAGCAGGAGATGACGCTCACGCCCCAGCCGTTCGTCGCGTACTCATCGAGCAACTCGCGGCGTCTCGGACGAAGGTGCTGCGGGTCGCTGACCAGCCAGACCCAAATGTGAGTGTCAAGCAGAATCACTGATTCGCCTCTCAGTCGTCCGCATCGACGGCCGGTTCAAAGGGCTCGTCGTAGCGCAGGACCGAGCCAGCCAAGAGATTGGCCTCACCACTGATTGCAGCGGAAGTCGGGACAGACTCGCCCACGGACAACACGATGATCTCCACCTGCTGCCCTTAATCTGGAGAACCTGCTCGACGAATTGGGGTGATGTGGCTGGGGCAAAACAAGTGCGACGCGCCAGCAAGTGCATCCCTTGGCGATTCAATCACACGCACTCGCGGCGCGTCGGGCTTGTATTTTCTTGTAGCGGTTTCACGGGCCAATGACTTTGCATTTGGGGAGGGCGGCTGTGAGGGCGGCGAAGCCGGGAGCGGTGCAGTGCGTGCCGGTCAGGTTGACGCGTGGCAGCGTCTTCACCGCGTGCAGAATTTTTTGGGTTGGTGTTCGTAGCTTTGCCCGCCGTAGACCGGGAGTTCGCGGACTCCCTTTTTGAAGTAGGCCAGCTTGGCGATCTCTTCGGCAACCTGCGACGCCAACTCGCGAGTCGGGCAGAGCATCAGCACCTGCACGGCTCGGCTTTTGACATCGACTAGCTCGACCGCCGGAATACCGAACGCCGCCGTTTTGCCCGATCCGGTTTGCGATTGTCCGATCAGGTCGCTGCCGGCCAGCAGCTTGGGAATCGCCTCGGCCTGAATCGGTGCCGCCTTCTCGAATCCCATCCGTTCGACAGCTTTCAACAGATCCGCCGAGAGTCCCAATTCCGCAAAGAGTTTTTGTGTCATTAGCGGACTCTACCGAGCCAGAGGCCGAAGTAGGAGTCGCGCGAGATTCCCTCGACGACTTATGGGGTTTCGATCGAAATTCGAGAATTCTTGAAATCCGCTGTCGGGAACCGGGACGGCACGGTGAGTGACAAAGCAGACCGCAAGTCATCCGGCATTCGCAAACACAACCGCAACTGGACGACCTGCAACTCAACCATTCGGGCCACCACGGCCCGGAACTCACCCCCAGCTTTGGAGACTCTGCCATGTTGATCCGATCCCACGGCCCATTGAATCGCCTGTTCGATGCACTTCGCCAAGCCACGTCCGCGTCCACCGCAACGAATCGCCGACGAGGTCTGTCGCGAGCCACTATATCCGTTCCCGCCGAAGTCCTGGAATCTCGGCAACTTTTGACCGGCAGTCTGATGACGTCCAACGGAACCACCGCAAATCAAACCGCCGTTGTGTTTGGCGGATCCGGTACGACTGCGGTAGCCATCAGCGGCGGCAATTCTTCACCAGCGCGGGTCGTTGCCCAGTCCGGTGGTCTTTATGTGGACCTGACGGTGCAACCACAGATTCCGGCAGTGACGTCACAAGAACTCGGCGCGCCACAAACATCCAATCCTGGAACGTTATCTAACATCATGGGTAGCGACATCGGAAAAACGCTCCTGGATACCTTGCAGATGATTGGTGAGGGCAAGGTGAATCTCAACAACGTAAGCGTGGTCAACAGCGTTGGGCTGTACGTCCCTGCCATCAAGACAACCAACACCGCACTGGCGATAACACGACTATTGCCGGCCACAATTGATGTTCTCTCTGCCGACCCGGAAGCGACAGACCCAGCCGCCTCCGTGAAAGCATTTTCAAACCTTGTCCGGACTTCCGCAGAGGTCATTGTCGGAGACTTTGTCGGGGCTGTAGCTGCTGAGGCGGTTGGATTGAAAACCATTCCCACCGGTGGTGTTCGTGGAGCAATCGTTGCCGCCGGAACCGGGGTTGGTGCCGCAAAGGTTGCCGAGCAAATCACACGCGAAACGTACAACGCGTTGCTCGACAAGGCTGTTCAAGACACATTGATGACCGTAATCATTAAAGGGAGTGATTACGTTACTGACGTGCGTGCGGCGACTGACGCGGTCAGCAAGTTCGTACCGAGCCCGGTTCTCATTCCGACGAAGATTGAATACGGCTTCGGCACGACTCCTAAGCCGACAATGCCGAGCCAGCCGAATCTCCTCGACGCTGTGAACAAAGTCGCCAAGGTGGTTGCTCCGATCGCAACTATCGCCACCGTCACGTCACCGATATCGCCGCTCAGCACACTGCTGAACGCCGTGAAGGGAAACATCAAAGCGTTTCAATTTGGAGCAAGCCTTGGCACAAAGCTCGCCCCGTCTCCATCCGCCACGGCGACGAAAGCGCCCACTGTCATCGCACCAGCTCAGTCGATAACGGCAACCATGACTGGAGCGATTGCAGGGCAGCTTGCCGGTCAGCAAGCCAACGCGGCAATGAGCTCGCTCAACGGACTTCCGAATCTGAACTACGGCATTCCCGTCACCAGCCCGGTGCCGACACAGATCACGGTGCAGCCACGACTCAGCGTATCAGCGTCGATCAATTACACAGCCGCATATGCCACTGCTTGGTGGTAACCGACTGCGAGGACGTGACACGGTGCAATGTTCGCTAAGGTGCGGTCTTCGGATCGCACCTTTTTTATTTCAATCGACGCACCATTTGTCCGGGGCGATTTGTGGTTCAACAGCGCAGGCTCTACAGCAGTTCCTTCCGCTTCTACGCCGGAAGATTGGGGACACCGACCAACCGACTCCTTGACTACTGAATTGTGAAGTGCCAGACCCAGATCGCGTGCCGCTCGCGATCCGATGATTTTGCATTTGGGGAGTTTGGCTTGCAGGGCTTTGATCCCTGGTTTGGTGCAGCGGGTGCCGGTGAGGTCGAGTCGGCGGAGGGACTGCTTGTTGGCGAGAAGCTCCAAGTGACCGTCGATGGCGTCGGTTTGAGACAGGTCGAGGATTTTGCTTGAATGTCGCCTTCACGGCTCCGCGTGAAGAAAGCCGGTCGCACGGTCGGTGCTGAGTTGTGGATCAACGTTCCTCGCGCGCTCGGCTGTCCTCACGCGGAGCGATGAGGGCTACTTTGATGTGGTCCGCTCACGGGCCAATGACTTTGCATTTGGGGAGGGCCGCTGTGAGGGCGGCGATGCCGGGGGCGGTACAGTGCGTGCCGGTCAGGTTGACTCGTTGCAGCGTCTGCACCCCGTGCAGAAACTTCAGGTGCTCGTCCACCACGTTCGTGTTCGTCAGGTCGAGGACTTGCAGACTCTGGCAGTTGGAGATGCCCTTGAGTTCTCTGCCATGAAAGTTCGTGTTGGCAAGTCGGAACTCGATGGTATCGGCGTCGCTTTGCCACAAATGCGGAAGCGCGAGGTCGCCTTTGTGGTCGGTGTAGTCCACGATCTGCACGATGAAGTCGGCCTTTGGCAGATCGTCGAGACTCGGGACAACGATTCCCTTTTTCGACTTCGTGGCGACTGTCACCTTGGCTCCGGTCCTAAACATTCCCTTCAGCCAAACAACGCGATCAGGCTCGGGAATATTTAAGTCTGGTCGGGCATCGCTGAGCTGTTTGAAACCGCGAATCGTGACGCGGGTGTTACGCAGCTCGATGACCGACAGGGACTTCATGTCGATCAACTGCTTCACTCCTGCATCTGACACGGACGTGTGAGCTAGGGAAAGAATTTTGAGATTCGTCAATGGGTTGATGTTCGCGAGTGCCTTGTCTGTGATTCCACTTCCTCCAATTCCGAGGTGTTGGAGTTCCACTAATGATGCGAGCGGTGCGACACCGTTGTCGGTGATCAAGTTCCCCGAAATCGTAAGCGACCTCAGCTTGGTCAACTTTGTAATAGCCTTCAAACCGACATCGCCGAGTTTGTCTCCACCCAATGAAAGCCATTCCAAGTTGGGAAACTGCTCGACAACTATCTTGGCTCCTTCGTCATTGAAATTCTGCCCGCCGC
>JAYTQJ010000307.1:0-4288 GCA_043746775.1 Schlesneria sp.
GCGACGGCTCGACGCCGCTTTGAGATTTTTGTTTTTCTGGCCTTGGCCTTCGCGGTCAAACCTTCTCCGCCAAAAGCCAAAGGGCTGCGCCCAAAATACAAAAGCGGCGTCGAGCCGCCGCACTCCAAAGGGGAGTTCCTCAGGAGGGTGGGACCAGCTCGTTTCGAGCGCTGGCCCACCATCGTGAAGACATGGTGGCCGGCGCGGCGAAGCGCCGCTGGTCCCACCCTACAGCTTTCATCGCCTCAACTAGGCAATGGCCCTGCAATGCGTCCCGCGTCACTTCACTTCGAGCAACTCAACAGTGAAGTGCAGCGTTGCACCCGGCGGAATGGTCGGGGGCTGGCCATTGGGGTAGCCGAGCTTGCCGGGAATGAGCAGCTCAATCGCGCCTCCCTCACCGACCAATTGCAGACCCTCAGTCCAACCGGCGATGACTCCCTTCAGCGGGAATTCGGCGGGCACTCCGCGCTTGTACGACTCGTCGAACACCGTGCCGTTGGTGAGCTTGCCGCGATAATGAACCTTCACCGTGTCGGTCGCCTTGGGTTTGCGGCCGGTCGATTCCTTGGTGATCTTGTACTTCAGCCCCGATGTAGTGGCAGTGAATCCTTCGGAAAGCTTGTCGTCTGCAGGATCTGTTGGAAGCGGGCCTTGGGGGAGCTTGCCATGCTCACCGGGACCATGATCGTGGCCTTCATGTGTTTCTTCGGCCGGCTTCTCGTCCTCGCCAACGTGGATCAGTTCGACGATGAAGTGCAGCGTGGCTCCGCCGGGAATCGCGGGAGGTTGCCCGGCATCCCCATAACCGAGCTTGCCGGGGATTTCGAGTTCGATCATCGCCCCTTCACCGATGAGTTGCAGACCCTCTGCCCAACCGGTCACGACGCGTGCGATTCCGAATCCTGCGGGCCTTCCTCGCGTACCGTAAGAAGTGTCAAAGATTTCGCCGTTATCGAGCCAGCCGCGATAGTGGACGGTCACGATGCTCTTCGGGCCGGGCTTCTTCCCGTCCGACTTGCGGCGGACGCGGTACTTCAGCCCAGACTCGGTCGTGGTGAACTCTTCGGGAGCATCCGCATCGACCGCACCGGGAACCACAATCTCCGGCGGCTTTTTCTCGACGACCACTGGTGCCGAGAACGAATCACAGCCGACTCCACTGAGAACAAACAGCAACAACAACGCCGTTACGGCACGACCACTTGGCATGATGAACACGACTCCACAGGTGCAAAGGAAATGAGGATTGAAGTGAGTGAGAACGCTCGCTGGCCTGTCGTTCGAGCGGGGCGTATGATCCCTGATCGACGAATCATTTTCCACCCGCTTCTCAGCTACATAGCTCTCGGAGAACAACACCATGCAGCCGTGGCAAATTGGAGTTTTCGCATCGGTCGATGCCGGATTGGGCGTTCATTTGGATGTCGCCCGCGAGCTGGGCATCCCCACTGTTCAAGTTCACTCACCACACAAGCCGACGCGCACGCAGGCGGCCGCCGACACGTTTCTGGCCAACTGCAATGCGGCGGAAATCACGGTGACGTGCGTGTTCGGTGGCTTCGACGGTGAGAGCTACGCCGACATCCCGACAACGGCCAACACGGTCGGTCTCGTTCCCGAAGCGACTCGCGCGGCGCGGGTGCAAGAGATGAAAGAGATCTCCGACTTCGCGAAGTTGCTCGGCTGTGGTGCCGTCGGACTGCACGTCGGTTTTGTTCCGGCCGATCGCAATGGAGCGAACTACAAGGGACTGATCGAAACGACGCGCGGGCTGCTCGATCACGTCGCCGCCAACGGCCAGAACCTCCATCTCGAAACGGGCCAAGAGTCGGCGGATCACCTGTTCGAATTCATTCACGATGTCGGACGATCGAACCTCTTCATCAATTTCGATCCGGCCAACATGATCCTCTATGGAACCGGCAACCCGATTGAGGCTCTCAAAAAGGTAGGCCATCTGGTGCGCAGCGTTCACTGCAAAGATGCCAAATGGGCCTCTCCCGCTGAACGAGGAAAGTCCTGGGGCTGCGAGGTCGCGCTGGGCGAGGGCGATGTCGGGATGGAAACATACCTGCAGACGCTCAAGGAACTCGGCTATCGCGGCCCACTGACCATCGAACGTGAGATCGCTCACGACCGCGAACGCCAGAAACGCGACATCGGTACGGCCGCGTCGCTTTTGGAGCGGTTGAGATCGCAAATTCTGTGAGGTGGTGTTCACACCAACCAGAAGTGTGAACGAGGGCGAGCATCAGGGGCGTTTCCCTTTGTTTCCCTCGCTTACGCTGCGGGTTGGTTCTGAAAATATTCGCATCACAGACGAAGTCCCAAACAGAGAGAACCGACACGTTGAGCGAGCCGCTGAGTGAAATTTACGACGACCATATCATGGACCACTTCGAGTCCCCTTATCACAAAGGGCATCTCGCGTGTCCCACTTGTTCGCACTCGGATCGCAACCCGATCTGCGGCGATCAGGTGACGGTCGAGTTGCTGGTTGATGAACAAGACCGCGTGAAAGAAGCGTACTTCGACGGCAAGGGCTGCGCCATCAGTCAGTCGGCGGCATCCATCCTGTGCGAGGCGATTGAAGGGAAGTCGATTGAGGAACTGAAAGACTTCCAAGCGCAGGACATGCTCGATCTGCTCAAAGTCCGACTCACAGCCAGCCGCCAGAAGTGCGGCCTGCTCAGTTTCAAAGTTCTCAAAACCATGCTGTACTCGCTCGATCAACTGCGCGAACCTCCCAGTTCAGGGTGAGTCTCTCACACCAACCCGAAGCGTAAGCGAGGACGAACGCTTGATCGCGATGACGTGCTAGGTAGCGCCGCGCCGCAACCAGTTCGTTTCACAGCCTGTTGAAGAACGTAACTTGGACATCCTCGTCCGACCGATTTCTAGTAAAAAACGGACGGACGAGGGCGTCCATCCTACGATTTTCAACATTCCCCCACTGAGAGCCGCCCGTGTCCTCCCCGTCCAGTTTGCCGTTTGATGTTGAAGCCGTTCGTCGCGACTTCCCGATCCTCCAGCAGCGGTTGGCGGGGGACATGCCGCTCGTCTATCTCGACACTGCGGCCACGTCGCAGAAGCCGCGATCGGTGATCGCGAAAGTGGTCGAGTGTTACGAGCAGTACAACTCGAACGTTCATCGCGGTATCCATCAACTGGGCGATCGGATGACGACCGAGTTGGAATCGGCGCGAGAAAAAGTCCAGCACTTCATCGGGGCGAACGAGGCGGACGAGATCGTCTTCACGTCGGGAACGACGATGTCGATGAATCTCGTCGCACACGGCTGGGCCAGAAAGTTCTTGAAGTCCGGTGACGAGATTCTGCTCAACCCGATGGAGCATCACGCGAATCTTGTCCCGTGGCAGTTGGCGGCGTCCGCGACGGGGGCTGAGTTGCGATACATCCCGCTCACAAATGACGGCCGTCTCAATTTGAGTAAGCTCGATGAGTTGCTGACGCACCGCACGAAGCTGGTCGCGGTGACGGCGATGTCCAACGTGCTGGGGACAATCAACCCGATCGACGTGTTGGCGCAGCGTGCTCACGATGTCGGGGCACTGATCTGCGTCGATGGCGCTCAAAGCGTGCCTCATGCGCCGACGAATGTCCGCTCGCCGAACATCGACTTCCTCGCGTTCTCCGGACACAAGCTGTACGGACCGACCGGCATTGGCGTGCTGTACGCGCGGCGCGAATTGCTCGAAGCAATGGACCCGTTTCTCGCTGGCGGACACATGATTCGCGAAGTCTTTCTCGACTCGTCCACGTGGGCCGATGTGCCCGCCAAGTTTGAAGCCGGAACGTGCCCGTTCATCGAAGCGGTCGGCTTGGGAGCGGCGATCGACTACGTCAATCAACTCGGCCTGCCGAACATCATGCAGCACGAACACGCCTTGTCGGTCAAAGCTCACGAGCAACTCGCAGCGGTGACCGGCGTGAACATCTATGGCCCGACCACTGAACACAAAGGGGCGATCCTCAGCTTCACGGTGGATGGCGTTCATCCCCACGATTTGTCCGACCTGCTCGACCGGCGAGGCGTCGCGATCCGGGCGGGCCATCACTGCACGATGCCGTTGCACGAACTGCTGAATCTGACCGCCACAGCCCGCGCAAGTTTCGCCTTCTACAACACGATCGCTGAAGTAGACGCACTCGTGGATGCCGTCGTAGCTGCGAGAAAAACGTTTCGGTTGAAGTCGTAGTGGTCACGACGCAGGGCCTCGTCTTGTTGAAACAGGGAGATTGGGTGCCACGGTCACGGAGCTTC
>JAYTQJ010000308.1:0-4287 GCA_043746775.1 Schlesneria sp.
CCGGTAGAGAGAGACTCACCGGCGGCTAGCGCCTTGCCGCTCACGCAGATTGTCAAAAATGAATGCCGGAGCCCCCCCTTGTTTCCAACATCTCAATCAGGAGCTTTGAATGATCAAGACCATGAACTGTTTTGTGATGCACGGCATCGGCAAGGTCGGTTTGATCGAGAAGCCGGTGCCTCGCGCTGGGCCGAACGACGCCATCATCCGCACGACCGCGGCGCTGATCTGCACTTCGGATACTCACACCGTCGCGGGAGCGATTGGGGATCGGAACGGTCTGACGCTGGGGCATGAAGCCGTCGGTGTGATTCATGAACTGGGCGAAGTCGCTGCGGCCAGCGGTCTGTTCAAGATCGGGCAGCGCGTCGCGGTCAGTGCCATCACGCCGTGCTATGCCTGCGACAACTGCCAGCGCGGCTATCCGAGCCAGTGCGGCGGGATGCTCGGCGGTTGGAAGTTCGCCAACGTCAAGGACGGCAGCTTTGCCGAGTATTTTCATGTGAATAACGCCGTGGCGAACCTTGCGCCGATTCCTGATGGCCTCAGTGATGAGCAAGCGGCGTACTGCTGCGACATGCTCTCGACGGGCTTCGTCGCGGCCGAGTTCGCGAACATTCCGATCGGCGGCAGCGTGGCGATTTTCTCGCAAGGGCCGGTCGGAATGATGGCCACTGTCGGCGCTCGTTTGCGTGGCGCGGGGCTGGTCATTGGGGTCGAGTCGATGCCGAACCGGATCGCACTGGCGAAGAAGTTTGGCTGCGACGTGATCGTGGACTTCACCAAGGAAGACGCCGTCGATGCCATCATGAAACTCACCGGCGGCAAGGGAGTGGATTCCGCAATCGAGGCTCTCGGCTCGGCGAAGACATTCGCTGCGTGCGTGAGCGTGACGCGACCGGGCGGCACGATCTCCAACGTCGGCTATCACGGAGACGGAGACAGCGTGCCGATCCCGCGCGAAGACTGGGGCGTCGGCATGAGCGACAAGACCATTCGCACGGCACTCTGTCCCGGCGGCTCGGAGCGAATGGCACGCCTGCTGCGTCTGATCGAGACAGGGCGTGTCGATCCGCGCGCACTGACCACGCACCGATTCCCCTTCAAAGACATCGAGAAGGCGTTCCGGATGATGCAGACCAAAGAGGACGGAATGATCAAACCGCTGATCTCGTTTGTGTAGTGACTCGCATCGAAGACTCAGGAGAAGACCATGAAAACGATTCAGGTGTACGACAAGCCGATGTGCTGTTCGACGGGAGTCTGCGGACCGCAGGTTGATCCGGTTTTGCCACGATTCGCGGCCGATCTGGCTTGGCTGAAATCTCAGGGACATCAGGTCGAGCGATTCAACTTGGCCCAGCAGCCGGCGGCGTTCGTTCAGAACTTCGAAGTTCAAAAACTCTTGGCCTCGCAAGGGACAGACTGTCTGCCGCTGATCACGGTCGATGGTCACATCGTGAGTCGGAGCGAATATCCGTCGCGTGACGTGCTGGCGACGTGGGCGGGAACGGGGATCGCTATCGAGACTCTGCCGGTCGTCAGTGCGGGGGGCGAGTGTTGCGGTTCCTCCGGCCGCTGTGGCTGAGCAATCGCAGGCCATTCGATCTGTAGGGCGGGCACTCCTGCCCGTCTTCTTCGCCGAAACACAGACGGGCAAGAGTGCCCGTCCTACGCAATCGACTTGCTGCTAAGGGCGTCCCATGAAGTTCCTCGATCATCCCACTCGCAACCTGTTCTTCACCGGTAAAGGGGGCGTCGGCAAAACCTCGTTGGCTTGCGCCGCGGCGATTCGGCTGGTTGATGCGGGCAAGAAAGTGCTGCTCGTTTCCACGGACCCGGCCTCGAATCTCGATGAAGTATTGGGAACACCGCTCGGGCACCATCCGACTCCGGTCCCCTCGGTGCCGGGACTCTCGGCCATGAATCTCGACCCGGAGAAGTCGGCGGCCGAATATCGTGAGCGGATGGTCGGCCCGTATCGGTCACAGCTTCCGGCCACGGCAATTGCGAGCATGGAAGAACAGTTCTCCGGCTCCTGCACACTGGAGATCGCCGCGTTCGACGAGTTCTCTCGGCTCCTTGGTGATGCGAGCGCGACGGCGGTGTTCGATCATGTGATTTTCGACACTGCACCGACGGGGCACACACTGCGACTGCTGACCCTTCCGTCCGCGTGGTCGGGATTCATGGAGAAGAACACCACCGGCACATCGTGCCTTGGACCATTGGCGGGGCTGCAAGCTCAGCAGCAGCTCTATCAGGATACCGTGCGTGCGCTGAGCGACGCTGCGATCACAACGCTCGTGCTGGTGACTCGTCCGGAGGTGACGGCGTTACGAGAAGCGGCTCGCACCAGCGGCGAACTCGCGGCGCTCGGAGTGCAGAATCAGCACCTCGTGGTGAATGGCGTGTTTCAGGCCAGCGACCGGTCGGATCGTCTTGCGATCGCCATGCAGCAGCGCGGCGAAGCCGCAATGTCAGCGATGCCCGACGCGTTGCGAGATCTCCCTCGCAGTGCGATTCCGCTCACAACGGGCGGCGTGCTGGGCGTTACCGCACTGCGTGCGTTCGGAACGCAACCAACAACGGTCGCCGACACGAGCGTTTCACCAAAGTTGGACTTCACGATGCCATCGACGCTCGGTGCGCTGATGGATGGTTTGGCTGCTCCGGGGCACGGCGTCATTCTCGCGATGGGCAAAGGCGGTGTCGGCAAGACGACTGTCGCTGCGGCCGTCGCGGTGGGACTCGCCGAACTCGGCTTTCGCGTTCAACTCTCCACGACCGATCCCGCTGCGCACCTCGCTGCAACGATCGCCAGCGACGCGCTACCGAACCTTTCGGTGAGTCGAATCGATCCTGCGGTTGAAACGAAGAGGTACTCGGCGGAAGTGATGCAGACCGCCGGCGCGGGGCTTGATGATCAAGGCCAGGCATTGCTGGCTGAAGACCTGCGTTCTCCCTGCACCGAAGAGATCGCCGTTTTTCGCGCCTTCGCGGAAGCGGTTGCCGAGGGAACGGACCGGTTCGTCGTTCTGGACACCGCCCCGACCGGACACACCATCTTGTTGCTCGATGCTGCGCTCGCCTATCACCGCGAAGTGCTGCGGCAGTCGAGCGAGATGCCCGAATCCGTCGCACAACTTCTGCCTCGCTTGCGTGATCCCAACTTTTCTCGCGTGCTGATCGTCACGCTTCCCGAAGCGACTCCCGTTCACGAAGCCGCCCAGTTGCAGCGCGATCTGAGACGCGCCGAAATCGAACCGTATGCTTGGGTCATCAATCAAAGTCTCTTACCGCTGAAGGTGACTGATCCCGTACTTCGCGGTCGGCAGAGTCACGAAGCAAAATTCATCCGGGAGGTCATCACCGAGCATGCCCAGCGCACGGCGATCATTCCCTGGCAAATCGAACCGCCAGTCGGGCATCAAGCGCTGAAGCAGCTCGTTCGTGCTGCGATCGGTAATCACTAAGGAGTCGAGGAAGAATGAGTTCGTGTTCTTGCACCTTCGGCCTCTGCGCTCTTCGCTCCTCTGCGGTGCAAACAGATGCTTTTGCACCGCAGAGGAGCGAAGAGCGCAGAGAAATACAAAACACGAAATTGTTTTTCCCCGCCTCCTAATTACGCACCAAGTCTCTCACAGGAAAAGAACATGAGTATCGCCGCCATCAAACCGCAAGAGCTTGCCAAACTCAGCACGAAGGACAAGAAGATCGACCTCATCGACGTGCGCACGCCCGTCGAATTTCGGGAGGTCCACGTCCAAGCCGCAAGGAACGTCCCGTTGGATCAACTCGATCCAGCGGCCGTGATGCAGGCTCGGAACGGCTTGGCCAACGAGCCGCTGTATCTCATCTGCCGATCGGGAAGCCGAGGCCAACAGGCGTGCGAGAAGTTTCTCAAGGCGGGCTTCACGAACGTGGTCAACATCGAAGGGGGTACGCTGGCTTGCGTGGAAGCTGGTCTGCCGGTCGTCCGTGGCAAGAAGGCGATTTCGTTGGAGCGGCAGGTGCGCATCGCAGCCGGATTGTTGGTCGTTACTGGTTCGGCGCTCGGCTACTTCGTGGATCCGTATTGGATCGGTCTCGCGGCCTTCGTCGGTGCGGGACTGACCTTTGCCGGAATCACCGACACCTGTGCGATGGGAATGATGTTGGCACGGATGCCGTGGAACCAGTGCCGTGAAACCGAAGCAGCAAGCTGCACCCGCTGAACGTAGCCACGCTCGCCAAGAGTCTGTTGCAAAATGTAACCCGAAGCGTCAGCGAGGGAGTGCGACGACT
>JAYTQJ010000309.1:0-1931 GCA_043746775.1 Schlesneria sp.
GCTCATCACGCGGAGCGATGATGGCTACTTTAAAAACCATTTCGCAACGGGATTCACTCGCAACAACTTTCACAAACGAAGTGGGCCACGCACACGAACCTCCTCCTTCGACTCAGTGCGGCCAGATGCGGTTCGTGGTCCGGCCGAGCCAACCTTGATTGGTGAATCGCGTCTCCACGCCTGCGCCCTCATACACGAGGTTGAAGTTCGCGATGTATTTGGATTCGATCACGTTCGGGCCTTCGATGTCGTTCGGCCGCACGATGCCTGTCACGCGGAGCAGCCGCGTTTCGTTGGAGACGACTCGCTTCCGATAACCTTCGATCACCAGATTGCCATTCGGCAGAACATCGGTCACGGTGACGGTCATCTGATCCACGAGCAGACGATCGCTCTCGTAGCCCGCACTTCCCTGAAACTTGCGATCCGAACTCTGGTCCGCTCCCACAGATGCCGTTGCCGAGCGACTGGCTCCATCCGAACCGGTCTTCCCTGAGAAATTGGCCTTGCCCACAACGGAGGTCGCCTTGTCGAGCGTTCGCTCCTCGTTGTTCTTCGCGCCGGTCGATTCCTTCACGGTGACAGTCAGCAGATCACCGACGCGACGCGCCCGGTTATCGACGAACAGAAACGCGCTGCGTTGTTCGCGGCGTTCCCAGATCGAATCCGCGCGGACAGTCAGAGTTGGTGTGAGGATCGCCCCGAACAACCACGCTTGCACCCATTCTCGCCGTGTCATCGCGGTCCCCCTTCAATACGTGATCTCGACTTCGTTCGCGGCGGTCACTCGACCTTGAACGAACGTTTTGGATTCGATGTTTTGCAGCCGGATCGTGTCTCCGAGACGGCCTTCCTGCTGCGCTTCTCCGGTGGTGCTGATGCTGTGCGAACCGATCTTGGCCACCATGCGGACTCGATCACGCCGCTTGACGAGGACCGCGTTGGCGGACGTACGACTCGACTCGGCGTCGCTCAATTTGACGGGCAGAAGAGGACGCACCGATCGTTTGACAGTCGCGCCGACCAGCAGGTCCGCGTTCGAGCAGTAGTCGCTCAGCGTCGTCACGTCTTGCCGATCGACGTAGACATCGGCCGCTTGAATCGTGTGTCCTCGTTCGAGTGCTTTCGCGGCCAAGACCACTCTGTCGAAGTGCCGCACGTCCAGATGGACGGTCACATCAATGGACCGTTTGCGGCGAGCTTCCGCCACAACTTGAACTTGAATGCGACCGACCGCTGGCCCGTTTGTTCGTAGCGATGCACGGCAGACATAGTCTGAGTCCGCAACCGCCTGAGTCACCTCGCGCGGCAGTGGTACGGCGAGGCGGACAGTCACATCGTCAGCCGACCACGGCAGCTTGTCTCGGACACAGTCCTCGGCCGCTTGAAAGAGGAGTTGCTCCAACGTGGAAGCCGTGTCATTTGACCGCACAGGTTGTGAGACTTTTTGGACGGACACCTCGCGAACCGCAGTGACTCGCCCCGGCGACGAGACCGCGCGACCCGCTGTGACTCGAACAGCCGAACCGCGAATCGAAACATTGTCCGGATCGACGCCTGCCAGCCGCAACCGGAACTCAATTTGAGGCGGCAGGATCTCGATCGACTCACCTGTGGCGAGCGCATCGTTCAGATCGAGTTCTTCCACACGCTGACGTTGCTCCGCAGTCCCACCCGACACCGCAGCCACGTCGGCGACGAGAACTTCACGACCAGCGACTTGCACGCGCGACCGCAACGCGAGGACTAAGGGCGACGAAGCCTTCGAGGTCGCAACAACGGGCACAGGTGGACCGGCCACGACAACGCCGTCTCGCCCCGCGACGAACAACGCGGAAGCAATGATGAGGCGAACGAAGATGTCTCGCGAGATTCGCATGGCGGCGTTATCGGTCTGTTGAACCATCGTGTAGGACGGGCACTCTTGCCCG
>JAYTQJ010000310.1:0-1929 GCA_043746775.1 Schlesneria sp.
GTTCAAAGTTCATTTTTCGCAGTGAAAAATGAACTTTGAACCACCTGACCCCGGCTCTCGCGCTAGCAGCTTGTTGAAGAACGTAACTTGGACGCCCTCGTCCGAGCGATTTCGAGTTGAAAACGGACGGACGAGGGCGTCCATCCTACGATTTTCAACAGGCTGCTACGCCAGCAACTCCGAGATCACGCGGCTCGATTCCGGAACGATGGGGATCGGGCGTCCGGTCTTGTCGGGAAGGAACTGGTGCGGATCGACGCCGAGCAAATGGTACATCGTGGCGAGGACATCCTTCGGGCCGACGGGGTTCGAGACGACTTCACCCGCGTGCTTGTCCGTCGCGCCGACGACTCGTCCGCGTGCGATCCCGCCTCCGGCGAAGAGGGCCGAGTACGCTTGCGACCAGTGATCGCGACCGCCGCCCGCCGCCGCATTGATCTTCGGCGTGCGGCCATGCTCGCTGATGCAGACGACCAGCGTGTCATCGAGCATCCCGCGCTGTTCCAGATCGAGGACCAGTCCCGAGAACGCCTTGTCCAAGCCGGGCAGAAGCTGATCGGTCATGCGAGGAAAATGATTCCAGTGCGTGTCCCAAGCGTCTCCCGCCAGACCGTACTCATCCCAGAAGACACTCACGAGCCGAGTCCCCGCCTCCAGCATTCGCCGCGCGGCCAGACACGATTGCCCGACGAGCGTCATCCCGTACAGCTCGCGCGTGGCGGCCGATTCTTGGCGAGAATCGAGTGCCTCGCTCACCTGCTTCGATTGCAGGAGCGAGTATGCCATCTGCTGGAAGCTATTCAGCGAACGACCGCGATCGGTTTTTGCGAGGTCACGTCGCACGAGGTCCATCTGCGACAGCAATGACCGGCGGCGGTCGAGTCGGTCGAGCGTCAGCGTCTCGGGGAGCGAAGTCGATGACAAACGGAAGTGTGCGTCGCGTTCACAGCCAACGTAAGGATCGAAGACTTCGAGGTCCTTCTTCTCACCGAGCGTCTTGTAAACCGAGCGATCCGCCTTCCCGAGGAACTCGGTCCAGACCGGGTTGTAGGTCGCGCCGAGATAACTCGCGTAAGGACCGGCTCGATGGACTTCGCCCGTTCGCTGCGTGCTGAAAGGAAACGGCAGCGCGACGTTTTGAGGGAACTCGGCCAAGCCGCCTCTTCGCGCCCGATCGACATATTCCACGACACTGCCAAAGTACGGATGGTGCCGTGGGTCGGAGGGACTCAGTTCCATGTTCGTGTCGATGGCGGGCGTGCCGGTCATCGCGTAAGCCACGCCGTGGATCGGGTACTCATGGTGAAGCGACCTGAGCACGGTGACGCGATCCATCATCTTGGCCATGCGTGGCAGGTGTTCGCAGACATCGAGTCCCGGCAGCGACGAGGCGATCGGCTGCATCGTGCCGCGAATCTCAGCCGGTGCGCCCGGCTTCATGTCCACTGTTTCCATCTGACTCGGCGAGCCATACAGAAACAGGATGATGCAGCGTTTGGCCGAGCCAAAGCCGTCGGGAAGCTTGGCGATGCGGTCGAGTGCCGCGTTCGTCACTCCCGCACGACCGGCCTCAGCCGCGCGAGCCGCATCCGCCGCGAAGAGTTGTGGCAGGCTCAACCCCAACAAGCCGGTCCCGCCGACTTCGAGCAGTTCGCGCCGAGTCATTCCGTTACACAGGCGTCGCGGGGAACTGAGGACTCGCAGCATGAACAGGCTCCTGAATCGAACACGGCTGACGATGTCGTAGGGTAAGCGTCTCGCTTGCCCGTGATCGCCGTTTCACGCAACCACGCTCACCGTCTGATGAAAAAAAAGTGGGGCACGTTTCTCAACGTGCCCATCATCTCTGGGTAACGAGCACGATGGAATCGTACTCCACGGCTTTTTCAGCAGACTGTTCACGCAACCGAAAGACGGGCAAGCGAGACG
>JAYTQJ010000311.1:0-1929 GCA_043746775.1 Schlesneria sp.
CCGAACGCAATCCCAACTGCCCCAGCCACGGAAAACCCCTAAAACACAGCCCAATCCCGTAAAACCCCGCCAAGAGAGAGTTCTGGCGGAAACGTCAAGAAAGCCAAAGACATCTTGGAAAAGTTCGCCTCGATCGAGTTGCCCGCGATAAGAAGCCGCCCGCGTAAAGCACCTCATGAGACGGCGCGTCGCTGAGAGGCACTTCGGTCCGGCTGGATCGTGCCGTTTGTTGAGCAACGTCGATCAGCGGACCAAAACGCTCACTCATCCGCGAGTCATTCCAGCGACACCCACGAACACAAGATCGCGTGGACTCTGACGATTGATGGTTACTTTTTCGGGCTGTCGGAGCAGGGTCAAGAGAGCGGCGGCGTGAACGAAGGCGAGGAGAAATTTCGTAACTGGCTTTGGAGTCGGCGTTAATGTCAGAGACACGAGAGTTCGTCGCATCCATCTTCTCGGTCTTGGCGGCTTCAACTACAAACCGCGATCCCTCATGGAAGAAGGACGCTGGCGATGCGATTGGATGCTGTGATTTTTGGCGGAGGTGCGACGGGACTCTGGTTGTTGGACCGGCTGTCGCGTGATGGCCACCACGTGGTGTTGCTCGAAGCGAGATCGCTCGGAGCCGGACAGACGATCAGTTCCCAGGCGATTCTCCGGAGGAGCCGCTCCTCGGCATCATCAAGTGGTCTGGCAAACCGCGTCCTCATCGCACCGCATGAATTGCCCTCGCTCTGGCGCGACGCGCTGCTGGGACGAATCACGCCGAATCTCACACACACCCGCCTGCGTGCCGACTGCTGCCATCAATGGCAAGTCGAACCCTCCGGACTACGAGTCGCATCGCCCGACAATCCGATTCGTCCACGTTTTGATGCTGAAACTCTGCCACCCGAAGAACGCCCCACCGTGCTGGCGGAGGTTGCTGGCCCGGTCATGCGTCTGCCCGAACAGGTTCTCTGTCCCGCCAGCTTCATCGCCGACCTCGCAACTCAGTACCACGATCGACTGCTGCGAATCGATGCTGAACGGGGACTGAAATTTCAACTGAACAGTCCCGGCGAAGTGGATGCAATTCAACTGGCCTCTCCGTCCGATGGCCAAACACTCGAACTGCGGCCGCGCCAAGTCATCTTTGCGGCAGATGCAGACAACGCGCGGCTGCGCAGAGCGGTCGGACTGAGCGAGCCGATGCAGTCACAGCGTCCGTTGCACAGGGTTCTTGCGCGAGGCAGCCTGCCGCTGTTGAACGGCCATTGTGTCGAAGCGGGGCGAACGATCATGACTATGATCTCGGACATCGACAATAACGGGCGAACCGTCTGGCAAATCAGCGGTCGTCTCGCGGAGGACGGTTGGAAGCACGAATCGCATCAACAGGCCGAGCGCGTCCGACAGGAACTGACTCGCATCCTACCGGGCCTCAATCTCACGCAGGTCGAGTGGTCCACCTACGAACTTGACCGCACCGAATGTAACGCTGACACAGGCCCGCGCCATGACGCGGTGTCCGTTTTCTGTGCGGGCAACGTGACGACAGCCGGTCCAACCCAGTTCATTCTCGCCCCGCTGGTGGCCGATGAGATCACAGGCCGTGCGAGTTCTCCGTACATCACGACGCCGTTCGATCCGACGCCGCTCGCCAACTGGCCACGCCCCGGTATCGCCCGGCTGCCGTGGAATGAAGAGAACCGCGCCTGGTGGACGCTCAGCGATCAACCATCGAAAGATCAACAGCAGCCACAGCGCCGGGCTGCGTGACAGCCTGTCGAAAAACGTAGAGCAGGCGGCTCGCCTGCTCGTATTTCACGGTGAAATCACAAGTTTCCTAGGTCGTGTGGACATTGGTCCCGGTTGGTGACATAGGGCGAACAGGTTGGTTGCGTGATGTGTTTGAAATGAAGCCTGCGAGTGACATGTCAGCCA
>JAYTQJ010000312.1:0-23390 GCA_043746775.1 Schlesneria sp.
CCGCGAAAGGGCGTTCTTTCGCGGAGCGAAAGACGACACTGTTTTGGAACCCGAGTGAAGTCAATCAAGGTTTTCCTTGCGGTTTACATGTCCACGGAAACGCGGTATACCTCCCCGCCGCTCAAGGCTGGAACCTGCGTCTGGCTGAATGATTTGCCAGTTTGGAATCGCCAGTTCGGCATGTTCATCGAATCGTTTTGAAGAGTTGATTACTACCTGCTCCGAAGGAGTGAAGCGTGGCGTCGGTCGAAGAGGTCAAAGAGAAGGTCATCAGTATCGTCAGTGAGCAGCTCAATATTCCCAAAGAGGATATTAAGCCCGAGAGTGCGTTCATCGCAGATCTTAAGGCAGACTCGCTCGACTTGGTTGAACTCGTGATGGAGTTCGAGGACGAGTTTGGAGTTCAGATCCCCGAGTCCGACCAAGACAAGATTCAGTCGGTGGGTGACGCCGTCAAATACATTACGGAAAAGCAGTGACGGATGGCCAGACGTGTCGTCGTGACAGGGATGTCGGTGGTCACCGCTCTCGGGAGTGATCTTCCTGAGTTTTGGGAGCGGTTGTGCGCCGGCAAAAGTGGGGTGAGCCGACTGGAGCGGTTCGACTGCTCCGACTTCAAGGTAAACTTCGGGGGTGAGGTCAAGGACTTCAAGCCGGAAGAACATTTTGAAGGTAAGGAAGCTCGTCGTCTTGACCGCTTTAGCCAGTTTGCGCTCGCGTCCGCGCAGAAGGCAGTCAAGCAAAGCGGTATCGACTTCTCGAAGGAGTCTGATCCTTACCGTTGCGGCGTGATTGTTGGGAGCGGTATCGGTGGGCTTAACGAGATTGAAGAGCAGCATTCCAAGCTGTTCGATCGCGGACCATCGCGAGTCTCACCACTGATGATCCCGAAGCTCATGGTCAACGCGGCGAGCGGAAACATCTCCGTCTTCTGGGGACTCAAAGGGCCGAGCAGTGCCGTGGCTACGGCTTGTGCTTCGGCGAGTAACGCGATTGGCGATGCGTTTCGAGTGATTCAACACGATGTCGCGGATGTGATGATTGCTGGCGGAAGCGAAGCCGCGATCACGCCGATGGGCCTGTCAGGGTTCGCACGGATGGGAGCGCTGTCCACTCGCATGGACGCTCCCGAAGCCGCCAGTCGTCCGTTTGATCGTGACCGTGATGGGTTTGTGCTGTCCGAAGGGGCCGGTGTTGTCGTCTTGGAAGAGTACGAACACGCCAAGCGTCGCGGTGCCCCGATCTTTGCGGAGATGCTTGGCTACGGTGTCTCTTCGGATGGGTCTCATATGACAGCGCCTGATCCCGAAGGAACCGGAGCTGCCCGTGCGATGATGTCTTCACTCAAAGATGCGGGCTTGAATTTCGATCAAGTGGGTTACGTGAACGCACACGGCACGAGTACGCCGCTCGGTGACAAAGCCGAGACCAACGCCATTAAGCGTGTGTTTGAATCTCACGCCAAAAACGGCCTGTGTGTGTCGAGCACCAAGAGTCAGTTGGGCCATTTGCTGGGAGCCTCGGGTGGTGTCGAGTTCGTGATCTCGATCCTGTCGATGATGCACCAGTTGGTCCCGCCAACGATCAACTTGGAGAATCAAGACCCTGAGTGCGACTTGGACTTCGTTCCGAATCAAGCCCGGCAAGTCACGTTGGATCGTGTTCTCTCAAACAGCTTTGGGTTTGGTGGTCACAACGCGTGTCTGGTTGTCGGCAAAATCGCGTGAAGGTGGTTGGGGGCCGAGAAGAGACTACGCCTCAATGTTGGCTTGCTTGGAGTTGGTTGTTAGAAGTCTGAAATCCCTTTATCACGCATCAAGAATTTGGGCGGGATTGCTTCGCAATCGCGGGTTGCCTAGGCGATCATTCTATTCAAGTAATGGGTGTTTCAGTGTTCGATGTAGGCTTGGCGTCACTCTTGTGGAGGCGCTGTGCGAATCGGTGGTCATCACAGTTTGAGTGAAAATGAGCGACTCTGAACAAACATCCCGGCAAGTCGTGATCACCGGTATCGGCGTGCTAAGTCCGATCGGAATTGGGATCGACGAGTTTTGGAAGAACCTTTCCGAAGGTCGATCGGGTGTGACTCGATGTGGCCTTTATCCTGGGTTTGGCGCTCCCGACGGTGTCGGTGGTGAAGTAGTTGGCTTCACGGAGGAGTCGGCTCGAAAAATTTATCTCAAGGAACAGCGTAAGAACATCAAGGCGATGTGCCGTGAGATTCAGCTCGGCGTCGCATCGGCCGGTCTCGCGTTGCAGCATTCGGGCGTATCGCTCGACTCCATCAATCACGAGCGGCTGGGAGTCGAATTCGGCGCGAACCTGATGCTGAGCGATCCCAACATCCTCGCCCCCGGCTGTGAGGCGTGCAGCGAAGAAGGGACTACGAAGTTCCAGTTTGAGCGTTGGGGCCAGGAGGGGATTCCCAAAATGGAGCCGCTTTGGCTGCTGCGTTATCTTCCCAACATGCCCGCCTGTCACATCAGCATTTCGTCCGATGCCCGTGGCCCGAGCAATTCGCTGACGCTGGATGAAGCCTCCGGAAACGCAGTGTTGGGTGAGGCGATGCGGATCGTATTGCGAGGCCACGCCGACGTGATGATCACTGGAGCAACCGGGACCACGTTGCACCCGATCAAAACTTTGCACCTTGCGTTGTGGGATGACATTGCCCGAACTCCCGATGCTCCCGGAGCACGCTGCCGACCGTTCGATCGAGACCGATCGGGGCGTGTTGTCGGCGAAGGTGCCTGCTCATTCATCATTGAAGATCGCGATCACGCCGAACGCCGGGGAGCCAAGATTTGGGCGCGTCTGCTTGGAACGGGGTCGTCGTGCGTTTTCAGCCCGAAGGGCGTGGCGGGGATTCGAGTGGCTTTGGCCAACGCGATGCGGTCCGCGTTGCGTGATGCCGGTCTCTCGCCCGACAAGATCGGTCATGTAAACGCGCACGGATTGGGAACGAAGGAAACAGACATTGAGGAGGCTGCGGCCATCCTCGACGTGTTCGGCAGCGACCTCGGTCGCCGTGTCCCCGTCACTGCCCCAAAGAGTTTCATGGGGAACTCGGGAGCGGGTTGCGGGACTCTCGAATTGGCGGCATCGGTGGTCGGGTTGAGTCGCGGGTTGATCCCGCACACGCTCAACTACGACACGCCCGACCCCGCCTGTCCGCTGAATATCGTGGCGGGACAACCGCGCGAGACAGACAATCGCATCGTCCTCAACATTAACGTGACGCGCGCTGGCCAAGCCAGCGCCGCGATTGTTGAGGTCTACTGAGTCGCGACCGCGCAGCCTGTGGCTCGTACTGAAGTCCGGCTTTCAGAAAAGCCGGACTTCGATTTCGCGGAGCGCTATTTGGTTGCCGCGAACGAACCTTGCGCGAACTGGGCACCGCGATAGGCTGAGAGTTGGTTGGCTTTCGTCTTCAAGACCTCGGCGTAGAACGCGGCGGCGTTGGTTTTGTCACCCGCCTGTGAACGTCGTTCGGCGATGAAGTAGTACGCCTCGCAAAGTTGAGCGTTCTTCAAGTTGGCGTCGGTCACCTTGCTCACAATGTTCACGAGGTCTTGTTCCGAGATCTTGCCGTTCAAGAACAGAACGAGGGCGTCGATCCAATCCCGCTCTTTCTCGGTCTTTTTGGCGGAGGCTTCGACAATCGGAGCTGCTGCGTCAGGCTGGCCCATCAGCACCAGCACCCAGCTTCGCCACGGGTTCAGATAGCGCATGTTCGCGTCCAAAGCGACGGCCTGGTCAAACGCGGCTTGAGCACCTGCGAAGTCCTTCATGAAGTATTTGGCGAATCCCACGTCGGCATAGGCGATGGGGTTCTTGGGGTCGATTCGATTCACTAGGACGTAGTCTTCCATGGCTCCTGTCACATTGCCTTGAGCCAATCGGCAGGTGCCACGCAGGCTGAGGAAGACCGAGTTGGTTGGGGCGAGCTTGATCGCTTCCGAGAAGTCGGCTTCAGCTCCCGGAAGATTACCTGCGGCCTGCTGAGTGAAGCCTCGATTGGTATAGGCGACGGCAAACTTGGGATCGATCTGCAACGCCTTGTTGAAGTCGGCGACGGCTTCGTTGAATCGCTTTTGCTGCTGCAAAAACAGCCCGCGGTTGTTGTAGACCAGTGGGTTGGTCGGAAACGTCTCGACGGCCGATGAGAACGCGGCGAGCGCCTTGTCGGCCTGCTGGCTAACAACGTAGCTCTCGGCCAAGCCGACGTGTGAACCGAGATGTCCTGGGAAGCCCTTGATGGCGGCTTGATAGTCCTGAATCGCGGCTTCGAGGTTCTTCTGGTGAATGTAGGCGGCAGCGCGTTGGTAGAGCGTGTTGGCGCGTTGCTCGGGCGTGAGCGTGGTTCGATCGAGGACGCTCTTGGCGACTGCTAGCACGACATCGGCGTGTTCCTTGCGTCCCTCCAAGTTGGCGAGAGCCGTCATGCCGTACATGTAGGGCAGGTAGTAGTTGATCTCATTGCTGCCGCCGAGACGGAGTGAGTCGCGTGCGTCTTCGACTCCCTGCCGCAGCTCCTTTCCGTTGCGATTGACCACGCCGAGTTCAACGTGCGAACTGGCTCGCAGGTAGAGCGCTCCGTGATCTTTGGGGTTCTGCGCTAGCACGCGCGTGGTCAGGTCGAGGCACTTGGCGAAGTCGCCCGCCTGATAGGCTGCCTCCGCGTCGCTCTTCAGTTTGTCCGCCTCAGTTGTCCCTTGAGCACCGGCGAACCCGGCGGAAAACAGGATGAGAAACAGTCCGCAAGCGCAACCGTGCAATGACATGGCAGACTCCAGCAGCGAGTGAGTTGAATTGGCAACGACCGTCCGAGGTCGGGCAGATTCAAGCTGGAATCACACGTCGCGTCAACACACGTCGCGGAGACGGAAGCCATCGCGGGCCATCACGTTGATCGGCGTCACCACTTCGTGATCTGGCCGAGGCGCGACAGTGGCTGGCCATCGGGGCCGACCAATTTGATTTCGTCGTTCTGAAAGCCCCGCTGTTTCACTGAGAAGAGGTTTTCATCCAAGACGCCATCAACTTTCTTGTCGGACTTGATGCGGTCATAGACCTCTTTGGGAACCCGCTCGGCCCAGAGTTGGACGGGTTCGATCCGGCCCGTTTCGGAGTTGCGAATGGATCGCGTGATCGGCTGACCGGACGCATCGCGCGCTTCGACGATCACGTAGTGGCCCGAGACTCGTTTGCCATCGGAGTCCTCGAAGAAGCGATCGACTCCGCTCTTGGTGTTCGGGTCGCTGACGATGCGGACTTCGTAGGCTTCGTTCAGTTGGCCGAGCAGAGTCGTGGTCCGTTGCCCCAGTTCCGTGAGCGACTTCACATCGAACTGCTTCCGCGCGACATCGAGTTCTCCCGCCAGTCGCTCCAGTTCCTGAGTCACCGAGGCATCACGCGCAACGGCGCGGATGCGGTCCAGCATGTCGTTGGCGGCCGTTGTCAGTTCGACCGTGCGGGCCTTCGCATTGGCCTGCAACCGTGACGACAGGTCGCTGGCTGAGGTCGCCTGCTGAACCGCCTGTCGCGACGAACGCGATGTGCGCGAAAACAATCCCGCCGACGTGTGCAGCATGTACCAGCCTGCTCCGGCGAGCGCGAGCATCAGCACCAGCGTCACGCCGATTTGACCGCGACGGACGTAGGCTTGAGCCAGTCGCAGGTCCAGACTCGCGAGCGGTTCGCGGTACGTGTAGAGCGTGCTGTAGTACTGAGCGATCGCCGTATCGACCTCGGTCTCGGAGACTCGTTCGCCGGTGACAGTCGTCGCCGCCATCAATCGCTCTCGCAGCATCTGCCGCGTCTCGTCGATGGCCAGTTCTTTCTCGACCGACTCGCGCTGCTTGCGCAGCTCCGTCGCCACGTCCATCACGCGCAGCATTTCGTTGAGGCTCATGTGTTCGCGAGGTGATGCGGAGGAGATGGAATCAGTCATGTTATTTTATCGCTTCGGAAGGAATCGTTTGAGGTCGGTGATCGAGTCGAAATGGGGGTCTGTGGTGTATACGGACCATCCTTGGCGCAAAGCGACTGCGGCAACAACCAGGTCGGTCATGAGAAGACGAAATGATTGACCAGCAAGTCGTCGTCCCAGATGTGCGGTCAGTTTCCAGTCATCCCAATCCAACTCACGGTAGACAACGCCCGCCAAAGCAGATGCGACCCCAGTCGGCCTCTGCTTGTCGTCGAAAACCCTGAAGCACTTCGGCGAGAACTGGCCCAATCAACGAAACGCGGTCCTCGTCCAATAGAGCATCGATGATTTGTCGTTCGGAAGATTGGGGGCGGTTGAAATAGGGGACCCACAGGCACGTGTCTACCAAGACCATGTCGCTCATGTTGGCGATCCCGGATTGAGTTCCGCAGCCTCCAATTCTCGCCAGTTGTCGTCCATTGTGACTTGTCCGGACAACTCCTTGAGTTGCATTCGGCGCGCGTATCGGACGAACTCATGCAGGGCCGTTCGCAGGGCACCGGCGGTGTCCTGTTGCTTCGTTAGCTCGCGGAGATCGCTGATTTCGGAGTCGGTCAGTTCCAGAGTCGTCACCATTCGTGTTCCTCGCGAGGCGGATGCTCGTGGTTGGCTGTGAGTGCCGTTCGTGTTCAAAGTGTCGGTCAGAAATACGCCGTTCACACATTCGTCGCGAGCTGCAAAAAGATTTGGTACGCTCGCCGCGACTGACGGTAGCACGGCGATGAACCGGAGTCGATTCCCTTCCGCACCACACTTCAATCGCGAGACTTCTTCCATGACAGACACTGCTGACTCCTTGAATCCTTCCTCGAAAACTGTGACGGCTGGCTCGGTGAACTCCGGCTCGAAGACGACCGAATTGTTCATTCCCACGATGCCGTCTGGCATTCAGCGTTATCTCGACCGAGCCATCGGCGTGTTGCAGAAGTTTGGTGTGGCACCTGCCTCGGGATCGCAGTCGGAGTTGGTGAAGCTGCTCGACGAAGTGAAGCATGTGGACGAGCCGAAGGTGCTGGCCATCGCGAAGACGATCCAGCACATGAGTACCTTCAACGCTCTCGTGCGAGACAACGTCGAGAGCATCAACATCGGCAATCGGTATCTCGATATCACGCAGATGTTCGACAGCGTGCGTGATGACTCGAAGACGCTCATCCGACAGCTCGACGACGGCAAGTTCAGTATGACCGAGAAGGCTCAGAACCTGTGGATGCGGATGCGGCGAGGGACTCCGAGTGCGCGGTTTGAAAAGATCATGGACCTCTACAAGGACGTGGCGGCCGACACGCGGAACCAGCTCGAACGCGAGCAGGCGATCATGGACGGTTACATCGACTTCCGCTTCGCTCTGAAGGAGGCCGAGATCCTGTCACGCGAACTCATCGAGACACATGCTCCCACACTCGAAGCGGCGAAGACCGCATTCGCGAACGCGCAAGCCGCCGTCACCGCCGCCGCGACGGCAGAGCAGGGGACACGCTCGAAACTCGAACTGGCTCGCGACGAAGCCAAGATTGGTTACGAGCGAGAAGACCGGTCGTACCAACTCCTCAAGGATGTCGCCGAAAATCTGAGCATCGGCTACGACGTGGGCGAGACGCTGGTGACCAAGCTCAAGCAGACGCACGACGTGAAGGATCAGGTCTATCGCCGCTCGGTCACGTTCTTCACGACGAACGAACACGTCTTCACGATCCTCGGCACGGTCTACACATCGCAGCAGGGGCTGAACGAAGCCACCCGTTCGACCGAGGCGATGAAAGAGGGCGTGAACAAAGGACTGGAAGACGTGGCGGAACTCGGCCGCGATCTCGAACGAGCGGCCCTCAAGGCTGGGTACGGCTCGACCATCAGCCCGCAGTCGGTGGAAAAACTCGTCACGGCGATCACCGACTACCAAGTCGAAAGCATCAAGATGATCGCCGACCTCCGCAAAGAGAGCGATCTCAACGCCAAAGAGATTCGCCGCGTCGTCGAAGCGGGCAAGAAGAAGTTCCAAGAAACACTGGCTCACTTTGGAAGCGATGAGGCGACGTGAAACTCAGTTCCACGGTGAGCTGCTTGAACCTTGGCCGCATTCAACAAACCCCTGAACGCGAGAATCACCGATGATTATCCCGTACAGCACTGATGCTCCGATCTATCACTTTCCGTGGATGACGATCGCGCTGATCGTCATCAACTGCATCACGTTTGCCATCACCGGCATGGGACACAACGACGAAGGATGGCTGCTGCAATACGGCAACGGGCTGCATCCGTTGGAGTGGGTCGCTTACAACTTCCTGCACTTCGGGATCGGGCATCTGCTCGGGAACATGTTCTTCCTGTGGGCGTTCGGGATCGTTGTCGAGGGGAAGCTCGGCTGGTGGAAGTTTTTGTGCGTCTACATGTCGATCGGCATCTTCGGCGGGGCGCTCATCCAACTGACGATGCTCGGTTACAAGCCGATGTTTGATATGGGTGACTTCGCGTCGTCGCGTGAGACCTCGTCGCCGTGGTCGTGGCTCGAACCGACACCGGCCTTCGCGCAAGACGATGACGGAGAAGATGGTCCCGACATGGATGGCTTTCCGGCGGGACCATTTCCGGGGATTGGCGGCAACGATGACCAGCTCGATCCGAAGGCGATGAAGGAGCTTCAACGCGAACTCATGAAGATGACGCGGCCTGGGGCGGGTGGAGCGTCGCTGGTCGTCTTCGCGCTGCTTGGCATGGTGTTGGTCTGGGCACCGAAGAACGAAATCTCCTGTCTGTGGATCGGTCTCAACGCCGGGACGTTTGAGATGGAGTACGTCTATTTCTGCGGCTTCAAAATTGGGGCTGAGATTATTGGCTCGGTCATCGGTGCACACGGTTATGAAGTCACGTCCGAGATCGCGCACGCACTGGGGGCCATTCTTGGGTTTGGTGTCGCGGCGGCGTTCGTCAAACTGAACTGGGTCGATTGCGAGAACTGGGACTTGTTCGCCTACGCTCAGAACAAGCACGGCGCGGTGGCAAACGTCGGTGCGTGGCAAGACACCGTGGCGCTCGCGTCCCTCCGTGAGAAGAAGGTCACGGCCAACAACGATGATGACGACGGGCCGCGCATCCTCGCAAACAAGAAGAGAAGGGCGATGCCCAAGCTTCAGTCGCTCTCGTCACTCGACGATGAAGTTCCGTCCGATGAGGCGATTGAAGTGGAGGGGATCGAGGTCATCGAAGAGTCGCCGTCCTCGAAAAAGAACTCCCCGAAGAGACCAATGAGTGACGCGGCCAACGCACCTCTCGCGCGGGCGTTGCTGGGTGATGGGCCGAGCGTGAAGAGTTCCTCGCCCGAGCGAAGCAAGAAGCCTGCGGCGAGTTCACCAGTCGCTCCACTGTTGCCTCCGCTCCCGTCGGGATTGAACTCGAAACCCAAAGCCAAGCCCGAACAGGTCTCAGCGGTGAAGTCGGTCTCAACTTCCAAGCCATCGGATGCGTCGAAGCGGCTGGCCGACTCTCAGAAGCTCGACATTGTTCCGCCACTCCCCTCGGTCGCGCTGTCCGCAGCGCCCGGTGACACGTCGCCGCTCGGACGGATCCGGAGTGCCATCAACGCCGACAAGCCCGGCGACGCTCTGGCCGAACTCCGTCGCCAGCGCGCCGCCGATCCCGACTTCCAACTGCCAGCCGCCGAACTGCGCGGCTTGAGTGACGCCTTCTTCAAACAGCAAAACGTGCGCGATTCCAAGCCGCTGCTCGAAGAGTTCATCGCACGCTTTCCTAAAGAGGCTGATCGTCAGAAGGTCAAACTCGCGGTCCTCAACGTCAAGTTTCTGAAGAGGCCGACGGCGGCGATCAAACTCCTCGCGCAAGTCGATCGAAGCTGGCTGGCCGACGAATACCAACCGATCCACAAAGCGGTGGCGCGGCAAGCGCAGCAGATGATCTCGGAAGGTATCGTGGACGCGAGTTGATCACCCAATGCGGCTTCACTGCGTCCGCCGCAACCCAAGTGGATTCTTGGGCGTTAGCCCTCTGGTTCGTTTCGGAGCGGGGTGGCGTCAGCCCCCTGGTTCTTGGAGTTCCCTGCCGCTGAAGAAGGGCTGACGCCCGAAGAACCAGGGGGCTGACGCCCAATGGCACTCACTTTGGGGTGTAGCTGAAGTCGTAAGACTTCAGACGACCATCAAAGCCGGCTGAATTCTCACGAATTTAGCTACGTCGCACTGAACGTCAATTTGAAAATCGCTCAAAGTAAGTGCCATTGGGCTGACGCCACCCCGCTCAGAGATTCTTCGGAAAAAGCGGTCGCCCAAACATCGCCACCACAAATCGTCGCGCCGGACGAAGAAACAAAACGTTAGTCGTACAGGAGACCAGACGATGCCTGCCGATCCGACCAAGACTCATGTCGAGAAATCGCTCGTTCACACTGCTCCGTTCGTTGGCTGTCGCTATGACCCGACCGGCCGCTTCGTGTTTGGAGGCTGCGAGGACAACAAGATCGTCCGGTTTGATGTCGCCTCGGGAGCGAAGGTCGAACTGGTCGGCCACGACAGTTGGATCAGAGCACTCGCGTTCAACAAGGCGGGCGATGTGCTGGTATCAGGCGGTTACGACGGGCGGCTCATTTGGTGGTCGGCGGCGATCGATGCTCCGACAATCATTCGTAATGTCGATGCGCATCTAGGTTGGATTCGCGCGGTGGCCGTCAGTCCCGATGGCAATCTGCTCGCGTCATGCAGTGACGACAAGAAGGTCAAGCTGTGGAACCTCGCCGACGGCACGCTCATTCGCGAGCTGCCCATTGCCGGGGAAGAGGGCCACGCGCGGCACGTCTACAACCTCGCGTTCCATCCCGACGGCAAGCAGCTCGCGACGGGAGACCTCACCGCGAAGTTCATTCACTGGGAAGTCGATACGGGCAAAAAGGTCCGCGAGTTCCCCATCGCCAGTCTCAGCAAGTACGACGCTGGCTTCATGGCCGACTACGGCGGACCGTATTGCATGAGCTTCACTCCCGACGGCAAGAAGCTCATCGCGGGCGGCATCACCAACGTCTCGAACGCCTTCGCCGGAGTCGGCGATCCCATTGTGGTCCAGATCGACTGGGAATCAGGTAAGGACGTGATGACTCATCTCTGCAAAGCCAAAGTGAACGGCAAAGCTTTCGGCCTCGCTTGGCATCCCGAAGGCTTCGTCGTCGCATCGACCGGCGGTGGCGGCGGCGGACACCTCTACTTCTGGAAGCCCGACTCCAAAGACGAGTTCCACACCTTCAACTTCGGCAACACCACCCGAGACATGTCCCTCCACCCCGACGGCCTCCACATCGCCACCTGTCACTACGACAAAAACATCCGCATCAGCCTGATGGCCGCAAAGGCGGGGTAAACTTTTGCCACACGTTTTCTCCATCTCTCTTGGTCCGGGTGTACATTTCACTAGCGCAGAACAAGTGCTTGAGTGTCGAGGAGATTGAATCATGCAAGTCCACGATTGGAAAAAGGCACCGGGCGGTCTGTTTCATCACTTTCATCAGCAATGGTCCATCGCGATTTGCAATTCTTTGAACTCGGGGCTGTTGCCGAAGGGCTACTTCACTCTGGTCGAGCAACATGCGGGAGAAGTGGTGCCGGACCTGTTGACGTTGCAGCGGCATGAGAAAGAGGATCGGCCTCGACGACCGCCTGGCGGTGTGGCGTTGGCCGACGCTCCTCCCAAGACTAAGTTTGTCAGTCACGGTTCGGAACTGGAGGTCTATGCCGCCAAGGCGAACAAGCTTGCCATTCGCGACTCGTTGGGCGAATTGGTAGCGGTGATTGAAATCGTTTCGCCGGGCAACAAACACAGCAAGGTCGCCGTCCGAAAGATCGTCGAGAAGTCTGTGGAACTGATCCGCTTCGGCATCCACCTGTTGATCATCGATTTGATTTCCCCCGGCCCGCGCGATCCACAGGGACTGCATCAGCTCATCTGGTCTGAACTGGAGTCCGAAGACTTCCGACTGCCGCGAGGCAAGCCCCTGACACTCGCCTCGTACTGCTGCCGCGATCCCCTGACCGCCTTCATCGACCCGGTCGCCATCGGCGGCAAACTCCCCGACATGCCGATCTTCATCGATCCCGAAACCTACGTCCCGGTCCCCCTCGCCGAAACCTACGCCGCCTCATGGAACGTCTGCCCCATCGAATTCCGCGAGGACGTGCTGGCGTCACAAAAGTGATCGGTGAAGATCAAACGATTGAGCTGATTTGCAACGACATCTATTCTCTTAGGGTGAAGCCAGTTCGATGGACAAATTTTATAAAGTATTCGTGAGTTCGACATACGAAGACCTTAAAGCAGCACGCACAAAAGTCATATTCAAACTGCTTGAAATGGACTGCTACCCGATTGCGATGGAAGCCTTCCCGGCTACCGATGACGACGTATGGTTGCTCATCCAGAAGTACATCGACAACTGCGATTACTACATTCTGATCCTCGCCGGACGATATGGTTCGACTGATAGCGACGGAGTGGGATTCGTCGAGAAGGAGTATCGATACGCATTGGAGAAGGGTAAGCCGATCGCAGCGTTCCTTCACTCGGATATTGTGAAACTACCATTAGGTCGCCGCGAAGCAAAGACCGTGAGTCGCAAGAAACTCGAGGAATTCCGCCGGTTCGTTTCTAGGAAGCACTGCAGGTACTGGAAGAACGGCAGCGAATTGGCGAGCGCTGTCGGGACGAGCATGCATCGCAACATTCATGACAATCCCGCCGTCGGCCTGGTTCGTTCGGACCAACTTCCGTCGGGCGGCACTGTTGCTAGGACAGATGCCGAGATCACAGTTCACCGTATAGAATCGACTCGCGACAAGAATTGTCGTGGTCTTTACAGTCTGTATACTGCATTAAGTGATGGCCCGGAAACAAACTATAGCACAAAAGAGTTGAAACAGTTCATGACGAGAAACCCTAAGGGTCGTCATGTCAAGGTGGAAAACATTGTTTTAGTCGCTCTGTGGGGTGACATGGTGGTTGGGTTTCTGCTGTGCCATTTTTATGCTGATCACAAGAAGGCCATCATCAGCTACTGTGGCATCGCGAAGGAGAATGAAGTAGCTACCCGCTTTGGAATGGAACGAATGCTGAGAACGCTTAATGATATTCTCCGAAATGGCAATCACGGCTGCGATTATTTGTTTTTCGACATTAGTTGTAGCGGTTCAAAAAGCTCTAAGCGGCCTTCCAATGCGTGCAAATTACGAATGCGCCACTTTCAGGCCATGTCTTGCAATGTTGGCAATGAAGCCCGTTGGCTTAAGTTTGAGTTCAAATGTCCAGAAGTGTCTCTAAGTTACGGCGTTCAAGTACGGCCGTTTGTGCTAATGTGCGTCCCAATTGAGGGCCAAATTGGTAGCAGTGTTCCCAAGGATAAAATGCGAGAGTTTCTGGAATTCATCTACATGGATTGCTACGGTGATTTGTATCCGAAAACTGATTCGCATTGGGCAGAACACCAGCAGCGCCTTAAGAAGGTGCTTGCAGACACTGTAAAAAAACTTCCCAAGAGCGTCTCAGCATTAAAGCTGGACCAAATCTCCAGCCCGTAGTTCGCCACAGTAATTTCGATAACACAAAGGGACTCCGATGACACTTCGGTCCTTCTGCTTGAGCATGGTCGTCGTTCTCACGAACGCCACGCGCGTGCTTGCGGGTGAGCAAACTTTCAACGGTCATACGTTCACGCTGCCGGACGGGTTTGAGATCGAGGTGGCGGCGAAATCGCCTTTGGTGGAGCGGCCGATCACGGCGGACTTCGATGAACTCGGGCGGCTGTATGTCACCGATTCGTCCGGGTCGAATGAGCCGGTGGTGAAGCAGTTGGAGAACCCGACGCATCGCATCGTGCGGCTGGAGGACACGGATGGCGACGGGCGCTTCGACAAGAGTGTCGTCTTCGCCGACAAGATGATGTTTCCCGAGGGGACGTTGTGGCATGACGGCTCGCTGTACGTGGCCGCTCCGCCGAGCATCTGGAAGTTGACGGACACCGATGGCGACGGCGTGGCCGATCAGCGGGGCGAGTGGTTCGAGGGGAAGACGCTGACCGGCTGTGCGAACGATCTGCACGGGCCGTATCTCGGGCCGGATGGGTTCATTTACTGGTGCAAGGGGGCGTTTGCCGAGCAGACGTATGAGCAGCCTCTTGGGAAGAAGCCGCTCGTCACGAAGGCGTCTCATATTTTCCGGCGTCGCGCGGATGGAACCGGTCCCGTCGAGAACGTGATGACGGGCGGAATGGACAACCCGGTCGATGTCGTCTTCACTCCCGGCGGCGAGCGAATCTTCACGACGACGTTCTTGCAGAACCCCGGCGGCGGATTGCGAGACGGGCTGATTCACGCCGTGTATGGCGGCGTCTACGGCAAGGTTCACAACGTGACCGACTTTCATCCGCGCACGGGTGATCTGCTCCCGCCGCTCGTCCACATGGGAGCCGCCGCGCCGTGCGGGCTGACGCGGTACGAGTCCGATGTCTTCGGCGACAAGTTCCGCGACAACCTCTTTGCGTGCCAGTTCAACATGTACAAGGTGTCGCGACATGAACTGAAGCCGAGCGGTGCGACGTTCACCTCGACCGACTCGGACTTCGTCGTCTCTAACAACCTCGACTTCCATCCGACCGACGTGTTGGAGGACGCCGACGGTAGCCTGCTCATCTTCGACACGGGGGGCTGGTACAAGCTGTGTTGCCCGACATCGCAGCTCGACAAGCCGGATGTGCTCGGCGCGGTCTATCGCGTTCGTAGGATGGGCACTCCTGCCCGTCCGGCTTTGTCTCAACCGGGTGCGAAAGCAGATGAGAAGAATGCGAGTCATGGGAATGATTTGCCCACGGGGGGCGACGCGCGCGGGTTGAAGCTCGATTGGGCGAAGCTCGCGCCGAATGAGTTGGCTCGATTGCTCGACGATCCGCGTCCGGCCGTTCAGCGGCGGGCGATCCGCGATCTGGCGAAGCACGATGTCGCGAAGGTGGTCGCGGTTCTCAAACCGCCGCTGCGCGAGTTGGAAGAGGGCGGCACGTTGAGTGATGACAACGCCATCGACTTGAACGGGCTGTTCCGCTCACGACGCTCCTCAGAAACAATGCGCAGGAACGCCGTCTGGATACTTACTCGAATCGACGCTCCCGAGGCGCGGCGACTCGTGCGCGAAGCTCTGTTTGATGGCCATCGTGATATCCGACAGGTCGCACTCCAATCGGTCAGTCTGTGGCGGGACCACGCGGCAATGCCGCAGTTGTCCAAACTGCTGCGACTCTGCACGCGACAGAACATGCGACTGAGTGCCGAGACTCTCGGCCGGTTGGGAGACAAGTCGGCGGTGCCGCATCTGCTGGAGGCGGCGACGGAACAACGATTGAGACTCGGAACGGCAGTCACTCTGGTGCGCGAGGAGGAAGCCACAAGCGACGGCGCGAAGCCCGCCACCTTCGTCGATGTCGGGCAGGCGGACCGCGTGATGGAACATGCGATCACGTTCGCCCTCATCGAGATCGCTGATCCGCAAGGGACGGCCATCGGACTCAGCAGCCCCGATCCGCAGGTGCGGCGGGTCGCGATGATCGCTCTCGAGCAGATGCCAGGCGGCGGATTGACGCCCGAACAGGTCGTGCCGTTGCTGTCGTCGGAGGACATCACGCTTCGCGAGACCGCGTTGTGGCTGACATCGCGCCACGGCGAATGGGGCAACGCCGTGGCCGACCATCTGCGCGGGCAGCTCGTGAAGTCGGAATGGCGTCGCAAGGAATATCTGGAAGTTCGCGAACTGCTCGCCAAATTTGTGGGCACGCCGAACGTGCAGGAACTGATGGCAAACCACCTCAAAGCAACTACCGCCTCTGACCGAAATGGGACGGCGCGGTTCCTGGTTCTTGAGGCGATCACTGCGTCCGGACTGAAGGAGATGCCGTCGTCATGGCTCGCCTCTCTGACCGAGATGCTCGCGGCAGATGACGGCACGCTGAAGGGAAACGTCGTGATGTCCGTTCGCGCCATCCCGCTGCCGAAAACAGGAACCGAATCGCTGGCGAAGGCGCTGCGTCAAGTGGCTTCTTCGACGAGTACACCAATGTTCACGCGAGTTGCCTCGCTCGCCGCAATCCCCGCTGACGCAGGGCCGATCGCGCCGGATCACTTTACGCTACTCATCGAGAATCTCAGTGAAGAGGCTTCCGTTGAGGTTCGTTCCGCTGCCGTAGAAGCGCTGCTCAAGACAAGGCTCAATCTAGAACAGCAGTCGGCGCTGGCAGAGGCCATCCCGCGCGTCGGGCCGCTGGAACTGAATCGGTTGCTCGCGGTCTTTGAGTCGGCCACGGATGAAGTGGTCGGTCACAAGCTGGTCGCGGGATTGAAGCAGTCGCCCGTGTTGACGAGCCTGCGCGTGAACGCGGTGAAGTTGAGGCTCGCCAAGTTTCCGGCCGGTGTGCAGCAGCAGGCCGAAGCACTCTACGCGGCCATCAACATTGAAGCGGCGAAGCAGAAGGAGCGGCTGGATGAAATGGTCGCTCACGTCGGGGAAGGGGACGTGCGGCGCGGGCAACTTGTCTTCGCGAACTCGAAGGCGGCGTGCATCGCGTGCCACGCGATCGGCTACAAGGGTGGCAACATCGGTCCCGACCTGTCGCGCGTCGGCAAGATCAGGTCCGAGCGCGATCTGCTCGAAGCGCTGCTCTTCCCGAGCGTCAGCTTCGTGCGCAGCTACGAGCCGGTCCTGATCGTCACCAAAGCAGGCAAGCAGGTGAACGGTCTCATCCGGCGCGAGACTCCCGATGAGATCGTCCTCGCAACGGGAGCCAAAGACGAAGCGCGAGTCGCTCGCGCCGACATCGAAGAGATTCTCCCCGGCACCGTCTCGGTCATGCCGGCTGGTCTCGACACGCAACTCACGCGAGAGCAGCTTCTCGACCTGATCGCGTTTTTGAAGTCGCGGCAGTGAGCGTCGTAGGGTAAGCGTCTCGCTTGCCCTTTTGATCGTGACGGGTTGCCTCGGCGGGATGTGAAGACGGGCAAGCGAGACGCTTACCCTACGGGGTCGAGCTGAACTGGCTCTCGGCCGCTTTGCGGAAGGCACCTTGGCTTTCGTTGCCGTTCTTGGGAAAGCCCGCGTGTTGGACGAGGAAGATCGTGATGAGGCCGCGCTTGGTGTCGATCGTGTGGTTGGTGGCCAACGCGCCGCCGTGTCCGAACGACTCGCCTTGAGTGGACCAGCCGACACCGTAGCCATCCTTCAACGACTCGATCGTTTGCTTGCTGGTCATCGTGGCGACGGCCGCTTCGGACAGGATGCGTTTGCCGTCGAGTGTTCCCTTGTTGAGAACCATCTGGCAGAAGCGGCCCATGTCACTCGCGGTGGAGAAGAGTCCACCGCCGGGCATCGGTTGGCGAGTTCGATCGTTGAGCGGATAGCGAAGCTGGCTGATCGTGGTCTCTTCGAGACTCAGCTTGTCGGCGGTCGGCTTGTACGGCTTGGCGAGTCGCGTCAGTTGCTCTGCATTGGGCCAGAAGGTGGTGTCCGTCATGCCGAGCGGAGCGAAGAGCCGCTGGTCGAGAAAGTCCTCGTACTTCATGCCGCTGACGACTTCGATGATCCGCCCACCGGTGTTGATCCCCGCGTTCGAGTACGCGTACTTCGTTCCCGGCTCGGTGACGAGCGGCGTCAGGGCATAACTGCGAATGCCGTCGCGAAGTGTGAGGAGATCGAGCGTCGGCTGTTCGAGGTCCGACTTGAAGGGCATCCCGCTCGTGTGGTTCATGCAGTCTCGCACCGTGATCGGGCGAGCAGGGCGTTTCAGCAGGACCGTGTCGTTGTCGCGATAGGCCGCCAGCCACGTGTTGTTGAACTCGGGCAGGTACTTCGACACGGGAGCATTCAGATCGACCTTGCCCTCATCGACGAGGATCATCAGCGCGGCACCGGTCACGGGCTTGGACTGCGAGGCGATCCAGAAGAGCGCATTGGCGGGCATCGCCTTCTTCGCCGTGACATCCGCATACCCGACGGTATCGACGCTGAGGAACTTGTCCTTATCAGCCACCAACGTCACTGCACCGGCCAAGGCGTGACTCTCAACGAACGGCTGAAGAGCTTCGGTGATCTTCGGTGACGTGGGATGAGCCGACTTCTGAGCGCAGGCGTCTCGCGTCGAGATCGAACCGGCAAGAGCGATGATGGCGTACGCGAACGCATGTAGATGGAGGGAACGATAGAGCCTGTTGTTTCGCAACGCTTTGTTTCGCACGGTGAAGGGCCTTGATTTGAGATGCAGATCGAGTCTCGAACAGCGCGGCGGATGGTAGTCCGCGTGGTTGAGAGCGTCACCGTCGGCGATGTGCGGCAAGTTGAAACTAACGGTGTTGAAAGCGAGGCGAGCGATCACTCGTGACGAGAACCTGGCGGGCGGGTTTGGCAAACTTCACGACATTACCGGATGGAAGGAACTGGGTTTCGACCCCATCCAGCTTGTCTGGATGGTGAACGAGACGGAGAGCTAACAGGGCGCAACGCTATTCGGAAGACGACCCCATCCGCACGAGGCGGATGGGGTCTGAGGACAGAACTGCCATCCGGTAGAGCCTGTAAATTTCCATCCAACGGGGCACTAGAAGCCGTCGTGCGTCTGGCTGACGACGAGGCCGCGATCGTCGAACTCGATGGTGATCGTACGGTTCCCTTTGCCTCGCCACGTTTTGATTGTCTGATACGACTTGCCGGGGCCACCGAAGATCGCTTCGACTTCTTTCATCGTCATGCCGGGTTTGATGCGGGCGAAGTTTTGCAGCGTCACGTTGTCGGCGCAGCCTGTCAGCACGAGGCACAGGACGCCGACGATCAACAGGCGCGGGAGTCTCATGGGGGGCCTTGAGTGGCGTGGCTTCGGTGCAGAGACAATGGACGTGAAAGCGTTTGTAGGATGGGCACTCCTGCCCGTCCGCTCTTTTGGGACAAAGCCGGACGGGCAGGAGTACACATCCTACGACTCACACAAGAGCGATGATCGTTCTCATTTCAACTGTTCGATGACGGCGGGGATGAGCTTCGCGAGCTTGGCTCCTCCCACCGCGGCGTTCGCCAGAATCTTGGGGACTTCCGCCGGTTCGAGATGATCGGGGAGGCACATGTCGGTGACGACCGAGAAGCCGAGGACCTGCATGCTGCTGTGAACGGCGACGAGGACTTCGGGGACGGTGGACATGCCGACGACATCGGCACCGAGAGCCTTGAGCATTCGATACTCAGCCCGCGTTTCGAGGTTCGGGCCGGGGACGGCGACGAAGATTCCCTTGTGAATGTGAATCCCAAGGGACAGCGCTGACGAACGGGCGAGCGCGATGAGGCTGCTCGTGTATGGCGCACTCAGGTCGGGCCAGCGCGGGCCGAGGCTGTCGTCGTTCACGCCACGCAGCGGATTATCCGGCAGCAGGTTGATGTGGTCTTCGATCACGACGACATCGGCCAGATCGAGTTGAGGATTGATCCCGCCCGCCGCGTTGGTCACGAGCAGCGTGTCGGCCCCGAGGGCCTTCATCACGCGCACGGGGAACGTCACCTGTTGTAGCGAGTAGCCTTCGTAGTAATGGAAGCGACCTTCCATCGCGACGATGGGGACTCCCTTCAACAGGCCGCAGACCAAGCGACCGGCATGACCCGGCGCGGTCGAGACGGGGAAGTGCGGGATGTCGCCGTAAGGGATCGTCGCCTGATGCTCGATCTGTTCGGCGAGTCCACCGAGACCCGTCCCCAAGATCATCCCGACCTTTGCCTGTCCGGCCCACGACTGACGGATGAACTCGACCGCTTCACGAATCTGTTGAGACAACCCCTGCACGACACGACTCCCTGAACGAACGAACGACACCTGATGGCGAGCACACCCGCAGTCGCAGAATGCTGACCTACTGCTGAAAAGACAAGCGGCGAAAGTGCCATGCTGCGAGACAAAAAGGTGCGCGGGACAAAAAAAGACGGCCGACGGTCCCATGAGGGAACGCCGGCCGTTATGCGAACACGAACGAGCGATGCAGTGACCCACGCGAGCATTGAATCCGGACGCGAGCGGCAGTCTTGTTCAACGATCACAAGAAGTCACTGGCAGGATCAGTAATCCTCGTCATCGTCGTCGTCATCCTCGTCGTCGTCCAGATCATCGTCGTCATCATCGAAGTCGTCGTCGTCATCGAAGTCATCGAATTCGTCTTCGAGTTCTTCGTCTTCGAGTTCATCCGCCTCTTCGTCTTCAAACTCTTCGTCTTCATCATCCTCGAAGTCGTCGTCACCCGGTGGGCCATCGTCATCGCTCGCCATCCGTGGTCCACCCAAGGGGAACGCAGGCAACCAGGTTGGCAACGTGGCCACTTCGTCTTCAAACAGAACTGTGCTCATCTGTGAAACCTCAAAAAACTCGAACTGTGGACGGGATATTCCTGACTGAGTTTGGAGCCGAAAGAATCCTCGGCAGACGAACTCAAATCCTTCGGTAGGGATGCTGAACTCGATTCATCACACGGTGCTGAGCGGCTGGTAATCTTGGGGCCGGGGCGTGTGCGGGAACTGGATAGTCGAGACGCAAAACGTTGTCAAGCGGCACCTCGCGGCGGAAATTCAAATCCGAGGGGATGATCGGCCGAACTCATTCGGGAGATGCCGGAATCATTTGAATGTGGCAGAAAAAAATCGTTCTCACAGTCCACACGCCGCACAGTCCGCACGGTTTGACAAGCGCGACGGCGCGGACTCGATTTGCTCGCCTGATCTGTCCGTCCGTTGGGACGAATGACTCCGCGCGGAGTGTGCGTAACCGTCGCTGGACGGCTCCCTCGCAAGTCTCCGCACGCCGCGCAATGCGCGGTGCCGACGTTGCGAAGGCTTCACCGGGGGCACAAATTCGGACGGCCACTCTCGAAACAGAAATGGCCGTTTGCGCGGGTTCAATCTCGTCTTGTGACAACGCGCGCGGCGGCTATGATCCCGCGCCTTTCGCAGCCGAGAGATTGCGATCCGCAGGGTTGCTCCACGTCACCGGTGTCGGTGCCAATTCGGGAGCCATTTGTGGATGCACGCCCATGCTCTTCTTGGCGTAAGACAGTCTCCAGCCGAAGAGGCTCACGCACCTTTCGCATTCCCTCTTTCTCGATCCCATTGGCAAGCGACGAACCACCGTGTTAGCGACGCATGGAATTCAACTTGATGGAAGCCGCTTCTGGGTGACGCACCGCCGGAAGACATACGGGCCGTTCGACTACGAATGGAGTTCCGACTTCTGTGGTGTCGTGATGCTCTACGATGGCGAAAAGTTTGGCGAGTATTGCAGCCTCGACGAGCTGTATGCCGACCTCAAGCCGTTCTCGCTCCCCATGGCCGTCGTGTGCGTGACGAGCATTGTCATGGGCTGTGTGTTGTTCGGAATCTTGAACGGGCTGTGTGAGGCCGAGCGATGTCGATTAGTAGAAACGAGACTGCATCAACACGGGTTCGAGCGGTTCTTGGTGGTTCGGTAGCCGAGTGCTTGGGCAACACCTGGAAAATGATTTACCCATCGAAGCCTGAAGCGCAAGCGAAGAAAGACGTGACCGCCCAAAGTAGCCTTCATCGCTCCGCGTGAAGTCAGCCGAGTCACCAGCGACCCGGAGACGCGGAAAATAGTGTCATTCCGCGTTCGGCTCTCTTCACGCGGAGCGATGAAGGCTACTTTTGGCGGGCGCATCAAGAAAGGCTTCGTTTGAGCTTCAGGCTTCGGTCAGTCGCGTTTCGCCGCAGGGGGACGTCTGCTACTCTCCGCCGCGTCGCCGCTTCGGGATGTGCGACGTGGGAGGCAGTGGCGATTGTGGAAGGAAACGATGTGACGCGGGGCAACGCGCCGCAGGATCGAAGTGCTGTTGAGGCGGGAGTGTCTCCAGGCTTCACTGCGGAAGCCACCGGCTCGGTGAACGGCGGCTTAGATTTAGACGCCTCTGCCACCGATTTGCGTTCTGCTGAGTTCCCTCCCCCCGAGGTCGTTCTGAAACGCGATCTTCGTCTGAGCATCGGCGATGGCACGCTGTACGGCGTGATGGTCGGTGCTGGCGAATCTTATCTTCAAGCGTTTGTCCTCGCGGTGGGATTGGGTGAGGTGTTCGCCGGTCTCGTTGCGACGGTTCCCGTGTTGATCGGGAGTCTGTTGCAGTTGATCTCGCCGCGCGCGGTGCGAATTCTCGGGTCTCATAAACGCTGGGTCGTGGTCTGTTCACTGTTGCAGGCGGCGTGCTTCTTGCCGTTGATTTCGGCCGCGTGGGTGGGCCAGATCTCGGCCTTCTCGGCAATGCTCATTTCGTCGGTTTATTGGGGCGCGAGTCTCGGGACCGGTCCCGCATGGAATACGTGGCAAGGGACGATCATTCCTCGTTCGCTACGAGCCAAGTTCTTTGCGAAGCGGTCGCGGCTTTGTCAGGTGACTACGTTGGCCGGATTCCTCGCAGCCGGGTTCGCGCTCGAAGCGGGCAAGGCCGCCGGTGATCGCGTTCCGATCTTCGCGGTCTTGTTTGGCGTCTCCTGTCTGTGCCGCATTCTGTCGTCCGCGTGTTTGGCCTTCCAAAGCGAACCGACCCCCATCCCCGCCGCCATGCGGTTTCTGACCCTGCGCGAGCAGTGGCAAAAGTTCTCGCGTGGCCCCTCCGGCAGGCTGTTGCTGTTCGCGGTCTCGATGCAGGTCGGAGTTTACGTCGCCGGGCCATTCTTCGTGCCGTACATGCTGAAGGAACTTCACTTCGCATACACCGACTTCGCAATCCTCATCGGCATCTCATTCGTCGCGAAGTTCGTCTGCCTGCCGTGGTGGGGCCGACTCGCCCATCGCACCGGTGCCCAACGTCTGCTCTGGATCGGTGCGATCGGGATCATTCCGCTGGCGGGTGGCTGGGTCGTGAGTGCCAACTATTGGTGGCTGCTCGCACTGCAACTGTTGGCAGGATCCGCGTGGGGTGCGTACGAACTGGCGCTCGTGCTGCTCTTCTTCGAGACCATTCCCGAGTCCGAACGAACCAGCTTGCTGACGCTCTACAACGTCGCCAACTCGGCGGCATTGGCCGTCGGTTCACTGATCGGAGCCGCCTTGCTGCAAACGGTCGGCATCAGCGTCGCGGGCTACCTCACGGTCTTCGGCTGCTCCACGTTGTTGAGACTGTTGACGATGGTTCTCCTGCGACGCATCCCCGTCACGAATGTGATGTCCTCCGCCGTCCCTGTCCGACCGCTCAGCGTAAGATCATCTGGCGAGTCCCTCGACGCCCCGATCCTGCCGGGCCTTCCCGACCAAACGAGTGACGAGTGACACCAACCCGCAGCGTGAGCAAGGATGCCACAACTCGACAGCATCATTCCTTGCTCACGCTGCGGGTTGGTGTGG
>JAYTQJ010000313.1:0-1925 GCA_043746775.1 Schlesneria sp.
CCCTGAATCCGCTCGAACGATTCAGTCACCGTATTCAGGGGGCTTACGCCGCCCCGCTCCGAAAATGAGAAGAGAGAGCTAACGCTCAACGCAAAACGAGAAGGAAACCGAAACGTGCAAGTTGACCAAGCTCCTTATTCCCAATTCAATCTCGTCCGTGACATGCTCGCGGCGGCGGATGCGATTCAGGCGTTTGATCCGAGCGTGGTGAAGGCGACCGCTGCCGAGATCGCCTCGGTGGGCAATCTGCTCTTCACCGGTGAGGGATCGAGCCGCCTGTTCCCCGCGAAGAGTGCCATCCGGCATTCGAGGCAGCAGGGTTGGAAGGCGACTCTGCACACTGAGGCCGGGCGGCAGTCGCAGGATTACACGCTGGCCGATTGGGCAGTGCTCGGCATGTCGAACTCGGGCCGCACGGCGGAGGTGATTCGACTGTTCACAAGCCTGAAGACTGCGGGGCACTCGAAACGGTACAGCCTAACCGCGGCAGCCGATTCGGCGCTGGAGGGACTCGCTAACCGAGGCCATGTGCTGGCGTGTGGCAAAGAGGGAGCGGTCGCCGCGACGAAGAGTGTTGTCGAGCAGGCTCTGTTCTGCCGGGCACTCGTCGAAAGCATGGCCGGGCAGGAGACGCTCGCGCCGCGATTGGCCGGGCTGGCCGAGCAGGTTCGCACGGCACTGACGATGCCGGTCGATGCGGCTCTGACTCAAAAGATCAGCGGCGCGGGGACGATCTATTTCGCGGGCGGTAACGACGGCGTGGCCGAAGAGCTGACGTTGAAGACCAACGAGATCACTCGCAAACGGAGCGACTTCCTCGAAGGAACCTACGCTGTGCATGGCATCGAAGAAATCATGCAGGCGGGCGACGTGGTCATCTGGATCGACCCGTATCAGGAATCGGAGCAGAAGTTCCACGATGTCCTCGTGAAGGGAGTCGGCCTCACCGTGATCGCCGTCTCGTCGCGCCCGACGATGTTCCCGACGATGACAATCCCCGACGCGGGCGACTTGTCCGGCTTTGTCGAGTTGGCGGCCGGATGGAATTTGCTCGTCGAGGCTGGAATGAAACTCGGCATCAACGTCGATAAGCCCGAGCGAGCGAGGAAAGTTGGAAATGAGTTCGTGGGGTAAGCTCGTGATGAGCGGCATCTCGTCCTCAAACACGCGAACTCCACCGGACTGGCCCCATTGGTCTCGACGCAAAGTAGCCATCATCGCTCCGCGTGATGAGCCTTCTGAGGACAAGCGTCTGAGTCAGTTCAGCCGAACTCGGAAGGCTCGTCACGCGGAGCGATGACGGCTACTTTGGCGTTCACGCGAATCGGTGTCGCGAGTAGTGCTAAAACCCGCGAGCCACCGGGGCATGCCCGGTGGGGCCGCTTGGTTGAAGGTCTGGTCATCGCTTCGGGGACTGCCTACAGTGTCGCGCGTGCTTGAGCAGGATGGTTGAATCGCGTTCGATGGTTCGGCCGGTGGATCGGTTCCCGATGTGGAGGTGATCTGATGTCGCGTCGCTTGGTTCTCGTGCTGAGTCTCATCGCGTGGGTGTTGGTCCCGAGTCTGGCTCGCGCGGAGAAGAAGGATCCCAAGATCAAGCTGTCGGCGCAGCGGGGCCTCGATTGGCTCGTTGGCGAGCAGCATCGACAGGGGTACTGGGAGGCCAATCAGGGGCAGTACCGCGTGGCGATGACGGCCTTGGCCGGGAACGCGATGCTGTGCGAAGGTTCGACGACGACGCGCGGCAAGTACGCGAAGAGCATTTCGGCGGCCGTGGACTATCTCGTCGAGACCGCGCAGCCAAACGGATTGATCGGCTACAAGCACGACTATCACTACACCTACGGCCACGGGTTCTCGATGCTCTTCCTGTCGCAGGTCTTCGGCGAGGAAGAGGATGCCCGGCGGCGCGAGAAGCTGAAGGA
>JAYTQJ010000314.1:0-4273 GCA_043746775.1 Schlesneria sp.
ATGGAAATCGACGTGGCCGGGCGTGTCGATCAGGTTCAACTCGTACTGTTGGCCGTCCAACGTGTAGTTGATGGCCACAGCACGGGCCTTCACGGTGATACCGCGTTCTCGTTCGACTTCGAGGTCGTCGAGAATTTGGTCACGGAACTCGCGCATCGTGATCGCACCGCTCTTCAGCAGCAGTTGATCGGCGAGCGTGCTTTTGCCGTGGTCGATGTGGGCGATGATCGAGAAATTGCGGATGAAGCGTTGGTCAAACATGAGGCGGCGGGGGAGGCTTTCACGAGGTACCGGCGGTGGCCAATTGCGGTCGCATCGGTAAACGAGGGGCCGCGTGGCGGGCGGATTCTATAGGGAAGGTGCGATGGTCGAAAGAGAGGTCGCAAGCAACACCAACCCGAAGCGTAAGCAAGGATATCCAAAGGGAAATGCTCTCGTCTCAACTCCAAACCCGGTTAAACACTCGTCCTCGCTTACGCTTCGGGTTGGTGTTGCCTACGAATGCGGCACCGCTGATGAGGCGGCGTCGGACGGCAATTCCTTCTGACGTTTCCAGTCGTTGTGTCGAGACCGCATCTGCATGAGTTCGATCCCCAGCGAAAAGGCCATCGCGAAGTAGATGTAGCCTTTGTCGATCTCTTGGTGAAACCCTTCCGCCACGAGCAGCACACCGATCAGCAGCAGGAACGACAGTGCGAGCAGTTTGATTGCCGGGTTGTGATCGACGAACCGGACGATGGCTCCCGAGAAGACCAGCATCACACCGACGGCCATCAGCACGGCGGCGATCATGATTGGCACTTCTTTGCACATGCCGACCGCCGTGATGACGGAGTCGAGCGAGAAAACCACATCCATGATCGTCACTTGGATGAGCATCGCTTTCAGCGTCGAGACGCGTGGCGAGCCGTGTTCCTCTTCGTGGTGGCCTTCCACTTTGTGATGAATCTCCACGGTCGCTTGTCGAATTAGAAACAGCCCTCCCGCGATGACCACCAAATCCTTCCAGGTGAACTCGTGCCCGAGCAACGTCCCCATCGGCTGCTTCAGTTGCACGACCCAGCCGATCGTGAACAGCAACATCACGCGCGAGACAACGGCCAGCAGCAGCCCCAAGCGTCGCGCTCGGTCGCGTTGTTCGACCGGAAGATTCCCGGCTTGAATCGCGATGAAAATGATGTTGTCGATCCCCAGCACGATCTCCAATGCGGTCAGAGTCAGCAGGGCGATCAGGTTTGGAACGGTAAGGAGTTCAATCATGGTGAGGACTCGTTTCTGGAAGACCTGCAGCGTTTGAAACACTAACCCGAAGCGTAAGCGAGGACGATTCCACGCGGGTTTTCCCGAAGCCTCGCTGACGCTTCGGGTTGGTGTTGGGCCTCTATTGAACAGCCCGTTTGGCTTCGACTTCCTTCCACAGCGGGCCGTAAATCTCTTTGTCGAACGGGGGGCAGCCGGTTGCGTATTGGCCGAGTGGGTGATCTTTCGCTCGCATCAGGTTCGTGCAGTACGAGAACGTGCGGCAGATGAGCTTGCGGTTCATCGAGCCGTGTTCTTGCAGATGCTTCGCGAAATCGGGGTGCGACAACGTGGCTCGACCGAGACCAACGAAGGCACACCGTCCGTCGCGAATATTCCCCGCTCCCGCCTCCATCGCGAAGTCTTGCAGCCAACTGTAACCGCTGCCGATGACGGGCAACTCGGGGACGGCGGCTTGGATGGCGGCGGTCGCGTCGAAATGGCGGAGGACTCCGATCAGCGGATGCTCCGGCGCGTGATAGCCATCGACCGGCGGGAACTCGGCGGGACGGACGACGTGCGGGTTCGCATAGGGATTGCCCATCGTCACGTTGAGGGCAGCGACACCCCAATCACGGAGCCACTTTGCGACCTGAAGCGGCTCGGTCAGGTCGAGCTTCAAGTGGTCGAGCGGATCGACGCCAAAGCCCGTTTGCAACGGGAGCGAGTGCGGGGCGGGAACGCCCTTCCCTGCGAGCAACTCAACGTCGGATTCGCCTAGCATTGCGGGCCGCTGTGATTCGGGAAGCCGATCACGTCGAACATACGGGATGCCGTCGTACGCGTTCATCCGCGTGACGATGGTGAGCGACGGCAGTTCGTCACGGATGCGACCAATCACGTTGCGAACGAGCCGCGTCCGGTTCTCCAAGCTGCCACCGTATTCACCGGGACGATTCTTCGACGCGAGCAACTCGGACAGCAGATACCGATGACACTGCTTGAGATCGACGAAATCGCAGCCGATGCGCGCGGCAAGTCGCGCGGCGATGAGGTACTGGTCCTCGATCCGCTTCAAGTCATCGTCGGTCAACAGCGGGTACGACTCATCGACGAACTTGCCGGTCGATTTGTCGATCGTGAGCGGGTCGAGGATCGGATCGCGTGTCGCCAACTGCGGGCGGCGATAGCTGAAGCGACCGGAATGCGTGAGCTGCAAGCCAACGGCCAACTCGGCGTTGGCTCCCATTGATTCACGATGCGCCTGACGACAGCCGTTGAGCATGTCTTCCAGCGCCGAAGCCGTTCCGTCGTGCAGCCACAGTTGGCGCGGATTCATTCGTGCCGCTTCGTCGATGGCAGTTGCTTCGCCCCAGATCAGCTTGGCTCCGCCCGCTCCGAAGCGACGATAGCGGCGATAAGTCAGTTCATCGGGGCCACCGTCGAGCGTGCCGTCGCAGCCTTCCATCGGTTGCACGCACAGCCGGTTGCCAATGGTCAGCGTCCCAATCTGGCACGGCTCAAACAGGACCGAAAAGTCCTTTGACAGAGACAGCGACGAACCGAGTGCCGCCGCGTCCGCAACCAGTTCGTCCGGCGACTTGTATTTGAAATAGCGTGCCATGCCCGTCCGCTCGACCCAAGACCTGTTCGTGAGGGCGGGGAGTATAGGGACGAGCCTGCCCGCGCGGTAGCGGTTGAAGATTCATCGTCTCTCGCTGTTGAATGTTCGTGCTGCGAATCGTTTGTAGGACGGGCACTCTTGCCCGTCTGGCTTGGTACTGAAGAGCGGACGGGCAAGAGTGCCCATCCTACAAATCGCGAGGCCAGCACAAACGTCGTGACTCGGTTGAGAACCTGTTCCCAAGTAGTCAGACTCCCGCCCCCTTCCCCGTTTCATCGCAGCGTCAGGAGCGTTCAGTAAGCCGCATGTCCGCGAGACCCACTTCCATTGTGACTCCCGTCCTCAAGACGACGCTCTATGACCGGGCGAGTTCGTGGTCGATGGTCTTGTTCGCGGCGGTCGGCATCGTCTGCTTGGGCGTCGTGTCAAAGTGGCTGGCCGATCGGCTCCCTCCTCCCCCGGAAGGAGTGACGATGGAACTGGTCGAACTTCCCGGCGGCTTCGAGGACGGAACACCCGGCGAAACATTGCGAGTCGATTCCCCGTTGCCCGAGGTGCGCGATGCCGCTCCCGTGGAAGAGGTCTCGGATCGCGTGGAGATCGCCGAAGCCCTTTCGACCGTCGCCGACGCGGCAGAATCGGGAGTAGGTCTGGCAGTGGCCTCCGATCAGACTCAGCCTCAATTCGATACCGGCATCGAAAACAAAGGGCGTCCGGGAAGTGCGAAGGGAACGGGCCGGAAGGGACTCGGCGTGGGAGGCGGGACGGGCGGCTTCCCTCGCGAACAACGCTGGTTCGTTCGTTTTGGAGACAAGGCGGGGATTGATGAATACGCCAAGCAACTCGGCTTCTTCGGCGTGGAGCTGGGGGCGCTGCTGCCCGACAGTCGGCTGGCTTATCTCTCGAAACTGAATCAGCCCGTCCCCGATATTCGCTACGTGAAGACGGGAAAGGATGAGCAGCGACTCTACATGACGTGGCAGGGTGGCGATCGTCGCGGTGCCGATGTCGAGTTGTTCAAACGAGCGAACATCGAAGTGGGACCGGACACGACCATCTTTCACTTCTATTCCAAGGCAACCGAATCCAAGCTGGCTCAACTCGAACGCGATTACAAAGGCCGCCCGGTCGGCATGATTCGTCGCACGTATTTTGTAGTGGAGGTCGTGGCGGGGGGCTATCAGTTCGCCGTCACACGTCAGACGTATTTTCAATGAGTTCGTTTCATTTCGAGTGGTTGTCCGAGTTCACCGCAGTCCGGCTTAGCCTTGTTAGCTGGACTGCTCTTCGGAGTAGGAGTGTTCGCGGAGAGAAGTCCGGCTTTAGGAAAAGCCGGACTTCAATAGCACTGATTGAGAACCAATTCATGGCTCTGTAACATCGCCCCGCGTTTGTGTTTGAGATGGGTTG
>JAYTQJ010000315.1:0-1923 GCA_043746775.1 Schlesneria sp.
AAGGACTCCACTCACTTCCTCGTTTAGGATCAGCGCAGCAATCACTGTCGTGGCCGACGCTGCCAGCGTCGGTTCGGATGCTGGCAGCATCCGCCACGATGCGACAGTGATTGCTGCGCCGATCCTTACGCTTCGGGTTAGTGTCAGCTTCGACGGCTGTGAAACTGACATTGGCTTCCGAGCGAGAGGCCACAAAAAACAGAGGCCGGATGACCCGCAAGTCATCCGGCCTTCGTCATTTCAAAAACTCAGGGAACTCGATTCGCATCGAACTCTCAGGCACAACAAGCCAGCTCGGGGAGCCAACCGGGTTCGCCCACGATGCACGTGGCGTCCCACCGTTCTATTCCGGCGATCTGAGCGGCTCGATCCATATCGAGTTCACTCGCCGCAACCATCACGTCGTCTTCGTATCCCTCTTCAAACTCAGTGAAGTAAGCATTTGCGAGCGCCGGATGGTGTTGCCAACGCCTCGCACTGAACTGGGCCGCAAACGCATTTCGCTGCGTTTGGTCTGCATCGTAGAACTCCATAACGACGAGTACTTCAGCCGACATCGTTCCTCCTTCCAATTCTTTCCTGGGACCATCCAAACTCCTAACACAATGAACTTGATGAAACGATCAACACAAAAACTCTCTCGGCGACCGCCGAGGACAAGAACGGGCCGGATAATAAGCCGCTTTTTCAGCGATGCAAGTATGAGGCGAATGTGTCAATAAAATGAAACACCTGAGGATGACGCGCGAAGTCTCACCCGTGGCATCTTCGGAGCAGTCGGTCTGCTCGCGAGAATTCGTATGCCGCCACGTTTCTGTATGAGCTTCCGTCGCAACGGTAGGTTTTGCGGAAGAAGATCGTTTACGCTGCCGATGCACTGCCGGAGAGACACGCAATCCGCCGAATCACGTTCCACCGTTCAGGACACCCATTCATGCCCGTCGCCACGCTGCCTCGCCCTCTCAAGGGAATCGTTCCGCCGATGGTCACGCCGCTACATGGCCGTGATGAACTGGACCATTACGGGTTGGGACGGCTCGTCGAGCATTTGGTTTCGGGCGGCGTGTCCGGCCTGTTCATCCTCGGCACCACGGGCGAGGGGCCGAGCCTCAGCTATCGCCTGCGATACGAGTTGATTGAGAAAGCGTGTGAACTCGTCGCCGGTCGCGTGCCCGTCCTGGTTGGCATTACCGACACGTCGCTCGTCGAAGCCATCGAGCTGGCGAAGTTCTCGCGCGACGCGGGTGCCGCCGCCGTCGTGGCCGCTCCGCCGTACTACTTCCCCGTCGAGCAGCCGCCGTTACTCACGTTCCTGTCGAGGCTCGCCGACGAATCATCGCTGCCGCTGTTTCTCTACAACATGCCCTCGTGCGTGAAGGCGTCGCTGGCGTTCGAGACGGTCGAAGTCCTCGCCCGCCATGCGAACGTCGTCGGCCTGAAGGACAGTTCTGGCGACATGGCCTACTTCCGTCGTGCCCTCACGCTGCGCGAGGCCCGACCTGACTGGACGATCCTGATGGGACCGGAGCAGTTGATGGCCGAGTCGGTGTTGCTCGGTAGCGACGGGGGAGTGACCGGCGGCGCGAATCTGCATCCGCGTTTGTTCGTCGAGCTGTATGAAGCCGCCTCGCGCCGCGATCAGCCGACGATCGACCGTCTTCAGTCCGAGGTCGTCGCTCTCGCCCGCATCTACAACATCGGCGGCAGCGGCATGGCCTCGTACCTGTGCGGCCTGAAGTGCGCCCTCGAACTGGCTGACATCTGCTCGGGTTACCTCGCCGAACCGTTCACGGCGTTCGGTTCCGTTGAACGAAGCCGGGTGGAGAGCCTGCTCGCCGAGATGAGCCTGCTCGTCCCTTCGGCAACGTAGTTGTCGCGTGTTCTGGAGTTGGGCAAAGTAGCCATCATCGCTCCGCGTGATGA
>JAYTQJ010000316.1:0-9839 GCA_043746775.1 Schlesneria sp.
GACCGCCCTTCCGCCTCGCGAACCCTGCGCGAACACCAACCGGCGGGATTGTAGGGAGCATCGAACACATCGGCGAAAGTCAAACTCTGCTTACTCGACTTGATTGGGGCCGTCGATCTTGCAGTCCGGCAGGGCGGCCTTGAGTCGGTCGATCCCACTCTGCGTCAGATTTGAACCTCTGACGTAGAAGCTCTTCAGCTTGGTCAGTGTCCCGAGCACTTGGAGTTCGTCATCGGTGGCCGATGTCGGGTTCAACAGCAGAGTTTCGAGCGACGAGGTCTTGGCGATGTGCCTCAGTCCCGTCACTCCGACGGGATTCCTCCCAAACGTACGGAACTCGATCAGACTGGCCATGTCGGAAAGGAATCGGAGGTCGTCTTCATCGGCGCTGCCGCCCTGCAAGACGATGGCTTTTACTGCGGGGCACTGGCTGACACCGCGCATCGCGATGTGACTTGAAGGGCTATCGAAGAGAAGCTTCTTCAACTTTGGCAAAAGCGACAATCGCTCGAATCCGCCTCCTGAATTGGGGCAAGTGGTGATGTCCAACTCTTCGAGGTTCGGAAAGTGACGAAGTTCGCCGAGGTCACTCTCCGATTGCACGCTGTCCACGGCTATCGAGTGCAATGAATTGACTCCTTTCATCTGCTTCAAACCGGGACCAACATGTCGTCCGTGAAACACCACCCACGTGAGTCGAGGAAAACGCCGCAACACCACTAGATCGAGCTGCGGTGATTGCACTTGGGAGAGATCGACACTCACAATCCGTTCGTCGATGCTCAACCAACTCATGCGAGGCTCGAGCCACGGCCACAAGATCGCCTGAATCGAAACGGGAAGGTTGCGTCCCGCTATCTGGACTTGATCCACAATCTGAGGATCACCGACTCTGCCGCCTATCCACGCGACGGCCACAACCCCGCGCCTCGGCAACCACCAAGTGAATACCGAGATCGCGACGATCAGCATCAGCACGAAGCCGATCCGCACACGAGCCAGCTTCGACCACTGACGCCATGTGCGGCGGGGCTGCTTCGGCGGGAGAGAGGGTGTTTCCGAACTCATGGCGAAGGGCTTCTCATTCGGTGGCTGACTGCCGCAGCGCGTTCAGGTCGAGGGCCGAACCGTTGATAGTGGCTCGCTTCAGATGGGGCAGCTTGCTGAGTTGCTGTAATTCACTGGCGGTGGCTTGGCAGGGACCGAGTTCGAGTTCCTTCAGCGACGTGATACGTGAGATGTGATTCAGCCCGCGCGAGTCGATCGTCCCTTTGCCTATGAAGGACAACATCAGAAGCTGCGGCAGGTTCGCGAGCGGGACAAGGTCGTCTGCGGAGATTGAACTATGATCCAGTTCGACACTGAGCGACTCAAGCTGCGTGACCTCGGCCAATTGCTGAAAGAGGTCGCTGCAATCGGTTGTTCGTTCTACACGACATATGGAGAGATATTTGAGGTTTTTAACTTCGCGCAGGTTTTTTAAGCCACCACCGGACTTGGGTGGGTTGACCACAATCAACTCCGACAGAAACGGCAGTTCGCGGAGCTGGCCGAGATCGGACTCCGGTGCTAGTGCATGAATCTCTGCGATGTACACGCGATGCTTGCTCAGACAACTCAACTCCGGACAGAGCAACGCACCGGGAATGGCGAATTGGTCCAGACGTGGAAATTTCTGCATGACACTCAACCACGCGACATCAACTTGGGCATCGTCGAGCCAGACGACGTTCATGACATCATCCGTATCGAAGAGAGTGAGGATCGCAGGAGGGATGTTCATTCTCAGCGCCATCGGCAGTCGTTGTGTGGACGACTGATCACAAAACACCTGAGCGCCGCCCCAGATTGCCGCCAGCGAGTTCCATCGCGGGAGCCACCAACTGAAGAGCGAGAGTGCGACGATCAGCATCAACACGAAGCCGATTCGCACGCGAGCCAGCTTCGACCACTGACGCCATGTTCGGCGCGGTTGCTGCTGTAGGGTCGGCCTCAAGTCGATCGACATGCCCGATCCTTCCGTCACTCATCACTCGGTCGGGCACGGTTGGACCAGTGGCCTTTCGGATCGCGGCCGCTGACCCAGACTCCCTTTTGGTTCCAGTCCATGTAGGCGTGGACATCGACGGGGGCGTAGCGCAGCGTCAGGCCGCAGCGGCGGCGGTCGGAGATATTTGCTTCGGAGCCGTGCAGCAGCAGGTCCGAGTGGAGGCTGATCTCACCCGCCTTCAGGCAGTCGTTGACGAAGTGGCCGAACTGTTCGACGTTCTCAATCGTTTGATTGAGAACGTTGTGTTCCTTCGGGTCGCTCGGGCGGAACGTCATCTTGCCGTGGTGGTGTGAGCCGGAGACGAAGCGCATGCAGGCGTTCTCAACATCGGCATCGTCCACGGCGAGCCACGCGGTGACAGCCTTCGATGGCGTGAGCGGCCAGTAGCTCGAATCCTGATGCCACGCGACCGTCTTCCCGTCCTTCGGCATCTTGCAAAAGAAGTGCGATCCCCAGCCGACGCAGTTCTCGCCAAGCAGGTCTTTCACGGCGGCGACGATCTTCGCGTTGGTCACGATGTCCCAGACGCGACCGTACTTCAGATGAGCCGAGCTGATCGAATAGCTGTCTCCCCCGGCGGCCACGACCTTGGCGAGCAGCCGGTCAAAGTAAGCGCGAATGCCGGCGATCTCGGCATCGTCGTAGACGCGGATCCCCTTCACATAGCCCTCGCGATTGAACTGTTCGACCTGCTCTTGGGTCAGAACTTTGGGCGAGTCATTCTTCACGGGATGAAAGCTCAGATCACGCGGCAGATTGGCGAGATCGTTTGGGTCGAGGACAGCGGTGAACTGTGTCGGCGGGGCGGTGGTCATGTGCTGAAGCTCCTGAGTTTGAAGTGGGCGGAAGCCCTGTACCGCTGGAGTATAAGCGACGATTGGAGCCAACGGCACGCAATGACCGGGGATCGGTTTGGTGCGGGTACCTGTTGAAAAACGTCGAGTAGGCGGCTCGCTTGCTCGCATTGCGAGTTGGAAAACACAGGCGGGCCACCTGTGCTACGTTCTTTTCAACTGGCGGTTCAGTACGCCAGCAACTCTTCCAAGGGAGCGGATCGGTACATCGTCTTGACCACTTGGAAGCCGAGACTCCGGTAGAGTCCAATGGCCGTGTGGTTGCACGCTGTCACTTCCAACAACGTTCGCTTGTGGCCCGCCAGCGCAAAGCCTTCCAGCGATTTCAGGACGAGAGCGCGGCCGAGTCCCATTCCACGGTGCTCCGGCACAACTCCCACGTTTTGGATCGAGGCCAATTGCGATGACTGGCTCAGCCCCTGAATCGTGCCGCAGTCCACGGGCAGCTCATCGTCGCCGCAGTACGCGATCATCCATGTCGCCGCACCGAGAAACCCGCCCGTATGACAAATCTCGCGCATCAACCGCTGGCAACCGTGAAAGTCACCGAGACTCGAAAAGACCTCCGCATCCACCTCATCGCGAAAGCTGCGCAACTTGACGAGCGCGTGACGATCGACATCGGCTTCGTCCCACTCGATCCAACGATAGCCATCAGGCAACAGCGCCGGAGACATCGCCGATCGAGTCAGATCGAATTCCATGCGGAAGCGTTTGAAGTATTGCACGGGGGTCTTCATGGCAGACGATTTTAAGACGCCATTCCGAGTCGTCAAACCGACGAACGCCATTCGGCGCGAGAACTGACCACGCCGACGCACGCTTCCCGTCATTTCCGTTCTCGTCGATCGAGTCGCGCGGCTAACGAACTGGTGCGAAACAACTTCCCGTATTGTGTGGCTGGGGTCGGCGCTTCGCCGCCCCCCGAGGCAACGTCGCTAAGGATTTCGGATCTACAAAACAAGGCCAATCGAACGTAGCAGAAGTCGTAAGACTTCTGGCGAGCCGTCGAGTCGCCAGAAGTCTCACGACTTTCTGCTACAAAAAAACTTTAACGGCGTTGCCCCAGAGGGGCGCGTGCCACTTCGCTGGGGGCCGCGAAGCGCGGACCCTAGCCACACCCGCCGGAGACTCCTCCGAATCGGATGCCATCCACTATTCGAGCTGCTTCAATTTCTTCGCGGCCAGCGCGCGGTAGCAGTCGGGCAGATCGAAGCTCTTCAGCACGCCGGGGACGAACGAGGAGAGGGGCCACTTGTAGTGTTCGGCTTCGGCGACGGATGACCAGCTTGTCAGAGCGTGCTTCAGCGTGACTTGCTTCACGTCGTCCGAGACCACCGCCGCGAGCGTTGCCGGGATCGTGCCCCAGCCGCGTGCGACGAGATGCACTTCGGTGCGACCGTTCGCCTTCAGCCAGTCAATCACACGCAAGATGTCGAAGGCTCGCTGAGCTGACATCGAGTAGTCCAGCATCAGCGAATGGACCGCGTAGAAGTAGTCGCTGCCATACGGCGTGAGGTACGTGTTCGTCCCGCAGGTGTCGGGCCGCGAATCGCCGATGCCGCGCACGTCGAGCGCGTAGAGTTCGACATCAGGTTCCGCCGCGAGCAACTCCCTGATGAGCGGTTCCTCGCGCAGCTCAACGTCCGCCGAGTGATGCGACACGTACAGGATGACCCGCCCCGGTTGCTGCGGTGGGCGCGAGTAACGCGGCGTATTGTCGAGCCGCGTCACGATCGCGCGGACCTTCACTTCGGTTTCGATGGCATACGAAGTGGCGGACTTCGTCGGATACTGCCTCCCGCCGATCACGCGCAGGATTTGGGCGTCGGGTGCGGGCGCGGGACGACTCGGAATGAGAGCCGCCACGCGCTGCTTGACGGTGGCCGCGTCGAGTTCACCGCGTTTCGCGGCCAGCTCTTTCGAGGTGTCCATAGTGAACGACATCACGGTGCGCGAGCCGAGCGGCTCGACCTGGCCTTTGGGTGTCGCCCAAAGGACCTCGTCCTTTTCGATGGTCAGCGCGGGTTCGGTCCCGCCCTGCGCGATGCGCGACTGCTCGTTGAAGAAGCCGTACATTGCCTCGCGGTTCGGCTGCGTGTAGCCGTGTTCGTTGGGGCCGATGAAGAGACGCAGATTCTGTTCGGCACCTAGCAACTTCCACAGAGGCCGCAGCCGTTCGTAGATCTCGATTGAACCGCGCACATCAAAAAAATCCTTCTCGGCCGCGAGGATGATGACCGGCTTGGGAGCCATTGCCGACAGGAAGTCACCGTGATCCAGCCCGTGCTTCAAGGCAAGCGGCGGCATCTGTTCGGTGTCGGTCGGTAGCTCGTTGTCGAAGTTGCGACGGAAGGTCGTCACGGCACAACTCGGCGCGGCCATCGTCCAACGCGGCTCGACGCCACACAGCCACATCGTCATCGTCCCGCCCCCCGAGTTCCCCGTGAGGCCGACATGTTTCGGATCGACCTCTTCGCGCGTGAGCAGATAGTCGAGAGCACGCATCCCGTCCCAACACCGCCACGCGCTGAAGTTTTCTCCCACCAGAAATTGCTGGTTGCCACACAGCAGATGCTCGTGAACGCCCGCGCCGACTTCGGACTTGCTGTGTTCGTCATCGGGATATTGAAAGCGTTCGCCCTGCCCGATCGGGTCGAAGATCAGGACGACGTAACCCTGCCGCGCGAGCCCCTGTGCAAACGACTGATACGCCTCGGCCGCCTTCCCATTCACCGAGTGCCCGCACGAACCGACCACGCCCGGCAGCGGAAACTTCCGCCCCTTCGGTACGTACAGATTTGCGGTGACAAAAAATCCGGGACGACTCTCGAAGATTACGGTCTCGATCTTGTATGCCTCGCGCTCGATCACCTTGGTCACGCGCGGCTTGAGCGGCGTCTTCTCGGGAAACGGCCCAAAGCACTCGGCAATCCGCGCCCGAGTCGCCTTCACATGCGCCTCGGCGTCCGCTTTAGTCTTCAAGGCCGCGAGCCGCGCGATGCTCGTCCGTTCCGCTTGCTCGACCTTCGCCCCAACGTACTCCTGCATCATCCGCGGAAACCGATTGAGCGGCGCGAGTCCTTGTGCCGCCGAACCGGCCTGCTGAGCGAACAACCTTTCCGCCCAAACGGCCCCCGCCACGCCAGCCGCCGAAACTCGAAGCAACTCGCGCCGCGAGACGCCTGCACAGATGGAAACTCCGTCGATGGAACTCAGTCGCTGAAACATGATGTGGGCTCCGTTGGTTTGAGACTCTGCGTTGCCAGTGTCATTGGCGAGTGCTCGTCGCATGAACTCGTCTCGCCATTCGCCGTCCATCGAGTTTGAGTTCGCGTAACAGCCTGTTGAAAAGCGTAGCTTGGACGCCCTCGTCCGAGCGGTTTCCAGTTGGACACGGACGGACGGACGAGGGCGTCCATCCTACGGCTCTTCAACAGGCTGCTAAGCTGAGATCACTCGAACAACTTTGCCACCCGCTCGCGATGCAGCTTCACCAGACGAACGTGATCTTCGTCCAGCAAATAGCCGGACGCTTTCAACGTGTCGGCGGCGGCGGTGAGTTGGTGGGTGTACTCGTCGAGTGAACCGTATCGTTCCTGAACCGACGGACGCGGATCGCCGGTTTTCTCGCGGTCGGCCTTCGTCACCGCAAACGGAATGTACGAGCCGGTCAAACTGACGAGCTGGCCTTCCGCTCCGACATCGGCTTTGCGCAGGTTCCAACCGGTGTACGTGGCGACGGGGACCGCGACTTCGACGGGAAGTAAACAACCCAGTTCGTTGCCGTCGGCTCCACAGCGCGGGGCGAGGACGCGATAGTCGCCTCGCAGTCGCGGCGGTTGGAAGTCGATGATCCGTTCGGTCTCCCAGCGCGATCCGAAGTCGAGCAGGCTTGGTTGCTGGATCGTCTCGGGATACGTCACGCCGGGAATGTTCGGAAAGCCGGTCCCCGCGTGACGCCAATCGACGAGCGTCCCGTCCGCGATCCGGGGCACGACGCTGGGCGGCGGCTCGGTTCCGTCCCTCGTCCACGTGTCGAGTGCCAACAGCAGCGAACGCAGGAACGGTTTGTAGTCGCCCGGGTTTGTGAGGTTCTGCCCGTTGCCGCCCGATGGCGGAAAGCCACTCGGTCCGTGCTGCGTGCCGCCGAACGTGTAGAAGCGAACTTCTTCAGGCGGTGCGGCGTCGCGCGTGCCGAGCGGATCGGTGTGGACCAGCGAACCGCTTCTCGTCCAGTACTCGGCGGCCGACTGCGTGTGCATCACTCGCGGGGCGGTCTTCGTCGCGAGCGATCTCTGCAAGATGCCGTCTTCGCGGCCAGAGAGCGGGTCGAGCTGAGTCTCGTACGCGAACGGGAAGCGATCGGGCGGGTAGTCATGGTGATCGTGCTGGTTGCTGTGGCGTGTCGGCTGAGCGAACCGGTGATTGAATGAACCGAGGCCACCGCCCGCGACGTGCGGGATCAGCCCGTCGAAGACTTTTCGACCGAGCTCGTCCTCGTTGAAGCCAGCGTGCAGGAACTCGCGCAGGAACCGGCCGCTTTGGGAGACGCCGAAGCCGTGAGCGTGGAATAGTGGGCTGACGCCCGAAGATTCAGGGGACTTACGTCCCCCGCTCCGGGAAACAGAGGGAATCCGGGAAGCAGAGAAAAGCGGGTTGCCTGCGCCAGTGCCGTGCTTGATCGCGGCGATCAGGTCTCGCACGGACGTGAAGCAGACGCCCATGACGAGCGGGTTCGAGGCTTCGTAGATCAGCTCGTAGATGTAACCGGGCTTCATGCCGCCAGGCATCTCGACTTCGACGTTTGGCAATTGCGTGGGCGAGTCGCTCGACACGTCGGTGACATGCACGGTCCATTGGTCTCGCGGAATGACGACCCGAGCCGCCGCCGGTCGCTCGCGCAGAGTCAGTGTCGCCGTCTCGATTCCCTTCGCCGTCGGACGATACGAGCCGTGGTTGGCCCAATTCACCACCGACCGCGTCATTCCCTTTGAGCCGATGAACTCGCAACGAACCGTGCCGGTGATCGGCGTCTCGCCCGAGCGAACCGGCGGCGCGGTGAGCCTCAGTCGATCTCCGCCCGGAACCAGTTCGCCATCCCAACCGCTCCAGACGACGGTGAACCCGTGCCGCATCAGGAAGCCGTCCCCCGCGTGTTCCTTCGTCGTCGGGTTGTTGTGGCCTCCGTAATTGAACATGCCGAGCGCCAGTTTGTTGCCTCGATTGTTCACGTCGTACAGCAGCGCTCCGTTCCCCTTCGTCGAATCGGCCGGCGCGAGAATGAAAACGTCCGACCAGAACTCGACCTTGCCTGCAGCATTTCTCGGCGCGAGCTTGAGGTCCACCACCGCCTCGTTCTGTCGGAGATTCGGATCGAGCGCGAAGTAAGCTCTCCCGACGATCTTCTCGTACGGACCGACCTCACCAAACGAGTACCCGTCCGCGAAAGGAACTCGCTCGGTGATCTCGAACCGAACCAGCTCGGCTTGAACCGGAACGCTGACGGCGATGGCAATTAGAAACGCGAACGGAAACGCATGTCGCATGAATGGCTCTCCTTGAAGTTATACCTCTCGTGGTCATTGATGAGGCATCTGAGCGGGGTGGCGTAAGCCCTCTGGTTCTTCGCGAACGGGCTAACGCCCAAGAACCAGGGGGCTTACGCCACCCCGCTCAGAAGGCACTCAGTTTGTGCCGCGTGAGGTATCGCCCGTTTTCCAAGAGCCAAGGGGCTAACGCCACCCCGCTCGGGTGCTTTTCGTTTTGGGTACGGACGTGCTGGCTGGTGGCTGCGGTGTTGCTCACCACCGCTTCGGCCGACGCGGCTCCGCCCGAAGGCGTCGATCGCGAAGTGGACGAGGCGATCGTCAGCGCGTTGCGGTTCATCGCGTCTCAACAACAGCCATCGGGCGGCTGGAACGTGGACTCGTTCGGAGGAGAAACGACATCGGCGGCATCGCTCGCGGTGATGGCGTTTCTCGCCGCCGGGCACATGCCTGACGAGGGGCCTTACGGGACGGCGATCACGCGCGGCGTGCAGTATGTTCTTGAACATCAGGAGCCGAACGGGTTGCTCGCGCACCGGCGCGGTCACGGGCCGATGTACGATCACGGGATCAGTACGCTGATGCTGGCGGAAGTCGCGGGGATGGTTCCCGAGCGTCAAGCCGATGCGACACGCAAAGGACTCGAACGAGCGACGCGATTGATTCTCGAATCTCAAAACGTGAAGAAGCAGTCGTCGCAGACGGGGGGCTGGCGTTATCAACCGGCCAGCACCGACAGCGACCTGAGCGTGACCGGTTGGCAGCTCTTGGCGCTCCGTGCGGCGAAGGACATCGGTACCGATGTCCCCGCCGCGAACATCGACCTCGCCATCGAATACGTCAAGAAATGCGCGGCACGCGATGGACGTGGCTTCTGCTATCAACCGGGCGGCGGGCCGACGCCGGTCCTCACCGGGACCGGCCTCTTGGCGCTTACGGTCTGCGGCGAAGACGACTGCGCCGAGGTTCACGGAGCGGCCGACTTCCTGCGTCTCCGACCGCTGCGATACAAAGATGCGTGGTACTTTTACGGTGTCTACTACACGACGATCGGCATGTACAAACGGGGCGGCGACGATTGGAAACAGGCTCGCCCCGCACTGTTTATCGAACTGCTGTCCAACCAACTGCCGGACGGAAGCTGGAAGGCGGGCAACGGAAACGAACTGCCTTTCGGCCGCGTCTACTCGACCACGATGGCCGTGCTGGCGCTGAGTGTTGAATACGGTTATCTGCCGATCTATCAGAGGTGAGAATGAGCCGCGCGGATGGTGCGTGGAGCCTTTGCCTCCGATCAAAGTAGCCATCATCGCTCCGCGTGATGAGCCTTTCACAAAGAGTCGCCTGATCTCACAAGGCTCATCACGCGGAGCGATGATGGCTACT
>JAYTQJ010000317.1:0-9835 GCA_043746775.1 Schlesneria sp.
AACGGGCTAACGCCCAAGAACCGGGGGGCTTACGCCACCCCGCTCAGAAACCTCTCACTTTGGGCCGCGAGGAATATAACCCGAAGTGTGAACGAGGACGAAGTCTGGCGACGCTCTCGTTCACACTTCGGGTTGGTGTGTTCGGGTCAATCATTTCTTGCCAGCGGGGTGACCAGGGATGGACCAACGGGAAGCCCCGGTGGTGGTGAGTTGGACGACGTTGGCTTGAGAACCCGTAGTGAATTCTCTGACAACTAACCTGCCCCCAACCGTGGTTTCGCCCAAAGCAGGTCCAGCCCCGGCTACCCCGCCGCGCGGAAGAGAGCGATGCAGGTTGGCTGGCGAACGAGCAATCACATGGAACTGATTGTTCAACTCATCCAGGTATTTGTGCTCCAAGAGCTCGTTCGCCGACTCCAGCGTGTGGATCGCAGTACCTTCACGAACCGGTCTTGGAAGACGGCATGACGACGCTCCACGCGCCCCTTCGCCTGAGGGCTGTGAGCCAGGATCAGCTCGCCCCCCAACTCCCGCATCGCGCGGCCGAACTGCGTGAGCGGCGCGGTGTCGCGCAACGCCTCGTCCACCGTGGAATCTCGCGTGGTTTCGTCAATCCCCGCCCGGTCTACGTACAGCGCGCGAGGCAGGCCGTAGTTGCCGACGTACTCGCCAAACACCGTCATCGCCGCGGCCGTCGTCTCGCTCTCGAAGAACTTCGCGTGAGTCCAATTCGTCGCGTCGTCGATCAGCACCATCAGCGATGCCCGGCCGCGACGACCCTCGAACCCGTCGTGGTTCGAGCCGTCCATCTGAACCTGTTCGCCCCTGTGTTCCCGACGCTCACCATCAAACCGACGACTCGAAACCCGATCACGCAGCCCATGCTTTCACCCCGGAGCCCCGTCCGCCCGGTATCGCCCCCAGATCAGCAACACTTGGAGATAACTCACCCTCAACAACTCCGCCGCCTTCGTCAAACTGATCGAAGACTTCAAAACCTGCTCCAACACCTCAACCCGCGCCCGCGCCTTCACACTCAAACGCAACTTGCCCATCAGCCCCTCGGAAACACCATCAATGTGAGATTTCCATCTTGGACACGATGTCACATTTCTAAATTGGCCTGACAGTGCCCTGCCACGCCGAAGCTCCGTGGCCGTGGCACCCGAAATTGAAAAAGGCGAGGGCCCCTGTCGCACGGGTGGCCGAGCTTGTCGTTCTGAGGCCGATGGCCATAATGCTCCGGCCTTCCCATTAGGAACGAGATGTTCCTCCCACCCTGCGGGTTGTTTCCGTCGCGCGAGACTCACTTGTCCGTCACGGAAACATTCGCGAGACAACTCTTTCACAAGGTGATTTTCGATGCGCACGGTCTCGGTTTTTTCTCAGGCATCCGCTGGCGTGGTGACGTTGACGGCGGCGGCTCTCTATTTGGCGGCCGTCGGTTGCGGTAGTGCGACCACGGCGACGCCGGTTCAGGCGGCGAGTCCCCTCGTGGCGGCGACAACGGTTCCCGTCGTACCCGTGGCAGCAGCCGTTGTTGGTCAAGCCAAGGGCGATTGGGGATCGATCAAAGGGCAATTTGTGGCGGATGGTGATGTCACGCCGCTCAAGTTGCTCGTGACGAAGGGCGATGCCGCCGCGAAGGACCCCTCCGTCTGTGCCGCTCAAGACGTGCCAGACGAGTCGCTCGTGGTCGATGCCAAATCGGGTGGGATCGCCAACGTCGTGATCTATCTGCAAAAGAAGCCCGCCAAGATTCACCCTGATTTAGAGAAGAGCAAGGAAACGGAAGTCGTCTTCGACCAGAAGGGCTGCCAGTTCCTGCCTCATGTGTTGCTGGTTCGCAACGATCAGCAGGTGCGCGTTCTGTCCGGTGACGCGGTGGCTCATAACACGCACACCTATCCGTTGAAGAACAAGCAAGAGAACTTCGTGGTCTCGCCCAATGATCGCACTGGTGTTGCCGTGCCGTCGGTCACGCTCGCTGAACGTCTTCCGGCCAAGGTCGGCTGCGATATTCACCCGTGGATGCAGGCGTACTGGGTGATCCTCGACCACCCCTATGCCGCCGTCACGAAGGCTGATGGGACGTTTGAGATCAAAGACCTGCCGGTCGGAGAGCACGTCTTCACGGTCTGGCAGGAAAAGGTTGGCTACATCAATAAGACGTACGCAGTGACGGTGAAGGCGGGCGACAACGACCTCAAGCCCGTCAAAGTTCCGGCCGCGACTCTGATGGCTAAGTAGCCCTCGCCGCGCTGGCAAGAGTTGCGAACGAAGTCGCCGGAAGTATTGAAGCGTCATCTGTGAGCGAGTGGACTGGAACGCAGTCGCTCGCTCATTTTGTTTGTACCCCTCACATTGAGGGTATCTGAAGTCGTCAGACTTCAGAGGATCGTCAAAGCCGTCTGAATTCTGACGAATTCTGCTACGTCGCTCTGAACGCCAATTTGAAATTCGCTCAAAGTGAGCGCCATTGAGCTGACCCCGCCCCGCTCAGATGCCTCACCCAACACTGCGTGGGCAAACTCCCTCCGCGTCAGAACGGGATCGTTAGCCCGTCATGTGAGAGTTGCACTCCGGCAGGCAGTCGCGCGTTGGTCTCGGTGTATTCGAGATAGTGCGAGACGTGTGTGAGGTAGGTCTGCTTCGGGCGGACTCGCTCGACGACGGCGAGTGCTTGGGGGATGCCGAAGTGCGTGGCATGCGGTTCGTCGCGCAGGGCATCGAGAATCAACACGTCCAGCCCTTCGAGCAACGGCCAGCTCTCATCAGGGATGAAGCTGACATCCGTGCAGAAGGCCACGTTGCCAATGCGGAATCCGAGGACCGGCAGCTTGCCGTGCATCAGGCGGATCGGCTGGATTCGCTCGCCGAGCAGCTCGAAGGGGTCGAGTCCGATGCGCCGCAGTTCGAGCTGTGGCACGGCTCCGTAATGCAGTTCGGGATCGATTGGCGCGAAGGCATAGCCATACGCCGCGCGAATCTGTTTCTCAACGATCTCTTCGCAGTACAACGGCACGGCGTGTTTGAGCCGATAGCTAAACAGCCGCAGATCATCGAGACCAAACAAGTGGTCGGCGTGACTGTGCGTGTAGACGACGGCCTGCACCAAGTCGATCCGTTCACGAAGCAGTTGGATGCGCAGCTCGGGCGAGGTGTCGATGAGGAAAGTCCCCTGCGGTGTCTTCACGGCGACGCCCGTGCGTGTTCGGTTGTTGCGCGGGTCCGTCGATGTGCAGACGGGACAGTGACACCCAATGATCGGCACGCCGTGGCTTGTGCCTGTCCCAAGCAGCACCAGTTCACGGGGGGAATCAGAAGAGTCAGACATCGCTCAGGAAACCGTTTCAGAGAGACGTTCGCGGAACGCGCGCCGATGATGAAGGGCGGTCGCAGTGGGGCGGGAGTGTAGCAGGCCACTTGTCAGAACGCAGTTGTTCAACGGTCATCGCTGGAACGGGAAGCTCGCCGCGCGAACGATGACTTTGTGGTCACGCGTGCCCAAAGCGTGAGCGATCAGACCTCGCGATATTGTGGTCATCCGAAGTCCGTTGAACCCCCTTGTCGAGAAACCCTGCTGAAAGCCACTCCGAACGAAAAGTGGCCACGCCCGGCACAACGGTTGCGTGGTCAGGCTCTGTCGAAACGAGTTCGACGTGATCGCAGCACGGAGGCAATTCGTTCAAGCGGTCCTGTCCACCAAGGGTAGTTCGGCTGGGGGTGCAGCTGGAGACGGTCTGATGGCCGTAGCCGGGCGAGCGCCTGTGCTCTCAGCCGACTACTCTTTTTCTTTGCCAGCGCAACCTGCTGGACGCTCCATTCCAAGCGTCGATATAGTCCGCCCGGCATTCGCCAGTGGAACGGACTTTCTCGTGACGCGGCCCGTGCGAAGCGGGTCGGAGCAGGGGCAACATGTCGCAGTATTCGAGCATTCTCGTTGGCGTCGATCTGCATCACGGTGACCGAGCGGTCTCGAAGGAGCTTGGTCCTGAAGCCCGCGCGGCCATCGAACAGGCGCTGGAGCTTGCGGCTCATTCGGGCGGAACGGTGACCTTTTGCTCCGTCCTCGAAATCTCAGCGCAAGCCGCGTCGCTCATCGAACGCGATCACGAGAACTTGCTGAAGACGGTCGAGGACTTTGCCAGCGAGATGCTCGATGCGGAAGTGAGTGCGGCGAACCAGCGCGGCATCGCGGCGGACAAGTCGATTCGATTCGGGAAGGCTTGGCAGGAGCTGGTCAATGAGTCCGTTGAAAACAGACACAGCCTGATCGTGATCGGGACTCGCCCGCGCGATGCGGCGACGCGGCTGCTGTTTGGCAGCACGGCTCAAAAGATTCTCCGCTTGGCGGTGTGTCCCGTCTGGATCGTGAAGCCGGACGAAGTGCGTGAGATTCGTGAGATCGCCGTCGCAACGGACCTCGGCGAATCATCGCTGCCAATTCTTCAAGCCGGAATCGCTGCGGCTCGCGCGGGAAACGCGCGGCTGTATGTCCTGCATGTGTTGGAGGCCGACTCGTTGTCGTACCTGCTTGTGGCCGGTGTCTCCGAACAAGAGATCGCCGCGTGCCAGCAACGACTTCGCAATGAGGCCGAAGCGAAGCTCCACGCGCAGCTCGCGTTGTGCGACTACCGCACGCTTCAACAAGGCATGCAGGTCGAGATCGTGACGGGATCGCCTGACCGCGAGATCGGTCGGTTTGTCACTGCGAACGAGGTCGATGTCCTCGTGATCGGCACTCACGGACGGCGCGGCATCGAGGCTTATTTGCTCGGCAACACGGCCGAACGCATCCTGCCGTCGATCGAGGCGTCTCTGCTGGTGATCAAGCCGAGTGCGTGAGGTTTCTGTCCTACTCACGCTTCGTTGCTTGTCAGCCTGCGAACATTCTTCTGCCTCAAAGGAGCCTTCATCGCTCCGCGTGAAGTGAGCCGATTGTGAGTGGACATGGCATCACCACTCGATACCGAACTCGCGCGCGGCTGTCTTCACGCGGAGCGATGAAGGCTACTTTGGCTGCGGCCGATGGCCGCGCTGTGATGCTCCACTGACCGCCGATCGCTCTCCCCATAACGAGCGATCGGAGTCAGGACTCGCAAAGCCCCAGCCCTGCTGCGTCGGTCGTGCCCCCGCACAACTTCGCGTCCATCACATTCCCCGGGTGACGAGGCAACTCGTCACGGCATCACAGGTCGCCACCATATTGGTGCGGCATGGCGAGAAAACGCTGTTGCGTCTCGCGGTCACTGAAGAACCAGAGCTTGCCGCGCCAAATGACCCCGACACGCGGATCACCCAATTCGGCTTGGCGACCTTCCTTGGAACTGACCAAACACTGACCGTTGGCCGCTGGCCAGAAGCGATCAGGATTAGCGAGAAACTTTTGGCGCTGCTCATCCGAGAAAAAGCAGACCGTCTGTCCACGATGCTCGACCGTCAGGCTGGCATCACCCTTGCGCAGCCGGTTCTCGTCGAGCAAGCTCACCAGACAGAAGCCATCGAATCCGAGCGAGATCGTGTTCACAGCAGCCAGTGCCGAGACCGCTCCCGAATCCTCTGAGTCCTCTTGATCGTCCTGGCTGAGGTCGTTGCCATCGCGCGGATCATCCGGCGTGAACTTGACCAACTCGAGCGCCGACACCAAGTCGCCCGCCGACTGGTATCCAGTCATCCGCTTCACGATCTTGAGTTCCGATGAGACGACCAACGTCGTGGGATACGCCTCGACGTGGAAGCCCGCGATCAGATCGGGATGCTCATCGGCGTCCAGTTCGAGCAGGATGAAGTCCCGGCGTAACCGCCGTCTCAGCCGCTCGTCCGTGAACGTCAGTTGCTGCATCTGGCGGCATGGGCCGCACCAGCTTGCGGTGATCTTCACCAGGATCGGTCGCCTCCGGCGACGGGCCTCATCAGCGGCCTGCTTGTAGCTTTTCCGCCACGTTAGACGAGACATTTCCTGCTCGTCAGCTTGGGCGGAGGGGCGAATCGCGAACGAAGTCGCGGTCGCCGCGACGAGAGCCAAAACCAGGCCCCCGCTGCGTAAGAATGACATGCACTGCTCCTCACATGTACGGCGTTCATCTCTTCCGTGAATTCGCCCAGAACAACTGGTTGGACCTGTGAACGCCAAGGCTGGTCCAACCGCTGCGAACTCATCATCGCAGTGCGATCTGAGTCCAAGACGAGGCACCAAGGTAGCTACCGTTCCCGCAGCTCACCACCTCCACGCCGCTGACTCACGCGACTGTGAAGAAACTTTAATTTTTGACTGATGTGTCACTTGAGACCGACGTGGCTCTTGATTTTTTTCGCCCCGCCTCGGCGTCGAATCCGCCACGACAAGCCCGTCATCGAGCTTGTCGCATGGCCACTCTCGCAGAGTGAGAGGTTCAGCGGTCTGTTGAACAACGTAGCTTGGACGCCCTCGTCCGAGCGAATCCCAATTCGACGCGGACGGACGAGGGCGTCCATCCTACGGCTCTTCAACTGGCTGCTGATGGCGGTTGTCGATCGAGACTCATTTCGGAGCGTCGCGAGAGATCGCCTCAGCGAGGTCGTCGATCGCCTGCGAGCTGATTTCCGAGTTGTGTGACTTGAGCCATTCAATGTCGGCGACCGCTTGTGCCCAGCGTTTCGCCTGGTAGCTCACCACGGCACGGTAGAACCGATCGCGGCCGGAGTCGGGGTTCAGCAACAGCAAGGCTTCGAGGTAGTGCCGCATCCGTTCGGAGTCCTCAGCCCCGGCGGCGGTGCCGAACAGATTGCGGAGCATTCGTTCCATAATCGCGCGGGGGGACGAGGTGTCGAGAAACGACTTCTGCCAAGTCTCTTCACTCAGCGACTCGAACTTGGCCTGAGCGGCGGCGTCCGTCAGCAGTTGCCCTTGCTCGAAGACATCGATCAGTTGCGAAGCCCCTTCCTGCGGTTCATGGCGCGTGAGGAAATGCTTCGGCATTCCGACACCGACGACGTTCAGTCCCATGCGCCGGGCGATCTCGATGTAGAGGATCGACAGCGTGATCGGTAGTCCCTCGCGGTCGTCAAGGACTTCGTTGAGATAGCTGTTCGAGCGGTTGGCATAGTCCATGCGACTTCCATGAAAGCCCTGCTGCTCGAACAGGTACTTGTTCAGCGCGGCAAGTCGCTCGGTCGCGGTCGCCTCTTTCGGCAGAACGGCTTCCGCGCGGCGGGCATGTCGCTCGACCTCTTTCACGTAGGCGTCGATTTCCAGTTCGGGGTTGTCCAATTTGGAAACCAGCAGACCCGCGCGGAGCAGATCGAGCGGCGTATCGGCCTTCACCGCGAGCAGCTTCTCCAACTCGGCCAGCGTCTGTTTGAGTTGCACTTCTGCCGCGAGTTGTCTGACGCGGGTCGCTTGCTGCTCCAGCTTGGTCGCTTGTTGTTCGAGCAACTCGATGCCCACCGGTCCTTGGCTCAGCAAAGTCGCCGTCGCGTTGACCGGCTTTGCGTCGGACGACAGTTGCCCCACAAGTTGCGTGACTTGTTCGACCAGTTCAGGCGAGGGCTTGTCGGAGGCGATCGACTCGGCAACGCGAAAGCCTTTGAATTCCGCTTCCGTTTGACGGAACTTGCAGAGGCCAACTCGCCCCGTTTTGTATTCCGTATCAGCGACCTCGATGACCAGCGTGTCGTTGAGATAACAGAGCAGCTTCTCCGCCTCGACCCGCACCTTCAACGAGTTCCAGCCGGTCTTGTTGAGTTGCGGTGGTCGCAGTTCCTTCAGCACTTTCCACGCGTAAACATCCGGCCCATCGAAGCGACTCAACCTCACGCCACCGTTGCTCGGATAGAACCCGTAGTGCCGGTCGCCTCCATCGGAATGAAAGACCAGCCCGGCGGCTCCGTCGGCTGGCTCGAACTTCACCTGCACGGCGATCTCATATGGAACTGCCGGCGCGGCTTGAGTTGCCAGGCACAACGAACGCCCGCCAAACCCGGCTCCCTGTCCACTCACAAACAGATGGCCCGATCGTTGCCGCCACCGGCCTCCCCACGAGACCGTCCATTCCTCGGGATCGAGAACGCCGATCGTCAGCCAACGCTCCATAGGCACCGGGTTCGGCTTCGCGAGCAACGGCTTGAGCGCGTTGACGGGCATCGCAAATCCAAGGTTCTCCGTCTTGAGCGACTTCAACGTGAGCAACCCATGCACGCGACCCTGCATATCGAGCAATGGCCCGCCGCTGTTGCCGCGTTCAATGGGCAACGCGACCTGCAACATCGCTCGCCCGTCGATCTCGCGTCGCCCCGACAACACGCCGCTGACAATGCTTCGCTCAAGCCCAATCGGGTTCCCCATCGCCACCACCGACTGTCCCTCTTGCAACTCGTCCGAATCTCCCAGCGTCAGGGCCGGAAGTTCCGTGGCATCAATCTTGAGAATTGCCAAGTCCTGCGAACGCTCCGTCGCGTGAACGGCCACCACGTCGAACTTGCGTCCGTCATGCAGCGCGACGCTGATCGGACGAGCCTCACCGAGGACGTGCAAGTTGGTGGCGATCAGTCCGCTCGCGTCGATGATGAACCCGGCCCCGAGTCCCTGCTGCTCGCCGTTGCGTCCGCGAAACGTCACCACGACGACCGACTTCTTCACCTGAGCCGCCAGCTCTTGCACGGTCTTGTCGGGTGCCGTCGGAGTCGGTTTGTCGGACGCCGGTTTGTCCGGCTTCACATCCTCAGCCACAAGCAGAGTCGCCACACAAATCAAACCACCCAGCAACAGCCCGCGTGCGAAGCCCATCATGCGTGAGTCCTTGAGAATGACGATGTGAAGGAATTGGCTGGCCGATTCAGTGAAGTGCGAGAGACCGATGGCCCCTCCGCCCGTCTTGCCCCATTGGTCTCTCCACAAAGTAGCCATCATCGCTCCGCGTGATGAGCCTCCTGAGAACAAGCGCCTGAGTCAGGGCGACCGAACCGGAAGGCTCGTCACGCGGAGCGATGACGGCTACTTTTGCTGACCTTGATGTGTTGCGTAGAGACCCATGACCTTGCCCCGGCGGGGGTGCCATGAGCGAGGCCGATTCTACGTGTCACTTTGAGGAGCGTCCACGCGGCTCTGGGATCAGACAGCCTTTCAAACAGAACCTCGCCCGATAAGCTAGCGCCGCGCTCTCGCTGCCACTTTTCTTTGCGGTACTACTCGCAGGACGCCTGCCATGTCTCACGTTGTTGAAGTTCGTCATCCACTCGTCCAGCATCATCTCGCACGACTACGCGACAAATCGACGGAGCCGGTCGAGTTTCGCATGCTCATTCAACGACTGACGGAGTTGCTGGTGTATGAGGCGACTCAAGATTTGAAGCTGGGCGATGTCGAGGTCGTCACGCCGCTGACGACGATGACGGGACGACGGCTCTCGCAGCAGATCGGCTTGGTTCCGATCCTGCGGGCGGGACTGGGCATGGTCGATCCCGTTTTGAATCTGATCCCGTCGGCCGAAGTCTGGCATCTCGGCCTCTACCGTGATGAAGCGACCGCGTTACCGGTCCATTACTACAGCAAGCTTCCCACCACAAATCCGGTCGATGTCGGGATGGTTCTCGACCCGATGTTGGCAACGGGCGGCTCGGCCACGGCGGCGTTGGAGGCACTGCAAGCGTGGGGCGTTCCGTCGCTGAAGCTCCTCTCGATCATCGCCTCTCAAGACGGCATCCGCGCCGTGGCGAGCAAGTTGCCCGGTGTGCAAATCTACGTCTGTGCCATCGACCCGGAACTGAACTCGCGCAAGTACATCGTCCCCGGATTGGGCGACGCGGGTGATCGGACGTTCAACACACTGCGCGGGTGAACGACGGGCTGGTGTCC
>JAYTQJ010000318.1:0-1920 GCA_043746775.1 Schlesneria sp.
GCCGAGCTGCGAATGGCTCGAAAACACGGCTCGGCAGGGGCCTCGCCCTCCCGCCACCCAAGTTCTCGGATAGGCTCTAAAGCACCATGACTCAACCCGTCTTCGCCGCTCAGCCCTATGCCGGGATCGCCACGTTTGGGCGAGTTCCGTTTGCCACCGATGCCGTCGGTGCTGACGTGGCCATTCTCGGTGTTCCCTACGACGGGTCGGTGTCGTATCGCAGCGGAACACGTTTCGGCCCGCGCGCCATCCGCGAGCAGTCACTGCTGCTGTGGGGCTACAACAACGCGCAGCAGGTCGCGCCGTTCACGAGTCAGCGGGTCGTCGATCTGGGAGATGTCGATGTCGTTCCACCCGATATCCGCGCGACGCATCATCAGATTGAACTCGCCGCCAGCCGCGTGATGGATGCTGGAGCGAAACTGCTCACGCTGGGTGGTGATCACTCCATCTCATTGCCGTTGCTCCGGTCGCACGCAAAGAAATTTGGACCGGTCGCGGTCATCCATTTCGATGCTCACCCCGACACATGGGACAGCGAATACCCCGGCCAGCCGTACAGTCACGGCACGCCCTTCAAGCGGGCGATTGAAGAGGGGTTGATCGACGTGGAGGCTTACGTCCAGTTGGGCATTCGCGGCCCGACGGCCGGTCCGCAAGACTACGCCGACGCGCTGGCTCTCGGCGCGCGAATGATCACGCTCGATGAATTTCGTCGCCGCAGCATGGACGACGTGTTGCAAGAGGTTCGGGCGCGAGTCGGCTCACGCCGAACCTACGTGACGCTCGACATTGATGTCGTCGATCCCGCCTTCGCGCCGGGCACGGGGACGCCGGAAGTGGGCGGCCTCACCAGCTACGAAATGCTGCAACTGGTTCGCGGACTGCGTGGCCTCGATCTCATCGGCTTCGATCTGGTCGAAGTCTCGCCACCGTTCGATCACTCGAACATCACGTCCATTCTCGCCGCGAATCTCGCGTTCGAGTTCTTGTCGCTGTAGTCCCGTCGCTCCGCCAACGGGACGCGCGGTCAAGTTGTGTTCCCACAGACTCGGAGATCGTCACCACGCCGGTCCCGTCGGCGGAGCGACGGGACAACGGTAACGCCGTCACTTCACCGTTGTAGTGCCAGCGCGGCGAGTGCGATGGCTGCGGTCTCGATGCGCAGCACGAGCGATCCCAAGCGAACCCTCTTCGCGCCGCAGCTCATAGCCAGCGCCACCTCCTCATCCGTGAAACCGCCTTCGGGTCCGATTGCGAAGAGCAGTGAGGGCTGTCGGCTGAAGTCAATGATTTCTGACGCGAGGTCCGCCGGGTCGGAGGTCGGATGTGCGATGAAGGCTGCTCGGTTCGAGAACTCGTTCCGCACGAAGTCCGACCAGGCGGTGACGGCACTCAGTTCAAGCAGATGGTTGCGACCACATTGCTTGCAGGCGGCAATGATCGTCTGCCGCAACTTGTCGAGTTTTCCTTCACGCGGATCGACGCTGCTCCGCGCCGTGACCAGTGGAATGATCCGCGTCACGCCCAACTCCGTCGCCTTCTCGACCAGCCAATCAAAGCGGTCTCCCTTCGGAACGGCCGTCGCCAGAATCACCTCCCGCGCGGGAGCCGCCTCGCGCCGCGCGGCCACGACGTTCAACTCGACATCCCGTTTGCGAACGGTCACCACTTTCGCGGTGACGACCAATCCCTGGCCGTCGAACAATTCCACGACTTCCCCCACAGCGATCCGAAGAACGTGCATGAGATGATGCGCCTCGGAACCTTCGAGCAGGCAGGGACCAGACTCAGGCAGAGGCGAGGCATGAAAGCGGTCGGGCACGGAAAGGCTCCGGTGAGTTGTGGCGGAAGATTCGATATCACGGCGAGTCGGTCCTTGGATTCGATTCAAGAGACATTCTTGGTGAGCCGGGTGGC
>JAYTQJ010000319.1:0-1918 GCA_043746775.1 Schlesneria sp.
CTTGCCCGTCTTCTCATTGCGAACTCGGGCAAGCGAGACGCTTACCCTACGCCTGCCGACTCTGCCCGCATCTCGTTGACGGGCCGAGACTCCCGCCAAACTGACGAGCCTTCCCGACCACGAGGAACCTTCATCATGCTGACCCTCTTCGGACAACCGGCCAAGTACTGCGACGGCATCAGCCGTCGGAGCTTCCTCAAGATCGGTGGCTTTGCGTTTGGATCGGCCGCCAGTTTGGCGCTGCCCGACATCCTGCGAGCCGAGTCACTCGCCGGTCGCACGTCGAACCAGAAGGCCGTGATCAACATTTTCCTCGGTGGTGGGCCACCTCATCAGGACATGTGGGACATCAAGGTCGATGCCCCGCGCGAGATTCGGGGTGAGTTCGATCCGATCCGGACGAACGTCTCGGGGATCGAGATTGGCGAGTGCTTCCCCAAGATTGCGGCGATGATGGACAAGTTCGTCGCGATTCGATCCGTCGTCGGCAACGACGGTGGCCACGACGCCTTCCAGACTCAGACGGGATGGCCTCGCAACAGCATCACGTCCGTGGGTGGGCGGCCCAGTATCGGCGCGGTCGCTTCCAAAATGTTCGGCCCGAGCGATCCCGGCGTTCCACCCGCAGTGGCTCTCGCCGCACGAACGGCTCACGTCCCTTGGTCCGAACCTGGCGCACCCGGATTCCTCGGCGCGGCCTATCAGGCGTTCAAGCCCGACGGTGAAGGGACGAGCGACATGAAACTGAACGGCATCTCGGTCGATCGGCTACAAGATCGAAGAGCGGTCCTTGCGGGACTCGACCGTCTAAAACGCGAAGTCGATGGGACGGGAATGCTGAAAGGGATGGACGCCTTCTCTCAAGCGGCCTTTGGCGTGCTGACCTCGAGCAAGCTGGTGGACGCTCTCGACCTGAGCAAGGAAGACCCGAAGCTGCGTGAAAAGTACGGCGACGGCAAGCCGTACAAGTACCAGTATGACGGAGCGCCCACTTGCAACGAGCACGTATTGATGGCGAGACGCCTCGTGGAAGTCGGCGTTCGCTCGGTGACGTTGAGCTTCGGCCGCTGGGACAGTCATGGAGCCAACTTCGATCTCGTCCGCGATCACGGCAGCAAGCTCGATCAGTGCGTCAGCGCCCTCGTCCAAGACCTTGATGAACGTGGCATGTTGAACGACGTGACGGTCGTCGTCTGGGGCGAGTTCGGTCGGACCCCACGCATCAATCCACAAGCGGGTCGCGATCACTGGCCTCAAGTCAGTTGTGCGTTGCTCGCAGGCGGCGGGATGAAGACAGGACAAGTCATCGGCTCGACCAACCGCCTTGGCGAATACGCCAAGGATCGTCCGGTCCACGTCCAAGAAGTCGTCGGCACGATCTATCGCAACCTCGGCATCGACCCGATGACGGTGACTCTCAAAGACCCCACCGGCCGCCCGCAGTACCTGATCGACATGCGCGAGCCGATCCCCGAGTTGGTGTGATGACACACCAAGTTCCCGACTCCAATCCGCCACATGAGCAACGACGACGCGATCGCGATCGTTGTCGGCGTGCGGTGTTGGCTCGCGAATGCGCCAAGCTCGATCCCATTGTCGAGCAGGCATTGGCGGAAGAGGGGATGGCCAAAGACTTCGCAGCATGGCCCGAATACTGAAACTTCAGCCTTGGCGTTGAGCATGCACACAGTCTGACCATTCGCTCGGACTTCTCTGTTCTCATCTTTCTGCCGCTCTCTTTCTGTCTCATTGCTTTGAACTGGCGGTAAGGATTGGCGCAGCAATCACTGTCGTGGCCGACGCTGCCAGCGTCGGTTCGGATGCTGGCAGCATCCGCCACGAGGGGACCAGACACGCTGCCCGCGTCGCAGTGCCAACCCCGTTCCTCAACCCTCAGCCTTCGACCGTCCACCCGCCT
>JAYTQJ010000320.1:0-1916 GCA_043746775.1 Schlesneria sp.
TTGTCGAGCGTTCGATAATGGATGTAGAGGCCCGATTCGCCGGTGAGATTGCGGACTCGAAACAGGATGTCGTTGCTCCCCGGTTCGAGGTCCAAGTAAACGATGTCTTGCAGTGGCAGCGCGGCTCGCGAGATGTCGTTCGTGTGGACGACACGACCGTTGTGCCAGACTTTGATGCCGTCGTCGCTGCCGACCAGCAGCATCGCCTGTTGCTTGCGCGGGCTTTCCAGCCGGAAGAAGGCGTAGCTCGACGAGTCGCTCACATCGCCGAACGCTTCGTGGAAGTTGAAGAACCGCGGCCCGCGCGGCATCTGCTTCCAAGCGACAAATCGCTCGCCAACCGCGTGCTGAGCGGACAAGTCGATCGGGCCTCTTTCGGGGGCGTGAACCGTTTCAAAACCTTTGCCGCCGTCCGGGAACGGCCCCGCGACCCAGGCTTTGTCGGGATTGATCAGGTCAGCGAGTTGCAGCTTCCCCTGCTCGTTCTTCCGCCTCACGCTTTGCACCTTCGGCTCGGAACGCGGATCGTTGAGCATCAACAAGAAGTGCGCCGCCTGCAAACGAACCGATTCTTCTTTGTCATCCAGCCGAGCAACAAGCAACGCAAAGAACTGCTCCTGATCGTCAGTGTGCTTTACCGCATTCCAATACTCACTGAACGTGTAAGTGCCGATGCGACCGACCTTTCGCAGATCTGTCTTCTCTTTCTCGTCCGCGTATTGAATGAGGTACGCCTCGTCCGGATTTCGCCACGGAGCCAGCGGCGTATTCTCATCGAGTTCTTGATCGACCTTCGGCAGTGTCAGCCGAAAGCCGCTTGCAAGGACAGCGGCCAAGCGAGTCTTGGGATCATCTGAGTTCGCCAGCGGATTGAGTTCATCCACACTCAGCCGTTCGGCCATCAGCCGTGTGGCCGCATGTCGCAGATATCGGTCATCGCTGCGAGCGAAGTCGTCGACGACTTTCTTGGGCAATGCACCGGGTTGTTTGAAGAAGCCCAAGAGCGCGGCATGATCGAACTGGCCACGAGTGATGTGAGAAGCTGGATTTCGTGGAGAAGTCGGATTCGTTGTAGGTAAGCCACTCGTCAAAGCATTTTCAAACAGATGACGTACAGTCGGTTCGTCCCCGAAGAACTCAGTCATTGCACGGATCAATTGAAGCTGAACGGCCGGGTGACTGCTGTCACGAACTCCCGAAAATAATAGCTGACGAGAGCTATCAATCACCTGCGGGTCATCGCCAGCACCATGAGAGACCGAAAAGAAGAGCCAAATCATGAGGCGACGACCGATCGGATTGAACCGACGCTCCTTCAGCGCTTCGACCATATCCTTGAGCGCCGCGCCACCACGTCTCTTCAATTCCACAAATGCCAAAGATCGCCTCGACAAATCCGAGTTGTTGAGTTCCTCCAACAACTGTTGGTTCGTCGTGGCGAGCACATCAAATGGTTCAAACGGATGCATTGGCGGGTCGTCTTTCTTGGTGAGCATGGCGAGTTCGCTGCGGTAGATTGGCGAGCCTTCGTTGTTGGCCATGAAGGAGACAGTGACGAAGATTCGGCCGCCTCGACCGACCGTCACGCCGACGGGGCGTGCGAGGTCTTGGCCGACGATCAGCGGCTTCTCTTCGCAGTGAAACGTCGCTCCAGCGGGGATGAGCGGATACAGCGTGACGGCTCGGGTACACCAGCGGGCGACCAACAGGTTGTTGCGATACTGCTCGCCGAGGAAGGCGTCGTCGTAGTACGACTGGCCGACGGGAACGGCTCGGCCGAGGCCGGTCGTCATCGTGTCGAGCAAGTCGGCTCGTTCAGGAGTGATGTGCGGCATCCAACCGCGCGGCCAAGCGAAGTACGCATACGGCACGACATGGTTCAATCGGCCCGGCACATACGCGTGCGGCAGACCTTC
>JAYTQJ010000321.1:0-4254 GCA_043746775.1 Schlesneria sp.
CCAAGAGAAGCGGCCAACTCCGTGATCAAGGCCTGTTGGGACGCATGGCTCCGCCCCGAATGGGAGCCCCTCAATCTTCGGGAAGCAGAAGTTGTGAGACTTCTCCTTTTCCGAACTCTCACGAGTCCGGCTACTCGAAGATTTCGCGGTGACGCGGCGATAGCTCAATGCCACTTTCTTTGTCGCCTTTCGCTCCGAGGCTGTGATGTTTTCGTGGAGCACGTTTCCAACGTGCTTGAAAGCAGTCCGATTGGGCACGTTAAAAACGTGCCCCACGGCATTTAATCGCAGCCTCTCCGCGAAAGAGCGTTCTTTCGCCGAGCGAAAGACGACAATTGCGACGGTGATTCATGCGCCGATCCTTGAGTCGAGAACAGGAAGCCAAAATGACGAGACATTCCGTTTCACGCCGCACTGTATTGAAGGGCTTGAGTACAGCGATCGCCTTGCCGTGGCTGGAGGCGATGGGACCGTTGGCTTCGTGGGCTGCGGACGCTTCACTGACGAAGACCGCTCCCAACCGGATGGCTTTTCTGTACGTGCCGAACGGCATCAACATGGCCGACTGGACTCCGAAGACTGAGGGGACCGGTTTTGAACTGATGCCGATCATGGAACCGTTGGCTGCCGTGAAAGAGGACGTGCTGGTGCTGACCGGACTCACCGCAGATGGTGCTCGGCCACATGGTGACGGCGGCGGGGATCATGCCCGTGCGTTGGCCTCGTTCCTGACGGGTGCTCATCCGGTGAAGACCGACGGGACGGACATTCGCAACGGCATCTCGGTCGATCAGGTCGCGGCCGCGCGCATCGGCGACCAGACGCGGCTGGCGTCGCTTGAGATTGGGACGGAAGCAGGAGCGATGGCGGGCAACTGTGACTCGGGCTATTCGTGCGTCTACTCCTCGACGATGGCGTGGCGTTCGGCGACGCAGCCGCTTCCGAAAGAAGTGAACCCCAAGCTGGTCTTCGAGCGACTGTTCGGAGCGGGTGCCGGTGCCGATCGGGTGAAGCGCGACAAGCTCCGTCAAAGTGTCCTCGACTTCGTGCGCGAGGACACTCGTGATCTGACGGGCAAGCTTGGCAAGAACGATCAGCGAAAGCTCGACGAGTACTTCAGTTCGATCCGCGACATCGAGCAGCGTATCGCGCGAGCCGCCTCGCTCCCCGAAGTGAAGACGCCCGAGTTCGCGGTCCCGGCGGGAATCCCTAGCGATTTCCAAGAGCATGTCCGCCTGATGTGCGACTTGATGGTTCTTGCCTTCCAAACGGACATGACCCGCGTCTGCTCGTTCGTGCTGACGAACGAGGGGAGCAACAAAGCCTATCCGTTCATCGGTGTCCCTGAGGGCCATCACGAGCTGTCGCATCACGGCAACGACGAGAAAAAGAAGGCCAAGATTCGGGACATCAACAAGTTCCATGTCACTCAACTCGCGTACCTGCTCCAGAAGCTGAAGGCCATTCCCGAGGGTGACGGCACGCTGCTCGACAACTGCCTGATCGCCTACGGCAGCGCGAACTCGGACGGCAACGCCCACAACCACGATGACCTGCCCGTGCTGCTCGCAGGCAAAGGGGGCGGCACGATCCAGTCCGGCCGCCACCTCCGCTTCCCCAAGGAAACGCCGATCAGCAACCTCTGGCTGTCGATGCTGGAACGGATGGACGTGAAGGTTCCGTTCCTCGGCGACAGCACGGGTGCGTTGAGCGGCTTGCTGGGCTAACCCGGCTTTTCCCCGATCCGTTTCGTTGATCCAGAAAGGTCAGGACCATCATGCCCACCCTTGAATTCATGACCGATCTCTCGTCCGAGCCGGTGCTGAACATTCCACACGACATTGCCGTGCAACTTCCGAAAGCGGGGCGGGTGCGAATCATCGTTGTCCAAGAAGTCGACGCCGATGGCCTCACCTTTTCTGAGTTCGAGCACTCAACTTCGGCGCAGCCAGTGGTCCGATACACGAACGCACAGTTGAAACAGCTCGCCTTGGCAAACCCGCCGCCACGCGACTGGTATGACACTCCCGAAGAGCGCCCGTTCTGATCGTCGGAGGAATACGTCAGGTTCAGTTGCAGCCTCCGAATAGTGAACGGTTTGAGTGACCAAAGTAGAAGGCTCGTTTCATGGACGCGACGTTACCGCCGAACTATTTGACTCCCACTTCTGGGCGACCTACACGGCTGACTCTGTCCCAAGCTCTCGGCTTTAACCCCCCTGTTCGCTTTGCCGAGTATGTAGGCCAACTCTACGACTTTGGTAGCGGCGATCCTGAAACTTGTTTGAACGCGTTCGATAGAACGCTTGGCATCTATCCCTGTGGTGCTGACGCTCGCTACTCGGGTACGCCGCCGGAGTTGTTTCCCATTGGGCGAACAGGCTGTGATGGCGATCACTACGGTTTCCTGCTTCATGCTCCCGAACTGGAGTTGGAAGACTTGCCCTATGGCCACTATTGCCCGATGGACTCTGACGGTGTGTGCATCGTAGGTTCAAAGACGGAAACTGGAATCGCGTCCGTGATAGCCGTGACACTTTCTTACGACTTCATCGACGATGAAGAGAAAAGCCTGATTTCGGAGGTCGCTCGCGCATGCGGCATCCAGCCCTTGGAGGAGCGCGATCCGACGATCCCCGTGCCGACGGGCTGGCGGTTTCTACCGTCTTCCGATGGTGTGGGAACTCTCGCCCCTGCCGACCTCTTTGACTCACAACCGATTGCCGTCTTCAATCAGTACGGGCCTCCGGACCCATTTGTGAATGCGGCGGAACTCGCGATGTGAACCGGCCATTGGGCAACGGCACTTCATTATCTCCGAGAGGGGCTTTGGTTCTGCTGGTGCAAGAATCCGTTTCCGCTCGCTCAACGGATGGTCGAAGTATACGAGAGGATGAATCGAGATCGGTTGGCAAAGGTATTGGAGGAGACGATGAGCAAGTGGCGTGATGAGACACCGATCTCGTAAGGACTGGGCACCCGTTGTTAATGCTGCTGATTCACCGCAGTTTGCCGCTGTGCAGGCTCAACTGAACAATTCTCTGATCGGTTCGCCGCCGTCGGTGATGGGGACGGGGCGGTCTCCGGCGTAGAGGTGTTTCTTGGTGTCGATGCCGAGCGTGGCGTAGATCGTGGCGTGGAGATCGGGGACCGAGACCGGGCGTGAGACGATTTTCATCGCTAGCTCGTCGGTCTCGCCGATCGTGAGGCCGTTCTTCAGACCGCCGCCGGCCAGTGCGACGCTGAAGCATTTGCCGTGATGTCCGCGACCGCCGCCGCCGTCGAATGAAGCGGGGCGACCGAACTCGGTCCCGACCACGATCAGCGTCTTATCGAGCAGCTTGCAGCGTTCGAGATCGAGGACCAGCGTCGAGAGGGCGGCGTCGAGTTCTTGAATCAGCTTGTGTTGGTTCTCGATCCCGTCGTTGTGAACGTCCCAGCCGGTGCCGTTGAGAAAGTTCAAATTATGAGCGACTTCGACGAAGCGGCAACCTCCCTGCAACAGCCGTCTCGTCAGCAGACAGCGCTGGCCGAACTCACCACCGTAGCGGTTGCGCAAATCGGTCGGTTCTTGATCGAGTTGGAAGAGGTTCATGAACTGCGGCCCCGCGAGTTTCGCGGCCTCAGCGATTGACTGGTCATAGTTCTCGACGAGGGCATTCCCTTCTGAGCGGCCTTTGAATTCCGCCCGCGTCTTGGCGAGGAGTGCTTCGCGGCGCGATTGGCGTTCGGCGCTGATGTCGCTCGCACGTCGCAGACTGCTTGGGCCGGACGACGTGTCAGTCAGATAGACATAGCCGTGCTGTGAACCGAGAAAACCGGGACCGCGCGTTGGACTGGGGTAGCCGATCAGGATGTAGCTCGGCACGCCTTCACTCGCAGAGCCGCGCTCTTTCGAGATGACCGAGCCGAGCGACGGGTACGTGACGGTCTCGCTGACGACTCGCCCCGTGTGCATCCGATTCACGGCGGAAGCATGTTCGTCGATGACATCGTGGTTGACGGTGCGAACCAGATTGAAGCGGTCGAGAATCTTCGCGCACTCGGGGAGATGCTCGCAGAGTTGCGTCCCCGCGATGGCGGTGTCGATCGCGTTGTAGTACGAGCCTGCCTTCTTCGCTTTCGGGTCGCCCTTGGCTTTGGGATCCCACGTGTCGATCTGAGCCGCTCCGCCGCCGAGCCAGATGAAGACGCAATGCTCGGCCTTTCCTTTGGGGTGCGGCACGGCAGCAGGCTTGTCGTCTGACGCGCCCGT
>JAYTQJ010000322.1:0-1914 GCA_043746775.1 Schlesneria sp.
GGACGTGAGTCCCCTGAATACGCCCGCAATCGCTCTTCCTCGCCAATTCAGGGGACTCACGTCCCCCGCTCCGAAGGCTTGAAAGCAATGGAGAGCTTACGCCCAAGACGCCATCACAGATGCTTGGCTTCTTCTAATAGCTCAGCCCAACGAAGCGACATCGGCTTGAGTCATCTGCCCGTCGATCGTGCGCCAGAGTGAGCCGTTCGGGTTCTTGTTGGCCAATGCGGGGGGGAGACGATGCGGGCGGACGGCGTCGTAGCACTGGAGCATCGCGAACCGACGGACTGCGCCGGGGATGCCGACGGCGGTGAAGCCGGGATGTCCCGTCGCGGGGAACGGGCCACCGTGGTTCATGCTGGCGACGACGGCGACTCCGGTCGGCATCTTGTCGTTCAAGAGGCGTCCGACTTTTTGTCGCAAGATCGGGGCGATGCGATCGTGGAGTGCGTCATCGGAACCGTCTGTCGCCGTGTAGAGACAACCGGTCAGGTTCCCTTCGAGTGATCGCGCGACGGCAACCAGTTCATCGTCCGAGTCGGCGACAACGATCAGTGACGAATTGCCGAACATCTCGGTTTGCAGGGCCTCCGCTGCGGCCAAGAACTGTCGGGCCGAGACACGGAGCAAAGTGTTCTGACAACTGAACCCGGCTCCCCCTCCGGTCGCCGCGCCCGTCAATACGGTGGCTCCGCTGGCGACAACTGTTTTCTGACCGGACTCCAGATGCGCGACAACTCCCGCGCCGAGCAGCGTTCCGATCGGAGCGGCTGCGAATTTTTCGGTCGCTTGTTTGATGAAGTCCTCGACCTCGGGAGCGGCCTTCACCACGATGAGGCCGGGGCTGGTACACATCTGACCGGTTCCCATCAGGCAGCTCGTCGCGAACTGATCGACGATGGCGGCGGCTCGTTCTCGGATCGCACCCGGCAGCAGATAGACCGGGTTGATGCTCGACAGTTCGAGATAGATCGGCTTGCCGACGCGATCGGCGGCTTCCTTCAGTTGCACTCCCGCCGCACGCGATCCGGTGTAACCGATCGCGCCGAGCAGCGGGTGCGAGACGAAGCGTTTGCCGTCTTCGTGACTCGTCCGATAGATGAGCTGAATGAAACCGTTAGGCATCCCGGTTTCGGTCGCCGCCAACTGAGCCTCTGCTGCGAAGAGCCGCGTCGTGGCGGGATGCGATGAGTGCCCCTTCGCGATCACTGGATTGCCAGCGGCGACAGCAGCCGCGAAGTCGCCTCCCGCCGCGCCGTTGAAGGCAAACGGGAAGTTGTTTGGCCCAAAGACCGCGACGGGACCAATCGGGCCGAGGACCGAGCGAATGTTGGAAGCGGTGTCGATGGTCGGCATCGCCCACGAACCGTCTCGCGCCGCCTTGGCCGCCTGACGGAGTTGGTTCGTCGTGCGAGGCAACTCGACATCCTTAAGCCTCGGCGCGACGGGCAACGCCGTTTCGAGATTCGCGATGACAGCCAGATCGGCGGCGCGAGCCTCGATGCGATCGGCGAACTTCTCGAGGAACGCGGCGAACCGCTCGCCGCCCCAACTGCGTACGGTCTCGGCCGCGCGGTTCGCCGCTTCGAGAACTTGCACCACTTCCGACCACGGACTGACGGGATAGGTCTCGGGAAGCGGTTCGGTGGTGCGAGGGTTGACCGCATGAAACGTCGATGTCCCCGCCGAAACCGTCCACTCTCCGTCGATCAGTACGCGTTGCACTGCCATTCGTGTCACCTTTCAAAAAGCCAAGCCAAGTCCAAGGGGCGGGCATCATGGCGTCGGTAAGGAAGGGGATCAACGGTAAGGGCTGGTCCATCAGGGCCATCGCCTTTTTCAACGTAGGGTGGGACCAGCTCGCTTCGAGCGCTGGCCCACCATCGAGAATCGTCGAGAAAACATGGTGGGCCA
>JAYTQJ010000323.1:0-4246 GCA_043746775.1 Schlesneria sp.
ATTCCATGTGCCGTCAGACGGCACATGGAATGTGCCTACTACCATCGTCTTCGACCTCGTCCGCCAACTCACCGGCCAGAGCGCGTCCGAACTGACCACCGCGCGCGCCGAACTCGAAAAACTCGCGAACTCCGCCAAGCAACCGATCTTCCGCCAAATCGGCTACGTCTCGCTGATCAACGTGGACAACAACGTCGATCCCGCTTGGAAGCTCGCGACGACCGACGCCAAACGGCTCGTTGATTTCGTCAACGCGATGCCGCTGATTTCCGATGCGTCGGTTCGCGCGACGTTGTATGAACGGGTCGCTCCGCTGTTGAACGAATTGCCGGAGTCGTTAAGGGCGAAAACGACGAAAGGGACTCAAGGGAGATTTGTTCGAGTGGAGTTGCCCGGCAAAGGGACGCTCACGCTCGCCGAAGTCGAAGTCATGAGCGGCGGCGAAAACGTCGCCCGCAAAGGCCGAGCCTCTCAGAAAAACACGGGAGCCGGCGGCGACGCCTCACGAGCCATCGACGGCAACAAGTCCGGCATCTACGGCGACGGAGGCCAAACTCACACCGAGGAAAACACCAACAACCCATTCTGGGAAGTGGACCTCGGCGACGAACATCCGATCGACCAAATCGTGATCTACAACCGCACCGAGATCCCTGATCGCCTCAACAACTTCACATTGAAAGTGCTCGACGAGAAACGAGCCGAAGTCTTCAAGTCCGAAAAGAACCCCGCCCCGCCCGTGAAAGTCGAATTCACCCTGCAAGGGGGCGGCCCCGAAAGCCTCGTCCGCCGAGCCGCGATGGGTGCTCTCACAATTGTCCGCGGCCAAGAACCCAAAACCTTCGCCGCGCTCAGCAAGTTCGTGAAAGAAGACGTCGATCGCCTCACCGCCATCCGCTCGCTGCAACGTCTGCCGAAACAAACGTGGCCGAAGGAAGAAGCCCCCGCGCTGCTCAACGTGATGGTCGAAGCCGTGAAAAAAATCCCGGCCAAAGACCGCACGCAATCCCCCGCCATCGACATGCTCGAATTCGGCGACGCCCTCGCGTCCCTGTTGCCGACCGCCGACGCCAAGCTCGCGCGAGCGACACTCGGCGAACTCGGCATCCGAGTCATCAAGATCGGCACCGTCTTCGAGAAGATGAGCTACGACAAAGACATCATCGCCGTCCAAGCCGGCAAGCCCGTCGAGTTCATGCTCGACAACTCCGACCTGATGCCCCACAACCTCGCAATCACGCTGCCCGGAGCCTTGGAAGAAATCGGCCTCCTCTCCGAAGCCAACGCGCAAAAGCCCGGCTTCGCCGAGAAGCACTACATCCCCGACTCACCAAAGATTCTCGCGAAGAGCACGCTGCTCCAACCGCGTGACAGCCAGCGTCTCAGCTTCAACGTCCCCAAAGAACCCGGCATCTATCCGATCGTCTGCACGTACCCCGGCCACTGGCGTCGGATGTACGCCGCGCTGTACGTCGTCGCCGATCTCGACGCCTACGAAGCCGCCCCCGAAGCGTACCTCGCCACCGCGAAGATCGAAGCGGCTGACGCATTGCTGAAAGACCGCCGCCCGCGCACCGAATGGAAATTCGAAGACCTCGCCAAGAACATCGAAGCCCTCGACCACAAAGCGATGGGCCACGACCACGGCGATCACGCGGACCACTCAAAGCGCAGCTACACAGCCGGCAAGCAACTCTTCACAGTCGCCAACTGCGTCGGCTGCCACAAACTCGAAAACGCTGGCAAAGAGTTCGGCCCCGACCTCGCCAAGCTCGACATGAAATTGAAACCGAGCGACATCCTCAAAGAGTTGCTCAACCCCAGCGAGAAGATCAACGAGAAGTACCAAACGAACGTCTTCGAACTCCAAAGCGGCAAAGTGATCCAAGGCTTAGTCGTCGAAGAGAGCGGCGACATCATCAAGGTGGTCGAGAACCCGCTCATCAGCACGACGCCGATCAGCATCAAACGCAACGAAGTCGCCGAACGTCAACGATCCAAAGTTTCGATCATGCCGAAAGGCCTGCTCGAAAAACTCACCCGCGACGAAATCCTCGACCTCGTCGCCTACCTCGCCGCCCGAGGCAACAAGAACAGCCCACTCTTCAAAGGCGGTCACGGCCACTGATTTGAGCGCAGGAGGCACTTTTCAAATCCAGCAACCATTCAAGGATTACGTGCAAAGTGCGTCGTGCCGTGTAGCGATGGCGAACGATGTGCGACCGGTCTCAACGAGAACGCGGCCAGTTTGACACAATCACTTCGCGAGTTGTGAATTCCAACAGGGAGAATGGTGATGGCGTCCGTGACAGTCCAGCTTTCAGAACAATTACTCAAAACCGTTAAGCAGCGTGCTGCAAAGCGGAGACTGCCACTGAATCGAGAGGTCGTGGAATTGTTGCAATCTGGGTTGGCGCAACTCGACTGGTGGGAAATCGACATTGACGAAATGTTGCAACCGCTCGACGCGATGTCCGATGCCGATCTCTGGCAGGCGGCGGAATCACGTCTGTCTGCAAAGCTCGGTCGCCGGTTGGAGTCGCTGCACTCCAAGCGACAACGGGATGGGCTGACGAAGGACGAACGAGAAGAGGCTCGGCGATTGACCGAGCAGTATGAACGCGGCCTGTTGATTCGATCCCGCGCCGCCGCATTGCTCAAGGTTCGTGGCCACGATGTCTCACGATTGCTGACGAAATGAGCCGATCGCATATTCCCAAATCGCTCCGCGAATTGGTGACCGAGGATTCCGGAAGCCGCTGCGGATATTGTCTGAGTTCTCAAGCCGTGGCGGGCACGGCTTTCGAGATGGATCACGTCTTCCCGGAATCGCTGGGCGGCCGGACTGAGCGTGAGAATCTGTGGCTGTGTTGCGGAGGATGTAACGACCGAAAAGGAAGTCGGACATCGGCGATCGACAAAGTTACGGGAAAACGAGTCCGCCTATTTCATCCGCGCCAAGACAAATGGACCGATCATTCTCAGTGGATTCAAAACGGCGAGGTCATCGCAGGCCGAACACCGATTGGGCGGCCGACGGTGACGGCCTTGGAATTGAATCGACCGTTGCTCGTGGTCGCGCGCCGCGAGTGGATCGGCGTCGGCTGGCATCCACCCAAACCACAACGTCGTGTGCGGCGACCGCGCTAATGGCTCGCCGAATTCAAAATCACGTTCCTGAAAGCAAGCTGACGATGGCAGGGCCGACTTGCTCCGTCGTTCCATTGCCGCCCAAGTCCGGCGTCCTCGGTCCGCCCGATGCCAACAGGTCTTTCACCGCTTGGTGGATGCTCGCGGCGGCGATGTCGAGATGTAGGTGCTCGAACATCATCGCGACGGACAGGATCGCGGCGAGCGGATTGGCGATGCCTTTGCCGGTGATGTCGGGGGCCGATCCGTGGACCGGCTCAAACATGCTGGGGTGGCGGCGAGTCGGGTCGATGTTGCCGCTGGCGGCGAGGCCCATGCTGCCGACGATAATGGCCGAGAGGTCGGTCAGGATGTCGCCAAACAGATTGCTGGCCACGACCACGTCGAACGATTCGGGGCGGCGGACGAATTCCATCACGGCGCGGTCGATCAGCAGCGATTCGGTGGCGATGTGGGGGAACTCGGCGGCCACGCGAGCGAAGCATTCGTCCCACAGGACCATGCCGTAGCCTTGAGCGTTGCTCTTCGTGATCGACGCGACGCGCTGCTGCGGCCGAGTCGCCGCTTTCTCGAACGCCGCGCGGATGATGCGTTCGCAGCCTTTGCGAGTGAACACGCTCGTTTGAATCGCCGACTCTTCGGGCATCCCGCGATACAGGAAGCCGCCGATGTTGGCGTATTCCCCTTCGGTGTTCTCGCGGAAGACGAGCATGTCGATGCTGCCTCCCGGCTTGTTCCGCAGCGGGCTATCGACGCCGGGATACAGGTACGCCGGCCGCAAGCAGACGCACTGATCGAACCGCCGCCGAATCGGCAACAGCAACCCGTTGAGCGTGACGTGATCCTGCACGCTCGGATGCCCGACCGCTCCCAGCAAAATCGCGTCGAACGGCTTGGAAAAGGGGACAGGTCCATTTTGAGCGGAGCTCCCTGCGGGCTGTTCCAGCAAAATGGACCTGTCCCCTTTTTCAAGCCCGGCCAGCGTGTCGAGGTAATCGGCCGGAGCCATCCGCCCGTTTTGAAAGTAGTAGTCGGTCCCCCACGGAAAGTGAGTCCACTCGCACCGAGCGTCCGACTTCGGAGCCGCCGCGTCGGC
>JAYTQJ010000324.1:0-9742 GCA_043746775.1 Schlesneria sp.
TTTCTGCCGCTTCCTCGAAAGAAGTCGGCTGAAAGATGTGTGGTAGAAAGATGGCTCAGCACAGAGCCTCCGTGTCGCGGCACCCCTTGGGGACGACACAATCTCCTTCGGAATTCTCGGACGTAATTGATGCACAGCCCCTAACAAAGCTCAGCCGGACTTCATCGCTTGTCTCAGCGTTCCATCTTCACCCACGGCAATGTGATCGTCTTGGCGAAGCCACCCTCGCTCGTGGTCAGTTTGGAAGGCGTGGCGGCTTTCTTCGGCTTGGCTCGGCCACCCTGCTCGACCGTGAGGAAGTCGATCTGTACTTCGGTGCCTCGGCCATCGCCGTTGTCGTCAAGCAACGGGTGTTCGGTCGCGAGAAATTCGCGGTCGAGGTACGACTGCGCGAGGTTGCGTGTGGTGGTGACGTACAAATCGAACAGGGTCAGAACGCCATCTCCATCAATATCGAAGTCCTTTGCCGGAAGAGGCGTGGAGAGGACGCGGGCCAGTTCGTGGGGGAACTCGGTCTCATTCGTTTCCCAATCGGTTTCGGTAGCCGTCATGACGACTCGCCCCTTCGCCGACAGTGGCTTGATGTAGTAGCCACTGGTCGGCGTCGTGATGACGAAGACTTGCTCGGCGGCCGTGAGTCCAGCGAACAGCTTGGCGAAGTCGAGTTGATGGATGTCCGGGCCGGGCAGATTCAGCCACGAGTGTTTGCCATCGTAATGGCTGTGCCCGACGACGATCACCCAGAGCGCGTCGTCCGAACGAAGCTGTTCCCGCAGCTTCGTGACCGCCTGTTCGAGTTCCTCGCGCGTCGATCGGGGAGCGGACCTGAGCGGTTCGACATCCGAGTCTTGCGGTTCGTCTCCGAACAAAAGTTGCACGTTCTCAGCCTCGAAGCCGAGCTGTTTTGAAAGGCCCTCGTGCAGCTTGGTCGTGGTCTCCGCGAACAGCTTGCGATGCGCCGTGTCTCCGCTCAGCCCGCAGACGATCAAGGCGCGTCGCGTGCCGACGGGGTTGGCATCCGAGGGGTTGCTGGCGGCGGGATTGCCCTCGACAAAGTCGCCAATGGCGGCGTCGGGCTTTTGGCCGCTGGCGACAGGCGGCAGAGCTTTGGCCGCTGGCAAGTCGTCCGCGTTCACAGGCCACACGGCGAGCGTCAACAAACAAATGGACCAGAGAAGTGTGCGAGTCATGGGGCGGCGTCCTTCTGCTTCAGTGCTTCAACGAGGCTTGGTTCCAAGGGGCGACTCAAGGTGCGGTGGGTTGAAAGCGGGTTGTCGTTGCTGGGGAATCGGTCGGCGTGCCAGACGATTTTGTCTTTGTGACGACCTTCGAGTTCGCCAGATGTGCGCCGGGCGAACGCGAACTGCCAACCCAAGCGGTCGCCCACCTTGAACGCTTCGAGCATCAACAGCGTTTCGGGATCGGTCCCTTGTACAAAGCCAAACACGGCACCATCGAGCAGGTCGCTCCGCGTGCTTTCGTAGCGGTAGAGCGGTTGCGGTAGCAGTCGCAACTCCTCGCGGTCGCTCTTGTCCGCCTTCCAACCCAGCATGGTTGAGGAGAACTGTGCGGCGAATCCTTTCATCTGTCTCAGGCGAAGTGCGGGGGTCTCGCCCGGAGCGTCGGCATCGGGAATCGCATGGAACGTCACGCCGGGCTTCTCGGGACTCCAGACAACCACTCCGTCCCGCTTGGCAATCAGACTGCCGCGCGACAGCGAGTCGTATTCGTGCAACAGATTGTTCATCCACGGGTAGGCACAGTAAACCGCTTCGGGCCGACCTGCGGAAAGGAGCAGTACGGTCATGCCGTCTTCCGAACCGCGCGTGTTGTTCGCCCAACGCATCACAACACGCGATGTCATCGGCGTCGCGGATCGCTCGTCGGCGAATAACTCCGTCCACGTTAGAGACTCGTCCATCAGCTTGCGCAGCGGTGAAACGACCTTCGGTTCCGGCTTCGCATCTATCGGCGGCTTGTCGCCCTCACCGAGTGCCACTGGAAGCGAATCAAAAACCATCGCCAAGACGAGGAACGTGCTTGTGAATCGTTTCATGGGGGGCTCAATCCATTCGCCAAAGCAAGCAGAAAAAACAATCGTAGGATGGACGCCCCGTCCGTCCGAGTCGCCGTAGCATGTGACGGACGGACGGGGCGTCCATCCTACGATTGAGGAAGCAATCACCTGCCCCTCGCCAAGACGATTCAAAATGATCGGTCTCGCGTGAGCTGCAGAACCACGTCGTCATTTGTCGGGCAGTCGCTCGACTCCAACGCCTTCCGCGTAATGTGGTCGATCGGGGCCTGTGGATTTCGGAGCGGCAGTCCACACTTCCTTGCTGTCGAGTTGCAGGTTCAGGCCATAGTCCGTGAACGAGGCGGCTGCGTAATACCAGACATAACCATCGGTCCCTTTCTGAGCTTCCACAGCCAAGACCAATTCGGGGTCAGTCCCCTGGCAGAAGAGGAACAGTGAGCCACATGAAACGGCATCCGGCTGTTCGACTTCAAATTGATGGACGGGCTTCGCCAAGAGACGCAGCTCCCAACGTCCTTCATTTTCATCAATGCTGTTCGCGCTGAACCGACGTGCGATGTCGCGCACTTGCCGCGATCGAACGACGGGACTCGCAGCCACGGGGGGAGCGTTCGGGACTGCCTTCCAATCCAAGCCCGCCCGCTTCGGTTGCCAAAGCCCCTTCCCGCGCCATTGGCGTGTTTGAGACTGACCTTCAACCACGCCTGAACCAACTCCGATTCCTCTGCAGCGGCTTCCGCGACGGGCAGCAGTGAGAAACAAACGCTCAACAGAACGAGCGGCAGGGATGAAAGAACGTTGCTCATCGAGTCCTCTCGTTGTGATTGATCGTGCGATCCACCGTCACTCGGCGGGGGAAGCAAACAAGCTGCGGAGGATGGCCAGAGGTGATGACTCCTCGACGGGCGTTGGCTCAGCAAGTGGCAGCTCTTCCGCGATGAAGACCGCTTCGCGCAGAGCCGGGTTGTCCGGTGAGAACGCGGCGGCGGAGACGACGCGTTTGTCGGCGAGGGCTGTTCCGGCCACTTGTTGATGGACCAGATTCCACAGTTGAGTCCGACCATCCCAGAGGCCAACGATCAACTCTTCGTTACTGGCGAACGTCAACGCTCCAGGAGATGTGGGACAGCGGAGTGTCGCGTCTGTTTTTCCCGTGGAGGTATTCAGTAGCGCGACCTCGCCGCGACCGTTCGACATCCAGTTGCCGATAGCCACCGCCAGTTGTCGTCCGTCACCAGAGAAGCGAATGCAGTTCACGGCAGAAGGATAGTGCGGCAGGTCGGCCAGCGATTCGCCCGTGATGCTGTCCATCAGTAACACGGTGCCGTCGCGACCTCCCACCGCAATGGCTTGGCCACTGGGTGACACCGCGACGGAATGCAGCGCGCCCGTGTGAGTCCGCACGGTTCGCAGCCGTTCGCCGCGCGACGAATCCCAAATCGTGACTCGTCCCTCCGGATCGACCGTTGCAAACCATTCGCCACTTGGAGCGAACGCGACCGAAGTGATTCGCGCTTCAGAAAGATCGGTCTCGTTGTTCGACGTTAAGTCGGTCAGCACAACGCGCCGAGCGGTCGTCGCCCGCACGACGAAGCGACCGTCCGGTGAGGCGGCTGTGGACCAAATTTTTTCGCCCCGCATGGCGGGCACGCGAGAACTCGATGTGGCGGTCGGATCGTCAGTGGACAGTGGAGTCACCAGGATGAGAATTGGCGAGATCGGCGTGTCGTCCGTCGTGGAGAGTAATTCATTTCGTTCGACACCTCCCGACAGCGGGATTGAGTTGGTATCGATGACGGCAGTCGCCGAGCGGGCGACTCGCCGCAAGTTCGCAACGCTGGCCGAGCCGAATACAAACGGCTGCAACGGCAGCAACAGGGCTGCGACAAGCAGCGTCGCATAGCGAACTCGCTGCGACAGCATTTGGGGAGAAGCTCCGCGCATGATTTTGGTCAGGCGGTGACGGATGAAATGAGCCTGCCCCAAGCCACACGCGACCGGCGGCAACGCCCGACGCGACTCGCACAAATAGTCAATCGTGTCGAGCAGTGCTTCAGCGTACTGGCGCGGCGCGTGCGGGAATTGGCTGACAACCCACGCATCGCAACACTCTTCTTCCGCCTCTTCGATCTGCCGCCGTGCCCACCAGACGACCGGATGCCACCAGAACAATCCCGTCGCGACCAACTCCAACAGCCGGACCCAGTGGTCGCCTCGGGAGAAGTGTGCCAGTTCGTGTGTGAGCAGTGTCGCGCGGGCCTCGGCATCCAGTCGCTCGGCAAGGTCTGACGGGAACAACAATTTCGCGCGTGAGCCACAGCCCCACAGCATGGGCGACACGGCCGCGTCCACGATCAGCACATGCGGCCCGCGTCGCAGTCCCAACGCGGAGGCAAGTCGTTCCACCTGCTGCTGCAATGCGTCATCCGACTTCGCGTCGCGCACCACACGCCGTTGGAATCGAGCCGCACGAACGAGTTGCACCGTCGTCCACGAGGCCACGCCCGCCAACCAGACCATCAGCAGCATCGACTTCAGGTCCGGATGCCGGGGCCACGAGGTGACGAGCGATGAGGCAATGAACGATTGCATTCCGCTCGCGACAACATGTGATCCGTCCCGTCGATGGAGCGACGAGTCTACCGTAGTCCCGTCGCTCCGCCGACGGGACGGACCGCGACGCAAATCGTGGTCGTGTGCAGAGCCTGACAACAATGCCTCCCTATGAACCACCTGAGTGGCGGTTGCTGGCGTGTGTGTATCGCTCGCGGAAACGCCAGGCGACGGCAGCAGTGTGTCGGCACCAACGTGCCCTGCATCGGTGGCCAACGCAGAGGTTGGCATCTCAATCGTCGGCACTTCGATTGCCACCGGCGATTGGAACAGCGGCGGCGTGACGAACTTCAGCAGCACCAGCACCCAGACGACGTGGGTCAATGCGGGGCGTCGTGCCACTCGACTCACAACAATCGCCAGCGCGGCCAATGGCAGCACTGCGAGAGCGTTCATCAGGGCGATGTTGAGAAGCACAGTCATGGAAAACGGCCCCTTACAAAACTGACCTCTGAGACAGCACGAGGATGACGCGAAGACTTCCGAGCGGGTCAGCCCAATAGCACTCACTTTGACCAAGTAACCCGCAGCGTAAGTGAGGGAAACGGCTCTAAGGAACGGGGGCGCAATAACTTCCCGAACTGCCGACCTCCGTCTTGTGAGCGGCAAGGCGCTAGCCGCCGGTCGTCGCACAAGAACCGGCGGCTAGCGCCTTGCCGCTCACGGGAAGTTATTGCGCCCCCGTTCCTTAGCTTTGTTAGCCGGACTTCTCTCCGGGTGAACAAGCTCTCAAGTGAAGTCCGGTTTAAAGAAAAGCCGGACTTCGAGGTCTTCCCCGCGGCTCCGGATTGTGAGTGCCGCTTCACGCGGGCCGTCGCTTACACTTCGAGCCGAATGGATTGACCAACACTTTTTACTCGACAGCCACGAAACGAAGCCCATGACAGACGCCACTCCCGACAAGCCACCGCGCCGCGTGCGTTATGTCGGTACGAACCCGCGACACTTCGATCAGAAGTACAAAGAGCGGCAACCCGAAAAATACGGCGACGACGTGGCAAAGGTCATCGCCAGCGGGAAGACTCCGGCGGGGAGTCACCGGCCGATCATGGTGCCGGACGTTTTGCAGTTCCTAGCGATTAGGCCAGGTGAGACCGTGATCGACTGCACACTCGGGTATGGCGGACACGCGATGGCTTTGCTGGCGGCGGTTCAGCCGGGTGGGAAGTTGCTTGCCATCGACACCGATCCGGTCGAGTTGCCGAAGACCGAAGCTCGACTGCGTGGACAGGGGTTTCCGAGTGATTCGCTGATCGTCAAACGGATGAACTTCGCGGGACTCGGCGGGTTCATCGAGTCCTCAACGCCGGGTGGCGTCGATGCCCTGCTGGCGGATCTTGGACTATCGTCGATGCAGCTCGACGATCCCGCTCGCGGCTTCACCTTCAAAGCGGATGGCCCACTCGACATGCGGATGAATCCGGGGCACGGCCCGTCGGCAGCGGCTCTGTTGTCGAAGCTCGACGAACATGAACTGGCTCGGCTGTTGAAGGACAACGCGGACGAACCACTCGCCAGCACCTTGGCTCGCGGCATCATCGCGGCTCACGAGCGAACTCCGCTTGAGACGACGCGCGCATTGGCGGCCGTCGTGAGGAAGGTGATGCTCGCGCAGTCGCGTCGTTCGAGCGACACGCCCGACGACGCGGTGCGGCGCGTGTTTCAAGCTTTGCGTATCGCCGTGAACGACGAGTTCGGGGCGCTCGATGCGTTTCTCTCGCAGTTGCCTCACTGCATGAAGCCGGGAGGCCGGGTGGCGATTCTCTCGTTCCATTCCGGCGAAGACCGTCGTGTGAAGAAGGCGTTCAAAACGGGATTGAGCGACGGCGTGTATTCGTCCATCGCCCCCGATGTCATCCGCCCGACAGGTGAAGAACAGCGAGCCAATCCGCGATCGTCGTCGGCCAAGTTGAGGTGGGCGATTCGGGCGGAAGCAAGTCGTTAACCGCCTGTTGAAACACCCCACCGGGCAAGCTGGATGGGGTCGAAATCCAACACCTGCAATCCGGTTGGGTCTGCGATTCGGAAATGGTGGTTCCGACGCTTTCGACCGGACGAAGTCGTTCAGAACACCATTTTTCCCGCAGCAGTTGATGCGTCAGTACCAAGTCCCCATCGCCGTTTGACGGTGCATAGGCCCGTCAGTAGCATCCCCACCGACTTGGTATCCAATGCCTTCGTGCGATCCTGTTTGTTACCACTTTCGGAGAATCTCCGCCGATGACTGCCGCTGTTCGACGTGCCTTGTTGAGTGTGAGTGACAAGCAAGGTTTGATTCCGTTTGCACAAGGGTTGGTTCAAGCGGGGTTTGAACTCCTCTCGACGGGCGGAACGCGGAAGGCTCTCGAAGCGGCTGGCGTCGCCGTGCTAGATGTCGCTCAGTACACGGGCTTTCCCGAGATGATGGATGGCCGCGTGAAGACGCTTCACCCGAAAGTCCACGGCGGTTTGCTCGGTCGCCCCGATCTGCCGGAGGACGCGAAGTCGATGCAGGAACATGGCATCACGCCGTTCGAGTTGGTCGTGGTGAACCTCTATCCGTTCGTCGAAACGATCACGAAACCGGGTGTGACCGCCGACGAAGCCATCGAGCAAATCGATATTGGTGGCCCGAGCATGTTGCGATCCGCCGCGAAGAATCACCGGTATCTCGGTGTCGTAACGAGTCCTGCTCAATACGACCGTGTTCTCGCCGAATTGCAGGGCGGGGCGTTGAGTTTTGAATTCCGACGCGAGCTTGCGGCGGCCGCATTCGAGATGACCGCTCGCTACGACCGAGCCATTGCCGACTACATGGTCGGCCTGACGCACAGTAGTTTGGCGGCGTGTGATCCCGATTTCCCAGCGCAGCTCGCGATGCAGTTCGAGCGCCGCTCGACGCTGAGATATGGAGAAAACCCTCACCAGCGAGCGGCCTTCTACGTCGAGCCGTGTCCGACTCCATCCACTCTGGCTGCGGCGGAGACCTTGCACGGCAAGGAACTGTCTTACAACAACTTGTTGGACCTCGACGCCGCGATGCAGATCGTGCGCGAGTTCCGTCAGCCCGCCGCCTGCGTCATCAAGCACAACAATCCGTGCGGCTGTGCGGTCGGTGATGACCTCGCCGACGCGTATGTCAAAGCGGATGGAGGCGATCCGGTCAGCGCGTTCGGTTCGGTCTTGGGATTCAACCGCTCCGTCGATGCAGCGACGGCTGAGCAACTTTGCACTCCCGGACGTTTTATCGAAGCGATCATCGCGCCGTCCTACGATGCGGATGCCTTCACGATGTTGACCACGGTTCCCAAGTGGAAGAGCAACGTGCGGCTGCTGCAATGCGCGGCGATGCTCGACCCCAGGCCACTCAGCCAAGAGTATCGTCGCATCACAGGCGGGTTGCTCGTGCAAGACCGCGATGAAGTGGCGGAAGAACTGAACCAGTGGCGCGTCGTCACGAAGCGCCACCCGACTCCGACGGAACTCGCCGATTTGGAGTTCGCCTGGTTGGTCTGCAAGCATGTGAAGTCGAACGCGATCCTGTTCGCCAAGAGAGGACAAGTGGTCGGCGTGGGAGCGGGTCAAATGAGTCGTCTCGATTCCGCATACATCGCGGCTTACAAGGCCGATCAGCGAGCGGTCGATGGTGTGTGTGCCTCCGACGCCTTCTTCCCGTTCCGAGACGGCATCGACCAGATTCACTCAGCGGGAATCAAGGCCGTCATTCAGCCCGGCGGCTCCAAACGCGATGACGAAGTGATTGCGACGTGCGACGAATTCGGCATCGCCATGATCTTCACCGGTCGCCGACACTTCCGACATTAGCTGCCTGGGGAAGAACCCGTAGCACAGGCGGCTCGCCTGTGTTTTCCAACGTCTTCCAACAAGAGATGAGAGCAGGCGAGCCGCCTACTCAACGTTTTTCCACAGGCTGCTGGTCGTGCCGGGCGATTCAACCTGCCACGACTCACACCTTCCCCTGTTCTGATTCACGAGGAATGCCATGCAAGACAACGGACTGGATCGACGCGACTTTCACAAATTGACACTCGCTGCGTTGGGGGGCGTGTTGGCCGGAGCGACCGCCGGTTGCGGAGGGGCGGCTCCGCCGAGTGGCCCCGCTGGCCCTGCTGGCATTCCCGCTGCAACCCTGAACGCCACTTCGGTCAAAGAACTGATTGATGTTGAACAACTCATCACCGACGAGCCTCACGTTTGCCGAGGGCTGAACTCCTGCAAAGGTCTTGGTCGCACCAAAGAGAACGATTGCGCGGGACTCGGATCGTGCGCGACGATGGCCGATGCGTCGTGCGGCGGCAACAACGACTGCAAAGGGCAGGGCGGCTGTGGTGAACTCCCCGGCATGAACTCGTGCAAGGGGAAGGGAGCCTGCCACATCCCGCTGATGGACCACGCGTGGGACAAAGCCCGCGCCGCGTTTGAGGCGGCGATGAAGAAGTCGGACAAGAAGTTCGGTCCCGCGCCCGCGAAGGTGGAAAAGGAGAAGGCATGACGGCGCGCATTGGCATCGTCACGGTGTCAGACCGAGCGAGTCGTGGTGAGTACGAAGATCGTGGTGGCCCCGCGGTCCGCGATTACTTCGTCGATGTACTCACGTCACCGTTTGAAGCTGTGGCACGGGTGATCCCGGATGAACAGCCGCACATTGAACGGACGCTGCGTGAGCTGTGCGAGCTGGAAGGTTGTTGCCTCGTCGTCACCACGGGCGGGACGGGACCTTCACTTCGCGATGTGACTCCCGAAGCGACCGAGGCCGTTTGTCAAAAGATGATGCCGGGGTTTGGCGAGTTGATGCGGAAGGTCTCGTTGGAGAAAGTCGCCACGGCGATTTTGTCTCGCCAGACAGCGGGCATCTGCGGCAAGGCGCTCATCGTAAACTTGCCTGGCCAGCCGAAGGCGATCAAGGAATGCCTCGACGCCGTCATGCCCGCGATCCCGTACTGCATCGACTTGCTGGAGGGACCGTTCCTCACGACAGACGAAGCGAAGATCAAAGCGTTTCGCCCGAAGAAGTAAGAGGCTATCCGGAAAGAAACAGCTAGTTTTCAGGGTGCCACGGTCACGGCTTTGCGTGGCCGTGCTTTGATCGTA
>JAYTQJ010000325.1:0-23279 GCA_043746775.1 Schlesneria sp.
TCGTTCGTCAAATCTTCCGGCGTCCCGTAAAGCGACGTGAAGACGCGCCCCGTTTTGCCAGACGCGGACTTGTACGTTCGAGTCCATTCCGAAGGCATCGGCGGCTGAGTCTCTGACGGAGTCGAATCCGGCGTCATCCCATTCAGCGGTTGGGCCATCGTCAGAATGTCGCCATCGGTCGGCTTGCCCACGTAGCCACCGGCTTGAACCCAGACATCCTTCACGCCTCGCAGAATCGGATGCGACTTCATGGCATCGACGATGGTGATGCGAGTGCTTTGCTGGTGATTGCGGCCGTAGTGACCGACCCACGTTTGCCCAAGCACCTGATGTCCGAAGCCGAGTTCGTAGCCGGCCTCCTTGCTGCGGTAGTCATACTTGGCGAACGGCTTGTCAGCGGGGATCTGAAACGCATGCGTCGCCGTCCGCATTCCGACCATGTGACCACACCGATTCAGATAAGCATCGAGGTGCTTCATCTGTTCGGCAGGCAGATTCTGAAACCTCAAAAACACGACAGCGAGGTCCGCGGTTTCGAGCGCTTCCATGTGAGGAATGTTCGACGGAGTCCCCGCCACGATCTCACCCGATTCCGGGTCGATGTTAAACAGCACCGTGCATTTGAATCCGTGATGCTTCGCCAAGATCCGAGCCAACGCCGGCAGCGATTCCTCCGAGCGATACTCGTGATCCCCCGCCAGAAACACGATGTGCTTCCCGTGACCGCTCCCGCTGGTCCCTTCATAGACCAAGTCGGCGGCACTCAGTGGCGATGCGAAACTCAAACCGATTGCCGCGAGCGTGATGAGTCGTGCGAATGTCTGTCTCATGGTCTCTCTTTCAAAAGTTCGGCCATCGCGCGGCCCAGCGCTTCGCCGGTTTCGTAATAGGTCTCGGCGTTGTGGTTGTAGTGGTAGCCTTGATTCACCGGAGACACGTCGGCTTCGCGCCACAGTTCGCGCTTATCGACTGCCTTCACGTTGCCATTGAACTCAGGGTACCTGCCTTTCTCTTTGACGATGAATCCAACGAGCCCTTCGTCTCCTTCGGGCCGACTCGACCAAAGCCGAGCATGTTTGTTGGACTGTCCTAGTGGCCCGTCAGGTCTTAATTTTGGGGTAGCCGAACTCGTAAGAGTTCTGCGTTTTCTGAAGTCTCACGACTTCAGCTACCCCCCCAAAATTAAGAACGGATAGGGCACTAGCATGACGTAGCCCGTGATCGGCGGGCTTGCCGTCCGGCTTCGGCAACTGGTGTTGCGCATTCGGATCGAACTTCTCCGCCGCTGATAGCTTGACAGTCCCCACGGTCGTTGTCGTGAGCAGAGTGAGCATTGCGAGTAATGACTTCCAATTCATGACATTGTCTCCATTGAACTCCGGACCCCAGATTGAGAGCGGCGTCATGGTAACTCTTGCCTTGCATTGGATTCTTGGCTGACTCCATCACCTCAGCATCAAATTGCGCACACCGCTGTGGTTCTCGACCTCTCCCGTTTTCGCTCCGATCCTCCGAGTCCGCTGGTGTTCTTCCAATCGACGACCGCGCTGCCGCTGAACATCGTCCCGAATCCCTCCGGCGCGAGCTTATCCCCCAGCTCCGTCCAACGAACCATGTCGCGACTGACGGCGTGCCCCCAGTGCATGTTGCCCCAGCCCCAGCCATACGGATTGTGCTGCGAAGGACCGGCGCAGAAATAACGGTCGCAATTGTCGCCTTTCGCTCCGCGAAAGAGCGTTCTTTCGCGGAGCGAAAGACGACACTTATTGATGCGCCAGTCCTAAAAGAGGTGATACTCGCCGTTGAAGAAGACCATGCCGTTCGGATCGTTGAGCCACCCGCGCTTCGACGAGAGATGCAACTGCGAGCGCAATGACTCGCGATCGAGCTTGCCAGCGTCACGGATCGAATCGCCCGGCTCGATTGCGCTGAGCGCCGAGGAATCATTCGGCAGCTTATCGACTTGAATCGTGACGGTCATGCCGCGCCATGCGCTGACATCGATGAAGGCTCACCAGTCGGAATGGTCGTTGGCCAGGGCGATGTTGTTCGTCACATCGACTTTGCGATCGACCAGCGTCGTGACTTTGCGTTTGGGCGCTCCTTTCTTGATCGGCAGATTGAGATATCGCTGCTCGACCTTGAACTCGCGCTTGGCGTTCACGAGCAACATCGCCGACTTGCGATCGGTCTGCAGGATGTGACCGACATAGATCTGCCCCAGCCGTCGGTGAGCAATTGCATGTCGATCAGATCGCGAACCAGCGGTTGCACACGCTGACGAACGGCTTCGATGTTGGCATGGTCGAAGCACGGCGGAGGGCGTTATTGCGTGCCTCGGTACGGCCGGCCAGTAGCGGGGCGGCTGCTTGCAGCTGCGTCGGCACGGCTGCGTCCACCATCTCTTCTCGACGGCATGTTTGAAGGTTTGCCGGGGCCGTCCGACCATCACGGTGATGTTGCCGCGTCCCACCAACTTGGCCTGGACCGCCTTCAACCCCAGCGGTCCGAAGTCCTTCGCCGGGATTCTGCCGTACAGTTCGCGGAGCAATTTGATTGCCAAGCGGTAGCAGTGGACCTCGAGTGTCGATTTGCCGTAGTGCTGTTTGGCGTGCCGCCAGAACGAGATGCACAACTCATCCACGGACGGGACGGGTTCAGGTATGTCGGTAGGACTACCGACCTTGGGCATCGCCATCGAATCGGCGGGCGACTGCCCAGATGCGACACGGGCGATGAGACTGCCGTAGCAGAGGCGAGATTCTCCGAACCGTACTCGCCAAGATAGTAGTCGCGGCCGTCGATATACGTGCGGGTTTGGCCGGTCGATTTGTGGAATTGATACGACCGAAGCGCCTGTTTTGGACGTGCCATAGTGCGGCGTCCCGGTTATTCGGTACGTGGACTACCGACAAACTCAAGAGCTTCTTACCGCACTGACGAACGTCGCCAAGTATCGTAACTGGCGATCCGCAAACAGTTCCGAAAAATCGGGGCGACAGGATTCGAACCTGCGACTTCCTGGTCCCAAACCAGCAAATCTAGGGTTCCAAGTGGGAACCTGTCAGACGTTGCGGCGACGGCGGATTCTTGTTGCACCAACGGTTGCACCAGCAAACCCCAAAAGCGACGGAAACGGGGGGCGGATGCCGCTGCGGTGGGGGGTGTTGGGACTCCCGCCGAAGTGAGAAGCCCGAAGCCGGTCGAGACGGACTTCGCCGCCGCGATCAAGATGCTCGCCGTGTTGCCGCTCTCGGATGAGGAACGAGCTGAAGCGGTGCGACGGCTGTTGAAGGGTGGTGGCGGGGGGCGATGACGAGAGCGCGGCAGTTGGGAAGCTGGGACGCATCGCGGTGTTGATCGACCAATCCAACGCAGGGACGAACCATGCCACGAACTTCGACCGTTGTCGGCTTGCGGTGTCCGAAGCCCGATTGCCACGGGATGCTGAGAGTCTTGAGCGTGGCCCATGCGGTGAACGGCGCGTATACCCGTCGCAGCCGAGTCTGCTGCGTTTGTGGGACTCGTCAGACGACGGTCGAACGCTGCGTTGGCTCGATGCGAGTGACCGTTCAACCGGCCTCATGCCCGATCGGTTGAACTCGGCGGGGTGATCGCGACGGGTGATTCCCGAAGCACGCCCGTTCACCGGCTGACGGACTCAACCCGCAAGTGAGACGATGCCGGTGAGTCTCAACCACGCTGACGCATCACCGCCGAGGGGGGGCCGGTTGTTAGGTTCTTCCCGGCCACTCACCCCACCTATCGCCGTTTGTGGACCACGCCGAATCCGTTTCGACAAAGGAAAAAAACACCTTCCTTCCTTCCCTCTTTCGGATGGTGTTCGATGGGAATGTGTAGCGTTTGAGCTGTAACACTTGGGAGTCGCCCCTTTTTGTTTGGCAGATACGGCTGGCAACGCGGACGCAGTGGATTTCCGGTGCGCCTGCTGGTCCACTTCGGTCTCGACAGAGTGAGCGGTAGTATCCCTGCCAATGAGCGCGACGAAGCGAGACTCTGAACAACCGAGGTTGGCGAAGGCTGGCCACACGACGACCATGACCGTCCAACTGCGGGATGCCAGCCAATGAAAATTCGAGTTCGCTGCGATTGCGGCAAGACGTTGGTTGCAGCCGGTGAACTTGCTGGCAAGAAAACGAAATGCCCGGCGTGTGGCGCGGTGATCCGCCTGCCGCTACTGGATGAGGCATCCGAGCAACCAGCCAGCTTTCTCGTGACTGAGACGGGCTTGAACCTGACGGATAATCCGCAAGAGAACTGCTCTGCACCTGCCGAAGAGATGCCGCATCCGTTCAACTTTTCGGCGTTGGAGCAAGCGCCGGCCAGTTCACCCGAGGACGAACCGTCTCACGGAGTTTCAGACTCCAGCAGCACGACGAGCCACAGACGCGGGCGCGAATTCGCCGCAACGGCCATGACGTTTCTCACTCATGAGTACGGTATGCCCGGCTGGATGATGGTTTCCACCGTCGTGTACATAGTGGTGGCCGGATTGTTGCTGTGGCGGCTCTTGATGGGTACGCAAACGCTCGATGATCGCAGCGTCGTGACTCACCAGTCCGGATCAACTCAAGTGATGGAGGGACTCCGTTCGCCCTTCAAATGCACGGCAGACGACTTTGAGGCGGCGGCGATTGGCTGGGGGATGCCTTTCAAGCCGAATCGGCGGAGTGATGCCGAGGCGATGTGCCGCGTTTCAAAGATGTCGTCTACGGAACTGTCCGCCGCCAAACATATGTGGCTTTGCCGCCGCAACGGCGAAGTCCGCGCGGTGAAATTCAGTTGGAGCACACAGCGTGTAAATTCCGGCAACCGCCAGTTGGAGCAGGAGGCGATCAATTCCTTCCGCAGCATTGTGGACGAGTTATTTGTCGAGAAGTCGGCGGCGGAGTTGATGAGATGGTTCATTCTTTGTGGCCCGCTGCTGGATCAGTTTCAGGTGACAACTGACTTGTTGGCCGACACCCATCCGACAGTCCCCACGGACATGATGTGCCAGAAGGATGGCGTCCGCATTTTCTACAGACGGATCGTGTTTGGCGAAGGTTTCGTGCAGGGTGGTGCCCTCGTGAATCACGTGGTGAACTTCGAGATTGATCGTTCGTCGCCGGAGTGGCCGGAAGCCCCATACGGCAAGGACTGACTCGGAGTACGTGTTACGGTTTGGGTGACGGCGGCTCCTGGGCAAGCGGATCGCCGGTGTGGTACGTCCCACGGGGTTCGATAGACTGATGTCAACGGGTGCGACGAGTCGAGTAGCTACGGCTCGCCGCTGAAATCGAGACCAATGCGGGCGAGGCTCTTCCTGTTCCCTCGCCCCATTGGTCCGGCCCGACGAGAACAGGACAGCATCATGGCAACGCCACCGGAAGGGGAAGCCGGCGCGGTTTGGCGCGCTTGGTTGAGGCGACTGCGGCAACGATTCCAAGACGCCGCGAAAAGCTATCTGAGCGATCACGATGGGGACACGCTCGGCCTTGCACTTATTCACTGTGACCAACGGTTTGAGTCGCTTCGAGCTTCGCAGGAAAACTGTGTGGCCCGCGACTTCATCGGGGCTTGGAATACATATCGACTGGGTCGCCGACACAGGAAAAGGAAGGGAATCGTTCCGACCGAAGATTGCAACGTCCTGGGCCATTACTGGAGTGCAAAGTACTCGAAACAGCCGCTGATTTGGCGTTCCCTATTGTCCAACGAGCCCCTTCTGGATGAGATCGCGATGGAACGGGGAAACGAACCGAGTGACGAAGAGTTTTTTGAGCGATGTCGTCAGTTGGGCGAGCGAAGGCGTCTATTCAGAACGGGCTTTGACGCGCTGGTCGGGGATGCGAGTCGTTGCCTCAAGAATCTGCCGTTCGATTGGAACGGGAGAATCGCGAAAGAGGCCGTCAAATCAGGCGACAACCAGCGGTGGTTGTATTGCCTGTTTGACGTGGCTTGGAATTCGCCCGGCGGTCTGCTCAATTCGGAACGGCAATTCTATTTTGAGCTTGGCAACGTCAGTGTGCCCTACGAATCCGGCGCGTACGACCACTTGCGGGAATGGGTTCGTCGTCACGGCGGGGAAGCGGAGGGGAGGACTGGCAACATCATCCCGTCATCACTGCCGGTCGAGTGGAAGGGGCGACTTCCCGAGTGCTACTTCAGCATCCTGCGAGACTTCTATGGCCAATCGGTGGCGTTCGTGGACTGGTTGCTGACTGTAGAGAAAGCGACTCGCGACGCGCGGCTGGCGGCAACCGGAAATCGGAGTAAACGGCATACGGAAACGCCAGCAGTGAGCGAACTTCACAAGCGAGTTGCCTCGTTAGAACGGGAGCAGACGAAACCGACCAAACGGCTGACTCCGAAACAAGAGAATCGCAAGCATCGAATCAAGTTTTGTTGTCCGCTACGGCGCAAGACGCCCAAAGTTTCTTGGCCCAAAATCTACTCCGACTACATTGAGAAGTACCCGCAGGACAAAACGGCAAGCCCAGACTCGCTACTGCAATATCACGACCGAAAATGCACGAAGTGTTCCAAGGACAAAGAGTGAACCACAGCGACTACATCGTTTATGTTGACGAGAGTGGCGATCATGGGTTGGTCTCTATCGACCGAACCTATCCGTTGTTTGTGCTGGCGTTTTGCATCTTTCACAAACGAACCTATATCGAGACCGTTGTTCCCGCGTTGCAGCGATTCAAGTTCAAGCACTTTGGCCATGACATGGTTGTGCTTCACGAACACGAAATCCGAAAAGCCGAAGGGGCGTTCAAGTTTCTGTTCAACAAGGATCGCCGCAACGAGTTCATGTCGGACCTGTCGGCGATCATCGAAGCCGCCGAGTTCACTTTGATCGCCTCAGTCATTCACAAAGATCAACTGAAGGGGCGCGTTGATGACGCGACCAATCTTTACCACGTTGCGCTGCGGTTGGGGCTGGAAGCGGTTCACCAGTTTCTGGAGGCGCAGGAACAGCAAGATCGGACGACCTACGTTGTTTGTGAAGCGCGGGGCCACAAGGAAGACAAGGACTTGGAACTCGAATTCCGGCGGGTTTGTGACGGCCAGAATTCGCTGAAGGCTCAACTGCCGCTGAGTGTCATCTTCGCGAACAAGCAGTGCAATTCGTCCGGATTGCAGCTTGCCGATTTGGTGGCGCGACCGGTGGGGCGAAAGACTCTGCAACCGGACCAGCCGAACCGGGCTTACGACATCTTGGCGGAAAAGTTCTACCGCAGTCCTGACGGTGAATCGGAAGGCTGGGGATTGAAGATTCATCCCGCCTGAAAAAGCGAAAAGCCCCGGTGTTCACCGAGGCTCAGCGCCGACCGGGAATTCCCAGTCCGTTCGGTAAGAATATCGGCCGGAAAGTCGCGACAGTCAAGCCGCGCTCCGACACTTGCAAAAATGTCGGAACTGTCGGGGAGACCGGCCTCAGCCGGAACCGACTGGCCACGTCGCGACTTGCGACGAATCCATTTGCGACATTTCCGACAAAAAAATGTCGGTCAGACTCCATCGCATCACGCCGAGCGTATCGCACGCCCGGTAGCCCGATGTCTCAGATGGAGTCTACCGCATGACCACAGTACCCGCCGCCGGTCCATCAACCGGCACCTACACCGTCGGCGATGTCGCCGAGCTACTCGGCTGCTCGACGCGGCACGTCCGGCGACTCGCCGATGGAGGGCGGATGCCCCGGCCGCTGTCCACCATCGGACGACTCGTCCGGTGGCGATGTTCGACGGGCAATCCCATGACCGGCGTTGATGATTGGCTCGCCGCTGGCTGTCCATCCTGTCGCCTCGCTCCGAAAGCGAGGGCAACGTGACTCCATCCGAAGGGCGCGAAAGCGGCGAGAGACGGGCAGAACGTGGGATCAAGCGGGCTGCGTTCAATCACGGTCCCGAAATCCGCCGGGACACACTGCGGTTCCTCGATGCGCTGCTTGCCAGTCCAACCGGCTGCGCGACGACAGACGATGCGACTGCCGACTTGCTGGCGAAACACGCCGACGGCGGCAATTGGCGGTCGAGTGTCTCGAAGCGGCTGAAGGCTGAGGGGCTGATTGTCTTCGTGCGAGTGGTGAAGTCGGCTCGAACGGCTCGGCACGGCGGCTACGTGACCGAGTGGCGATTGGTCAATCGAGCCGCGGCGGAAGTGTTCCGGGCGGTTCTCGCCGCCGAAATCGAAAAAGACGCGGGCGAATCGGCTGGCACCGACTCGCCCGCTGTGAACTCATCCACCAACCCACCATTCACCGGAGAAGCAAAAGATGGGAAAGCTGTCTGACAGTTTGCCCGGCCACGGCGGGGACTTCAATGGCCGATGGGACGCGGCGGAAGTGAAGAGCGCGGCGAACGATCGCTGGACGGTCATCCTTCCGGCACTCACGGGGATTGATGCGGCCGTTCTCGATGAGAAAAAACATCCCTGCCCGAAGTGTGGCGGGACGGATCGGTTTCGGTGTCTCGATGCGGAGACGGGGGCGTTGTTCTGCAACCACTGTTTCAACGCGAAGAACGGAGACGGCTTCGCGGCGATTCAGTGGTTGACGGGGTGGACGTTCCCCGAAGCCCTGCAAGCCGTGGCCGAGTCTCTGAACCTGCCCGGTTCGCGGAACGGCCACGCCACCAACGGCAAGGCGCGGGGATCCGTTGCGAAGCCGACAGCGAAGACCGCATCGAACGGCAAGGCGAAGCCCGACGACACGGCCAAGGGGAAGCCCTTCGCCACGGCAGACAAGGCGAAAGTGGTTTGTGTCGCGGGGATGAGGAAGGGCGGCTATGAACCCGGTGGCGAGTGGGAGTACTACGATGCGGACGGCGAGCCGGTCGCATGGGTGTTGAGGTTCGACAAACCGGACGGCTCGAAAGAGTTTCGGCCGGTCTCACTTCACGATGGCGGTTGGTTTATCAAAGCCCCGCCGGGACTGTGGCCGCTCTATAACCTGCCCGCAGTAATAACGGCGACGACGGTCTATATCTGTGAGGGCGAGAAAGCGGCCGAAGCGGCTCGGTCGCTCGGTCTCGTCGCCACCACGTCGGCCCACGGTGCGCAGTCGCCGGACAAGACCGACTGGACGCCGCTCGCCGGGAAGAACGTCGTCATCCTGCCCGACAATGACGAACCAGGTCGCAAGTATGCGGAAGCGGTCGCTGCGATCTTGGCGAAGGTCTCGCCCTCGCCCGTGGTGAAGATTGTCGAGTTGCCCGAACTGACCGAGGGGGATGATCTGGTCGAGTGGATTGCCGCCCACGGGGACGCGGCCGAACCGGACACGATGCGGCAGGAGTTGGAAGCTCTCACCGATGCGGTCGATGCCATTAAGTCCGAACGTCCCGAGATGCTCGTCGAGCGTTTCGAGCCGTTCCCGGTGGATGCCTTGCCCGAGCCGGTGCGCTCGTTCGTAGTCGCGGGAGCGAAGTCGCTGGGATGCGACGAGTCATTCATCGCGCTGCCCGTGCTGGCGATGCTCGGCGCGGCGATTGGGAACACACGACGGTTGCTCGTCAAACGGGGCTGGACCGAGCCGCCGATATTGTGGACGGTCATCATCGGCAACAGTGGCTCATGCAAGAGTCCAGCGATCGAACTGGCGCTGAAGCCGGTCAAGGATCGGCAACGCGATGCCTTCCGAGTCTACGCGGACGAAGTGGCTCAACATCGAACCGATGAACTGGAACACGCCAAAGCGTTGGACTCTTGGAAGCGCAGCAAGGAAGCGGATGAACCGCCGACATCACCCATCGAGCCGGTCGCGGAACGATATCTGGCGGACGACACGACCGTGGAATCGCTGGCCGGACTGTTGAGGAATCAGCCGCGCGGCTTGCTCGTCGCCCGCGATGAGTTGGCCGGATGGATGGGCGGCTTTGATCGGTACGCGAACGGCAAGGGCGGAGACGTGGCGAAGTGGCTCGAAATGTTCGGCGGCCGATCCATCGTTATCGACCGCAAGACGGGCGAGCCGCGCACGCTGTTCATTCCTCGCGCTGCGGTCTGTCTGACCGGCGGCATTCAACCCGAGACGTTGAAGCGATGTCTCGTCCAAGCTCACGTCGATAACGGCCTCGCCGCACGGTTGCTGTTCGCCTTTCCGCCACCACGCCCGCGACGTTGGACTGAGGCCGAAGTCGATGAACAGTTGGAAGCCAAGTTCGGTCACGTTGTCGAAACGCTGTTCAACCTGCAATTCGGACTCGACTCGTCGGGCGAGTCGGAACCGAAGCTCGTCAGACTGTCGCCCGAAGCCAAGCGGCGATTCCAACAGTTCGTCAACGAACATGGCGCGGAACACGTCGAGTTGACGGACGATCTTTCGGCGGCATGGTCCAAGCTGGAAGGCTACGTCGCGCGGTTCGCCTTGATCCTGCACCTGGCCCGCGCAGCAACTGGCGACGCCGACGAGACTGTTGTCGATCTGACCAGTCTGGAAGCGGGCATCACGCTGTCGCGCTGGTTCGGTCGCGAAGCCAAGCGCATTTACGCGATGCTCGCCGAATCGAGCGGAGATGGCGAACGGCGGAAGCTCATCGAGTGGATCGACCGCAAGGGCGGTTCGGTCACTGCCCGCGAATTGCAGATGGGGCCGCGTCGGTTCCGGGCATCCACAGAAGTGGCCGAACAGGCTCTCGACGATCTGGTGACGGCGCGCTTCGGTCGCTGGGAACCGATCCCCACAACGCCCAAGGGCGGACGGGATTCCCGCCGCTTCGTACTGGCAACGGCAACGGAACTCTGAAAACAGAACTAGAAAACCGAGGTTGTGTTGCCGTTGCCAGTGTGGCCACGCCAGAACCGAGGACATCCCCACCAAGGAACGTTGAACATGATCGAGACTCCGAACTCCGCCCTTTGTTGCAACTCCTGTCGTTCCGCCGATCAGATTGTGTGTGGCGAAGTGAATACGCCGATGTATACTAAACGGCGTTCACTTTTGGATGTCACGACGAATTCCTTCACGGAGCGAGAGCATGTCTGCCACCGTTCGCATCAATCCGGAGAGTCACCGGAAATTGAAGACACTGGCTGAAGAGTTGGGGGAGTCGATGCCCACCGTCTTGGAACAAGCGATTGAATCGCTCCGCCGGGAACGGTTCTTGGAACAGGCATCGCGGGCGTATGGGGAACTGCGGGGCGACAAGAAAGCGTGGGCTGCCGAACAGGCGGAACGCAAAGCGTGGGACAAGACACTCAAGGACGGACTCGAAAAGGAATGACGATGACAACTCCGCTGCGCGGCGAAGTGTGGTTGGTGGACCTCGACCCGACACGGGGACGGGAACAGGCGGGCAAACGCCCGGCGTTGGTGATCTCGACGAACGGCTTCAACAAGAGTCCCGCCGATCTGGTCGTCGTTGTGCCGATCACCAGCAAGGACAAAAGCATTCCGTGGCATGTCCCCCTGCAACCACCCGAGGGGGGGGCGAAGACTAAGAGCTTCATCATGTGCGAAGCCGTTCGGTCAGTCTCGCATGACCGGATGGTGCAACGCTGGGGCACCGTCTCTGCCACAACGCTGGATGAAGTGGAAGACCGGTTGCGCATCCTGTTTGACTTGTGACACACGGTTCAAGAACTCAAGGCGACTGCTCCAAAGGGAACTGACATGGGAACCGTCTACAAGAAAACGGTGACGCGACCGCTGCCCAAGGGGGCGGAACTGTTCACGAAGAACGGCCAACAGTTCGCCCGCTGGAAGCCTGCGAAGGGCAAGACGCGCACGGCCAAGGTGACGACGGCAAAGGATGGCTCGCCGCGCATCCTCGACGAAGCGGGAACCTATGTCGCCAAGTTCCGCGACGGCTCGGGATACGTCTGCGAAGTCTCGACCGGCTGCCGTGATGAGGACGCCGCTCGCTCGGTTCTCGGCAAACTGGAACGCCGCGCCGAACTGGTCAAAAGCGAAGTCATCTCGGCGGGGGAGGCCGCGACAGCCGATCATCTCTGCGAGCCGTTCGCCGATCACTTTGCCGCGTACCTGCTCACGCTGGGAACCAAGGACGTATCCGCGAAGTACCTCACGGAAATCGAACGGGCGGCGAACCGCCTGACGAGGGATTGCCAGTTCGACCGACTCGGCGACATCGACTTGCATTCCGTCGAACGCTGGTTGACGGCTCGCAAGTCGGAAGGGATGTCGGCCAGTACTCGCAACGCCTACACGGAAGCCCTGACGGGATTCTGCAACTGGGCCGTGTCGAACCGGCGGCTCGCCACGAATCCCCTTGCTCGACTGGCCAAGGCCGACGAGAAGAGCGACCGGCGACGGCAACGCCGGTCGATGACCGAAGCCGAACTGCTCAAGCTGCTGCAAGTCGCACGGATGCGACCGCTCGCCGAGTTCGGACGGGAAGCCGTCCCCGTGGATGACAGCGAAGCCGAAGCGACCGGCAAACTCCGCAAGCGGTCGAACTGGACGTACAAGCCGCTGACGCTCGATTCGCTTCACGCTGCCACCGAACGGGCACGGGAACGCCTCGCCGACAATCCCGACTTCGTGGCCGACATGGAACGGCTCGGGCGAGAGCGGGCATTGATTTACAAGACGCTCGTTCTGACGGGGCTTCGCAAAGGGGAACTCGCATCGCTCACCGTGGGACAACTGGAACTCGACGGGGCGATGCCGTTCGTCGTGCTGAACGCGGCCGATGAGAAGAACCGCCAAGGCTCGACGATTCCGCTACGGCTCGACTTGGCGAACGACTTGAGGGAATGGTTGTCCGACACGCCCAACGCGGCAACGCTCAAGTTGCGCAACGACAGGGGCATTCGTGACAGCAAGCGACCGCTGTTCACGGTTCCCGCCGGGTTGGTGAGGATTCTCGACCGCGACTTGCTCACCGCTGGGATCGACAAGCGAGACGAACGGGGACGAACCATCGACGTTCACGCCCTGCGGCATTCGTTCGGAACGCTGCTCAGCAAAGGGGGCGTTGCTCCGCGCACGGCTCAAGCTGCAATGCGTCACTCATCCATCGACCTGACGATGAACGTCTACACCGATCCGAAGTTGCTCGACGTGTACGGAGCGTTGGATTCGCTGCCGTCACTCGACCTCAACGCCTCGCCATCGACGGAACGGAATTCCATGCGAGCGACGGGAACCGACGACACGCCATGTTTCTCAGGTGCAACGGGGAAAAGTTTCGTTGCACCACCTGTTGCACCAAATGTTGGCGAACGGGGGCAAACTGTGTCATTTGCTGTCATCTCATCGGACATCGACGATGAACGAATGGCGAGAACAGCAACGAACGAAAACCACTACGATTCAAGCAAAAAAGCCTCGCCAGCAGTGTTTGCGGGCGAGGCTTCAGATGTCGGGGCGACAGGATTCGAACCTGCGACTTCCTGGTCCCAAACCAGGCGCTCTAGCCAAGCTGAGCTACGCCCCGAACGGGCGGCAGTGTAGGTGGGACACCGCTGAACTGCAACCGGTTCAGTAAAACTTATTGTGGCTCATCTCTTGCCGTTCACGCGGCGCGATGCAGCTTGCTGACGAGTCGCTCGAAGTCGTCGTTCGATTGGAAGTCGATGATGATCTTGCCGCGATCTTTGGCCGACAACTTGATTTCGACGGCCGCACCGAGCCAGTCGCGCAGTTGGTCTCGCAGAGTGAGGACGTGCGGCGTGAGTTCGATGACGGCTGTTTCGGACTTCGGCTTCTTCCCCTTCATCGGGACGACACCTTCGTCGAGGCTCGCGTTCAATTCGCGAACGGCTTCTTCGACCTTGCGAACCGACAGACCTTCCTTCTGAATCCGCTCACACAAAGTCATGCGATCGGCCTCGCTCTTGAGCGACAAGAGCGAGCGAGCGTGTCCCGCCGAAATTTTGTCCGACCGCAGATCGGCCTTCACGCTTTCGGGCAGTTCGAGCAACCGCAGCATGTTGCTGACCGTGGACCGGTCGAGGCTCAGTCGGCGCGAGAGTTCTTCAATCGAGCAACCATAGCGATCGAGATAGCCCTGAAACGCGACCGCCTTTTCCAGCACATTCAGGTCTTGTCGCTTGAGGTTTTCCTCCAAGGCGACTTCGCTGACTTGCTGATCGGTCAGCGCGAGGACTCGGCAGGGAATCTGTTGGATTCCGGCCTTCTTCGCCGCGATCAGGCGTCGTTCACCGGCGATCAACTGATAGCCGCCGCCCGCTGAACGAACGAGGAGTGGCTGCAATACGCCGTGCTGACGGATGCTGTCCGCCAACTCGTTGATGGCCGCTTGATCGAATTCATGACGAGGCTGAAACGGATTGCGTTCGATCAAATCGACGTGAATGTCCGACGAAGCGCCCGATTCGCCATCGCCGCCTCCGCCCATTGCCGCCGTGCCGAGCAGTGCATTCAATCCGCGTCCGAGCCGACGCCGCGACGGTTCCTGCGTGACCAGGTCGTCCATTTCAAACCTTCCTTGAAAAACGAGACACCCCGCCCCCGAAGCGTCCGAGGGTCAAGGCAAATTCAATTGTGAGAGGGGAAAGCGGGTGGGTTATATCTGCGAAGTCGCGAACGCGACAAGACGAAGTTGCGACGTGAAGGGGCATCACGAAACGGCATCGCGATGGAGTCCGTTCCGGCAGAGATTGCCGTGAGGCGACCGGCAAAAGTTGTCATACCGGCAATTGAAGCCTGACGCGCAAGCGAAGCCTTGGATGTCGAACATCCTTCGCTTGCGCGTCAGGCTTCGATGGGTATGCTTTTTATTGCCGCTCGACTTACTTCGTGATCATCAGTGCCGCCAAGTGGGCTGCACTCAGGAACAATCGGCGAGGATGGCCGGGCAACTCCTGAAAGTCCCAGCGTTGATAAAAGGCTTTGGCTCGGTCATCGACGCAGTCGAGGATCACGGCGACGAACGCAAACGTTTGTCCGGCTTCAAAACAGTCTCGCAGCGCCTGAGCCAGCAGCAAATCACCGAGTCCCCGCTGCTGGTACGCTTGATGAACTCCCAACCACGCGAGGACCGCGACGGGGAGCTGTCGTCGCGGAAGGTGCCTCGCCAGGTCGTGAGGCAAGTCGCCAAAATCGACCTGAGCCGTGGCGAGCGTGAAGAATCCCGCCAATTGTCCCGAGGTATCGACCAAGACTTTCGTTGTGGACAAATGCTTGTCTTGGTGTTGCAGTGACTTGGTTGTCAGCCAGTCATCCACCTCCGGGACACCACAACGAAACGGCTTTCGCGGATGGCCGCGCTGCAACTGTTCGAGGGACAACCCGTCGGGAAACCGAACGAGAGTCACGGTTCGCCTCGCATCATCGCACCGAGCTTTTTCTGTCGCTTCGTCAGCTTGGCAGGAGCCGAGAGAGCCGTCCAGAATGCCAATTGCTCATCGGGGGTGAGTGAAATCGTCTGACTGCGTGCCGCTTCCACTTCGCGTCGCGCCTGCGAAACTGTGATCGTGCGCACGTAGTCGCTGACACTGATCTGGCGCAACTGAGCCGCTGCGCTCAGATACGATTTGCTTTGCTCGTCTAATCGCACCATCAGTGGGCTGACGGTGGATGCGGCATTCTTGGAAACGACGGATGTTTGCTTGGCCATAGTTTGCGCTCCTCGACGGCGAGTGTATGACGGATTGCAATACGAGCAAGTCCAACTTGCAAGTTGGTCGTGATGAAACGCCAGTTTCCAAAGCGAACTTAACGATCGAACTGCTCGGCGTAGAACGTTACGAGCGACGCGCGGTGCTCGACGAGCGGATGCGATTCTCGGGGGTTGCCGGGTTCGTCGAATCGGACGAGGTGGCTTTTGAGCACGCGCGGAGACAGCACGGGAGTGAACCGCTGGCGCTGTCGATCCCACTCGTCGGCGAACGCGGTGTTTTGGAACGTGCGTTGGCTGAAGACGAAGAACGTCGGACGAACTCGCGGGCTGGACGTGAAACTCATGTCTTGGATCGGGACCGCGAATGGCAATCCGTGTGATCGCAGTCCATGCACGAGGGCTGGCTCACCCAACACGTAGACGATCGCTTCGTTCGACGGAAAACCTTTGTCGTGCAGGACGCCTTGAATCTTGTCCGCGATCTGACGGCTGGCCACTTGAAACTGACTGCGGTCACGCCACATGTGGGCTGTTCCGACGAGGGGTCGCACCGTCCCGATGGCGATGAGTGACACGAGTGCCAGCAGTTCCAGTCGCGTCGCTTGCCACGTTGCGAAATGAGAGCGAATCGCATCGCCGACCTCGCGGCCTCGTTCCCACCACAACTGAGCGGCGACACCCACGCCGATCCAGCAGGCCATCAGCCACGGCAGCATCAGTCGCGGGTACGGGTGATACATCGGCGTCGCGAACGTCATCCCGATCAGCCACGCAGCGACCAACCATTGGCTGAGGTCTCTCGGTGAACCTCGATCCCGTTCGAGAATGCGTACAAATCCGACAGTCATTGCAAACATTGAAACGACCCACAGCAGTGAAAGCGTCGCGCCGGAGAGTGCCCACTTAGACAGATTCGACAGGAACTCAAAGTGTCGCCAGTACTGCGGCGGGACATTGATGGGCAGCGGTGGAGCCTCCAGTGGGAGTGGGTCAGCAACGGAGTTCTCAACAATCTTGCGGTCCCTCAGCTCCTCATCGATCTCATGAATCACACCGAACCAGTTTTCGTAAAGTCCGACAACATGAAGCTGCCTGCGATTCGAGCTGCGCCAACCTTTCATCCCTACCACGTACTGCCGATGATTGGCCGCGACCGCTGCGTAGCCGCCGTGCTTTTGGAGTCCCCACAGAACTGGCGACCAGATGACGAACGCCGTCAGCGCGATGAGCATCCAGCGCGTGGCGAACTGACGGAGGTTTCGCTCGGCACGAGGCAGAAACAGTTGCCAAGCGGTTCCGCCCGAAAGTCCGATCGCCAGCGGGAGCCAGCCGTTGTACTTGGTCCACCACCCGAGACCCGTGAAGAGACCCGCCAGTACGATGTCGCGGCGCGTGCCGGTTTGCAGAGCCTGCCAGATAAAGAAAACGCCCCACAGCATGAACAGGCAGACGGGAACATCCGTCAGTGCCGCGCGACTGTAGGACGCATGAAAGTCACTCGCCGCGACCAGCCACGCCGCCACGATCCCGGCACTCGGCCCGAACCAGCGGCGGCCGATCCACCACAACGACGGGATCGTGGCGATGCCCGCGATCAGACTCGGAATGATCGGCACAAAGCCAGTCGGTTTGATCCCGCACAGCGAGGCCACGATCATCGTCCACTCGATCGCCATCGGCAGCAGCGGCGGCGCGTAGAGATGCCGCGCGGGATACTCACCACCCTGATCGACATCAAACCAGAAGTTCGAGGCGTAGACCCCCTCATCGAAATGCTCGATGGCCATCCGACCGGGAAAGCTCAGCCGCAGCACCGCCCCAAACAAGATCGCCCCGAACAACCACAGCCACTCCGCGCGCGACACGGTTCGCTCGGCCGAGGTCGAACGGTTCGAGGTAATAAGACGCACGGCAGTAGCAGGAGACGTACGCATGAGAACGAAACTGACAGCCTCAAGACGTGAACAGGGTCGCGCGAAGACACCCCGCGCAGAATGGCCGCGATCATAACGTCGGGTGAAAAAACTCGTAGAGCGAGCTTCCAACCCGATTAGGGCTATTTCGGCTTCATTGGAGTTATGCTGAGCCACGGCCATATGGAAGTTCCGCGCCCGTGGCACCCGCACATTGGCAAATGCGGTGCACTTGGGCCGGCGGGTGGCAACTCGACTGCGCGGCGGGCAGAATGGCACCGACGAAGAATGGCGGGAGTTCATACGGTTCGGTGGTCCTTGGATGCGAGTCTGTCGTTCATGCAGTTTTACGGGTCGGAACACAACGCGCTGCTCGATTGGCTGGGGACTCGGTGGATCGAGTCGGGGCCGCCCGTCTGCCTAGTCACGGGGTTTCCCGGTGTGGGCAAGACGCGATTGTCGCACGAGCTTCAGGATCGACTGGATCAGTCAACTAATCCGTTGAGGGACCGGTTTGCTCGAAAAGTGGCGGTTATTGAATTGCCCGAGTCGGCGTGGAGCAGCCCTGTCGATTTCCTGTTGAAGCTTTCGGGCGAACTGAGCCGGTTGGGATGCAGTGGGCTGGAGCAGCGTCTGCAAGCGGGCGAAGAGATCGACCGCATCAAGGCGTTTGCCGTGTCCGAACTGTTGAGCCAGCCGCTGGTCATTCTGGATGAGTGGCAGCGATGTTTGGACGACCAGGGGAAACCGCACCGATTCTTCGTCGAGCTGTTTCGACAATTCACGAGCCACCGAACAACGCGATTGCTGGCGTTGGCAAATCGTCATTCCGGCGACAGTACCGCGTTGGAGGGGATCGAACGGAGGTCGCTGTCGGGGTTGAAGACCGACGACGGTGGTATGTCTCTGTTGGTCACTGCACTGGGAACCCAGTCGGACTCGGTGCCCGTAGAGCGGCGCGGCGATGTCGTGCAGTGGATGCAGGGCAACCCGCGCGCCTTGGAGATGGTGGCAGCGGCATTGCAATCCGCGACACTGGACGACTTGATTGGGTTGGCTCCCGACGTGTGGGAGACGCGCGAGCGCGAAGTCGATCCGGGGCTGCTGGCCAGATTGCATGAGAGGATTGTCGCCAAGGTCGTGGGGGGGCTGCCGGACGAGGCGGCGGAGTTCCTTCGCGCTTTGAGCGTTCATCGTCAGGCGATCGACAACGAAGCGATCAAGGCGTTGCTGCCCGATGTCGGCCGACGGCTCACCTGTCAGCGGACGCTGGTCGAGCGGCATCTGTTGCAGACGCGAACGAAATGGTTTCGCGTGCAGGAACTGGCGGCGGAAGTCATCCGGCGTCAGTTGGCCGAGGACCGTGCAGCCTACATCCTGGCTCATCAGGCGGCGGGGAAGTACCACAGCCGACACTTTACGGCCAAGCGGGTCGTAATCGTTCCCGGCATGGGCGAGCACTTTCTGGAGGCCCGCTACCACTTCACGCAGGCGGAAGACGCCGCCGAACTGGCCGCGGTCGTGGAACCGTTCCGAGCCTACCTGCAAAACCAATGTTCGCTGATCACGCCACCGCCGAAGGACGCCCGCGAGCGGGACGAACGGATCGTGACGCTGCTCGCGCTGTTGAGCGACCAGAAACGCGGCGACGAGGCATTGAACTTTCACCTCGCCCGATGTCTGACGGCCCGCAGTACCCTCGACGACCGCCGTCGCGCCCTCGATCATCTGCAACGGACGACGCTCCACCACGATGCTCCGTGGATCATGCGTTTGCATTTAGAAGCGGAGTTGGAATCCTGTGATGTTTTCCGTGCGACGGTTACCGAGGCGTTGAAGTCGCTGCCCACCGACGACAAAGTCTACGTCGCCGCTGCTGAAGGTCTTGTCAAACACGATCTATTGTCGGCGGCGGTCCAACTCCTGAAGGGCGGCATCAAGGTCGTGCCGGTAGGCAGTGCCTTCCCGCTGTACACACTCGCGGCGCAGTTGCTGGCGCGGGATGGCAAGTTGTCGGAGGCGGTCCAACTCCTGAAGGACGGCATCAAGGTCGTGCCGGTAGGCAGTGCCTTCCCGCTGTACACACTCGCGGCGGAGTTGCTGGCGCGGGATGGCAAGTTGTCGGAGGCGGTCCAACTCCTGAAGGACGGCATCCAAGTCGTGCCGCCCGACAAGAACCTGTTCGCGCTGTACATGCTCGCGGCGGAGTTGATGGCGCGGGATGGCCCGTTGTCAGAGGCGGTCCAACTCCTGAAGGACGGCATCCAAGTCGTGCCGCCCGACAAGAACCTGCTCGCGCTGCACACGCTCGCGGCGGGGTTGCTGGCGCGGGATGGCCAGTTGCTCGAATGCTGGAATATGTGTCGTGAGGGGCTGCGCCGGATTCCGGTCGGTCAATTGGGGCGAACGTCTCTCGAAGCCGCTTACCTTCGGAGCTGCGTGATGGTGGGAGACGTGGGAGAACTCAAAGCGACCATCGCCGCCAAGGGCGAGGAACGCCTGAGTGATGGGGGGCAGCGGATCGGCGAGTCGTACTGCCTGGCCTTCGACGATCGTTGCCACGACGCGGCGGAGCGGCTGGTCCCCGACCGTCGCATTTTGGTGTCACGAATGCTCGAAGCGTTCTGGCGCGTGATGGCCGGGGAGGCAGACATCGCGGCGGAACTGGTCTACGCCAACGACATCGAACACGATCAACGAAACGCGTGGCTGATGTGTCTCGTCGAGTTGCGGCGCGGACGGGAGAGCGCAGCCAGGGGACACTTCCAACGTCTGATCCAGCCCGCCGCAGATGGAACGCGGATCGTTCCGGAGGGAGCGATCGAACTGTCTCCCGACACGCCAGTCACCATGCACGACCTGCTCCGCGTTTGGAACGGCCCGATCCTCGGCAACGAGCATCCGGCAATCCTGCTCCCACTCCTGCCGCCCGCGCTGACCGGACTGCCTCACGTTGTCTGCCGTCCCGTCGATCGTTCCCCGGCGCCCGAAATCACCAAGCTGCTGGAGCCGATCCCCGCACCGACTCCGCACGGACTCAAGGCCGTCTTCCGACTCCAGGGAGAACGCTGGAATGTGGCTTGGAACGGGGGCGAAGCTAAGAGCATCGACGCCGTCCACGGAATGACGTACCTCCATCGCCTTCTTCAGCAACCCGATCGCCTCATTCGGGTCGATGTGCTGCTGCAAGAACCGCTTCCCGACAATGAGTTCGTCCGCCAGACCAAGATCGACGGCAAGGGTTTGAAGAAGTTGAAAGACCACATCAAACATCTCAACAAACAGTTGGAGAAAATCGGAGCGAACCGGCTCGGCGGTCCAGACCTCTCGGTCGAGGCCGGCGAGGAACTCGATGAGCAGAGTCGAAAGACGCTGGCGGAGCGAGAGGAACTCGAACGCCACGTCGCCAGCGTCACCGGTCCCGACGGAAAGCCAAAGCGAGAAGGGACCGCAGCGGACAAACAATCAGCCCGCGCCCGCGAGGCCATCAAAACGGCACTCCAGAAGCTGCATCAGCATTGCCCCGAGATGGCCGAACACCTGGACCACTGCCAAAGTTCGGACGCCTTTCAGTTCTGCTACCGTCCCGCCGCAACGGTCGATTGGGAAGACTGAGCGGCTGTCCTGAAAGTCGATTTGTTGCAACATACTCGGCGTATTGGTCTTGGGTGCCACGGTCACGGCTTTGCGTGGCCGTGCTTCTGTCGGAGGAAAGACACGGCCACGCAAAGCCGTGACCGTGGCATCCAGAAAACAAGCCGTTTCTTTCCGGATAGCCTCTGAGCCACGCTGTTCGTCGTAAATGCGCCACGCCGCCACCCGCTCAGTCTCCCGCGGCGCAAGACCGGGATGCGCCACTTCAGGCCCCCTCTGGCCGTCACGCCGAAGTGCCTGCCAATCAAGACGGTTTGGCGAATCGCCCACGCTTGCGCCGCGCTGCAGCCCGATCCTGCGCCGCTCGATCGGGGCGGCGATGCCCTCTCGTTCGGAAAGATTTTTCAAAAAATGTTCGACATGGTTTTCGCCACGTCCCGGTGCGACGAGGCGACGCTGCGTCGATTCCGCTCCCCGGAAATCGAGTACCTGCGCCGCGGGCGCACTCTGAATTTGCGGCTTTCCGCTTGAGACGCGAACACCCCGCACGGTCACTCCTCCTCAAGCAAAGACTGAAGTCTTCCACCGTTGCCTGGACGCGATCTCGAAGGAACGCATCATGCTTCGTCGAACTCTTGGTTCTCGCTACACGGGCTTCGTATGCCACTCACTGATTGCCAGCGCCCACGTTGTCCACTGCGTGGCGGGCGTCAACGTCCATCCGTGGGACTGGGTCAGCACGGGTGCCTACTGCTGCCTCGTGGTGGCCGACAGCCTGCGGACGTGGGGCGGCTCACGCAACACTGAGGACGCACAGACGACTGCTCACGAATGAGCGAACAGTTGAACCAGCATCACTTCAAGTCCCCGACTGCATCACTGCGGTCGGGGGTTTAGTTTTCACGTCACCACGTCACCACGTCACACCGTCACCACGTCACACCGTCATGTCGTCATGTCGAGCCGGTTCTGCTGGCCGACTTTGAGTCACGGCACTCAGGTGAATCTGACAGCGGAACCGGTCTTGCGTCACTCGTAAGCAGTGGCTCGTCCTGACCAATGCAAAACGGCCGGAAAGTTTCCGGCCGTTCGTTTTGATTTTGCGAGTTCGCGGCTCCGGCGAGTTCACCGTGACCAGTCGTTGCTGATCTACTCCGCTTTCACACGGACGCCGATTTTGGCGAGTTCGGCGACTTGGGCTTTGCTGGCGTCGGAGACCGGGTTGCCGGCGAGGTAGAGGTTCCAGTAGGGGGCGAAGCGGCGTTCGCCGGCGGCGTCCTTCTTGGCCATTTCGACGAGCGGGGCGAGGTCGCTGATCTGATTGCGTTCGAGGAACAAGTAACGCAGTTCGGTCATGCCGCTCAGTGCCGAGACATCCTTCAACTGGTTGTCCTTCAGATCGAGGCGTTCGAGCCAGCGTTGGGCTTTCAGCGGTGAGGCGTCGGAGACCTTGTTCTTCTCCAAGTAGAGGGCGGCCAACTTGGGGAGTTCGGCGACGGGGGCGATCGCTTCGATTTGGTTGCGGCTGAGGTACAGCGCGTTCAACGCCTTGAGGCTCGCCACGGCGTCGATCTTTTGAATCTGGTTGTCTTCGAGTTGCAGGTACTGAAGTTTGACGAGCTTCGCGAGCGGCGTGATGTCGGCGATCTGATTCTTCGCAAGGTCGAGCGACTGGACGTTCACGCATTCGGCCAGCGGAGTCACATCCTTGATCTTGTTGCCGGTCAGTCGGATGAGCGCGAGGTTGCGACACTTCTCCAGACCGGTCAGGTTCTCGATCTCACGCTTCGGGGCTTCGAGAAAGAAGATCGTGGCGAGGTCTTCGTCCGTGATTTTTTTTGTTTTGTCGGTCTTGTCGATTTGCTTCTTCTTCAAGATTTCGCGAATCACCGTGTCGAGGTTCGCATCGGGAAATTCGACATCGGCCGACCAACTTGGCGAGGCACAGCAAACGACGGCGATCAGCGTCAGGCAAGAGGTCCAGCGGAACATACGACTGTCTCCAGTTAGCAACTCAGGTGGGAAAGACCGATCCGAACGAACTCGAACCGGAGGCGGGCAGTAACGGGGCGGCACTGTACCCGGCGCGACGAACCGTTCTCAACCCTGTGGGCAGAAGGTTATGCTCGGCTTCGGAATTGTCGCCAAAGTAGCCATCATCGCTCCGCGTGATGAGCCTCGTGGGATCAGGTGTCTCCTTGCGAAAGGCTCA
>JAYTQJ010000326.1:0-4236 GCA_043746775.1 Schlesneria sp.
ATCTCGTGTCCTGGGGCGGACGAAGTGTCCGCCCCAGGCTTTACTCGGACGCCGCTCCGCGGCTCAAGCAATCCCAACTCTCGGAAGTTGAAAATGCACTGCCCCTAAGCCGGACTTCGGCGTCAGTGCGAGGCACCGTGTCCAATTGGGTTCACGTCGAACATGTTGCCGTGTGCGTCGAAGGCCATGTCGAGCGGTTCGGTCAGCGCGGTCAAATCGTCCCGCCCGGCCAGTTCCGGGAGATAGGCTTCACTAACCAAGCACTCCGCCAGTTGCAGTGTGTTGGAGACCTGAATGACGCGCGATTGCGGGGCTTCGACGAGTCCGACCGTTTGCAACGCTGCTGTGACCACTTCGCGATCGGTCTCGAACGCGATCGGCGTCATCGCGGCCGTCGGGTGCAGTCCCGTGATGCAGTTGATCGCAGTGATCTTTCTGTCGATAGAGTCGACCGTCCGCTGGTTTGTGAACTCGGCCATGCCGATCCCCGTCGCGTTGCCGTGCGTTTCTTCAGTCAGTCCGCGCACGAAGATGCGTCGGCAGCGAGCGACATCCTTGTCGGTGGCCGCGTGGTCGTTGTACTTGCGGCCGATGACGTTCGTGTCCATCCCGGTGCCGCTCATGTTCTTGCCGATGCGGTCGATGATGAGCAGGTCGGCGGAAGGAAACGGCAGACGCGGCAACCATTGCACGGCCAGCTTGAGCAGCTCCTTTTCCCGCTCGAAGAACCGCGACGGCGCGACCGCTTCCAAGAGTGCGGTCTCGTCGTACGCGTTCTCGACGATGGCGAGGCCCCCCGCGACGCGGCACTTCTGGATGACCGACGACGCGACCGCCGTGATGATCTCCATAAAGCTGTAGTCGGCGATGGCGCGATGGTAAATCTTCGCGCCGTGATGTTTGCCGAGGCCGATCAGCATCATTTTGTGCAGGCCCGATTCGATGTCGCCGACGAAGCCGGTGTGCGGCTTCACGCGGCCGACGATCAGGACGTGATCGGCCTGCGAGGCGTGCTGGTCGAAGTGAACGGGGATCCCCTGCGGCGTGTGATCGACGATGACGGTCTCCATCGACGATCGGACCTCGCACCCCATTGCCTCGGGGGTGATGCCGTACCCAGCGAGGATGCCCGCCTGCCCCTCGGCCGTTCCGCCACCGTGACTTCCCATCGCGGGGACGATGAACGGCATCGCACCGATACTCTTCACATGATCGACCACCGCGCGGGTGATCTGTCCGATGTTGGCAATCCCACGACTCCCCGCCGTGATCGCGACCGACTGCCCGGCGCGAATCGTCTCCCCCAACTTCAGTGTCGCAAGCTGGGCGTGAACTTCTGCGGAGACATCGGCCACACGACGGGCATCAAACTTTTGACGAACACGAATCATGCGGGGGAAGGTCATGGTTTGCCGATCAATGAAAGGTTGGAACGTGCCGGTTCAGGTGGCACAACGTATATCTCCGACAGTCGCCCTCTTCCACCACGCGAACCGATCCTGCGTAGTTGCTGTCGGGATGAAGCCGTGTCTGCGGGGCGATCAGTGCAAAGTGAAAGGCATTTGTTGACGCGGGGTGTTTCGCACGAGCAAGGGGCGGTTCAGGTGACGACTCCGTTCAGGCCAGAGAGAGCCAGCCGCCGCCGCCCCTTCCTACCACTTTTCACTTTACACTCGCCTTCAAACTGCAACCAACACTCCCCGAACCCGTCCTCCTCCCACACCTTTCCACCCTGCGTGACTCATCATGTTTCCCACCGACGCCGACATTTTGGAGGTCTCACCTCGCATTCGCATTTCGTGCCGCGAGTTCGAGTGGGGCGTGGCCCGCAGCTCGGGACCGGGTGGACAGAACGTGAACAAGGTCAACTCGAAGGTCACGCTCCGTTGGCCGCTGTTCGAGTCGGAAGGTTTGCCTCCCGACGTGCGGGATCGGTTTGTCGCGGCGTACAAGCGACGCCTCACCACAGAAGGAGACTTCGTGATGAGCAGCGAGCGTTATCGCGACCAACCCAAAAACGTGGCGGATTGTTTGGAGAAGCTTCGTGAGCTGCTGTTCTCTGTCGCGACGGCACCGAAGCCGCGCAAGAAATCGAATCCCACGAAGTCGTCCAAACGCCGGCGTGTCGCCGACAAACGGTTGAACAGCGCGACGAAGCAAAGCCGCCAAACGCCGCGCAACGACGAGTAGTCGGAATCGGTTGTTTCACCCTCGTGGGCAACGCTCCGCGCGGTGAACAGCCTCTCGTAGGGTAAGCGTCTCGCTTACCCGTGATTGCCGTTGGGAAAAGGGCAAGCGAGACGCTTACCCTACGGTTTTCCGGTCACGCTGCGCGGCCTCTGCGGCGGTAGTATTTCGTCACCGCAGTGCCGGGGTTGCCGGTCACTTTGCCATCGACTGCCTCGACCACGTACGAATTCGACAGCACGCGAAAGAAAACGAGTAACAGGAACGCGCCGCCGGTTCCCGCTCCAAACCCAATCGGACTGATCGGCGTGATCTTGAAGCTCGTGTCGAACAGCAGCACGACACCGCAGCCGATCAAGCTTCCTGCGATACCCATCATCAGCGTGCCGATCGCGCCACCTGGATCGCGGCCCGGCATGATGGCCTTCGCTGTCAAGCCGACAAGCGTGCCGAAGCCAACCCACATCAAGAGTTCATGTGCGGCGTGTTCGAGGACTTGAGCAATTTGCGGATCGGCCATGATACGTCTCGTTGGATGAATCGGGGTTATCGAGCGGCGACTGTTGCCGGAGTGTGCGGCTCCGGAAAACACCGGAACGACACACAACCTCGAATCGGACATCCCCGACCGACACGACGAGAAAAGACGGCACGCTCCGCAGCGTCGAAGCCACGTCACCCAGCCTGCCAAACGAGACCGTTCTCGACGTGTGGCACCAATTTCATTCCCACCGAGTGAAACGATCAAACGTCGTCGTGAGCCGTTGCTGACATGACCGTCAGTTGGGCGTTCAGAACTTCTCGAAAAACCGGCTCGCCACTACGATCCCGCCGCGCTTTCGGATGCCGCCGCACTCTTCTCGAAGGTCTTGCTCCACGATGCCGTTCCCTGACGATCGAGTTTCTCAACCAGCCACCGATTGGCTGCGGTCGTTTCGCGTCCCCGCGTTGTTTGCCGTCGCGTCCGCCAGTGCGTTGTTCATCGACATCCCCGTCTCCCGGTTCTTCAAGCAGGTTCGTTGCCCCGGTCTGGTTGTGGAATTGCTCGACCGGGCCGAGCCATTCGGCCACTTTTTCGGCGCGGCGATGGTTCTGACTGCGGTGATCTTGCTCGACCCCGCCATGCGGCGGCGCATCGGTTGGGGGATCGCAGCGACACTGGGCGGCGGGATGTTGGCGAACATCATCAAGATGCTCGTACAACGGACTCGTCCGCGCGCCTCCGATCTCATGGATGGCACGGTTTGGGAGACGTTCGTCGGTTGGGTTCAGCGAAACATGAACAGCAACAACCAAAGTTTTCCTTCGGGACACACGGCGTCCGCCGTTGGCTTGGCGGTGATTCTCGCCGCTTGGTATCCGCGTGGTCGCTGGCTGTTCGCGACGGTGGCGGCACTCGTCGGAATGCACCGCATCCAACATCTGGCTCATTTTCCCAGCGATGTCTTTGCAGGAGCCGCCGCCGGTTGGGTTGTCGCGGTGTGCTGCATTCAGGCCGATGAAAGCCGACTCGCGAGTGGAGCGTGCGACACCGAGGCGAGCGGCGACGCTGAGTAGGATGGACGCCTCGTCCGTCCTAGCTGCCACAACTAAGCGGACGGACGAGGCGTCCATCCTACGGGGCATCAGTGCCTGCTGCTCACGTAGGCCCACGCGATCTCGTCACCCTCATTGGTGACGACCGTGACTCGCCGCCGTTCGTACTCGTGACCGGCGAGCTGTCCCGGCGGAATCTCTTCCAACTCATCGCAGCCTGCGAGCGTCGCGTCGTACTCGAACGAGTTCAAAAAATAGAGTTCGCCGTCCACGAGTCCGTCGCGTGCGGGAGCGATCATCAACGGATGGAGCCGAGCGTAGCCAAGCAAGTTGGCTGGGATCATCCGCTCGAAGTAGCCGTCGAGGTACCGATGGTTCTCATGCCCGCGACGCAACGTCCCGAAGACGAACAGCGGCAATCGTTCGGAGGCACCGACGGGCGGCATGAGACTGCTCGATTAGAGGCTTAAAATGACTCGTTTAGCCGCGTGGGCAACGTCCCGCGCGTCGTGC
>JAYTQJ010000327.1:0-1900 GCA_043746775.1 Schlesneria sp.
TTGCTGATCGGCTCGCCGTAACCGCTGCTGGCGGGGACTTGGTCGATCGGCAACGTGTAGGCGATGCCGTCACTGGCAAAGAAGACGACGGTGTCCAACGTGCTGCCGGGGACGACGTCGAGCACGCTGTCCCCTTCTCGCACGCGAGTCCCTTCTGCCTTCGCCAGCCGACCGACACGCTTGATCCAGCCTTCGCGAGTCAGCACGACGTTCGTGTTTTCTTTGACGATGTAAGCCGTCGCGTCGAATTCCACGATCTCTTCCGCATTGCCGATCGACGTGCGGCGTTTGTCGGGGAACTGTTCGATGAGTTCTTCCAACTCGCTGCGCACGACGCCCCACAAGCGGCTTTCGGAATTCAAGATCTTGCGGATGCGATTCGCCTCGGCCTGCTTCTCGGCCAGTTCTTTGAGGATGTCGTCGATCTCCAGTTTTGAGATGCGGTAAAGCTGCATCTCCAGGATCGCCATCGTCTGCACTTCGTCGAGCTGCGTGAACTCCTTCATCAACTTCACGGCGGCGTCTTGTTTGCCGTCGCTGTTGCGGATGATTTTGATCGCTCGATCCAGCCCGTCGAAGATGATCGCAAAGCCTTCGAGCAGATGAATCCGCCGCTCCAGTTGAGCCAGCAAAAACTGGAACCGCTTGCGAACGGTTTCCAGCCGGAAGTCGAGGAAGTACCGCAGCATGTCGACGAGGTTGCAGCGGGCCGGCGTGAGGGCTCCCGTCGCATCGGGGATCAGGCAGGTCGCGTTGTAGGAAAAATTTTGTTCGAGCGCCGAGTGCTTGTAGAGGAACGCCATGACCATGTCGGGATCGGCATCTTTCTTCAGTTCCAGCACGATTCGCAGGCCGAGCTTTTCGTTGGTCTCGTCGTTGACCGTCAGCACCTGCGGCAAGTTACGCCCTTCGACGATCTCCCCCAACTGCGTCATCAGCGAGCCGGTGTCGACGCCATACGGAATCGAATGAATCACGATCCGATTCGCGACTTCCTGCCGCTTCTCTTTGTCGAACTTCCACTCGCCGCGCACTTTGACCGAGCCGCGTCCCTCCTCGTACATCAGCCGCAGCGATGTCCGATCGGTCACGATCCGTCCGCCGAGCGGGAAGTCGGGGCCTTTCACGTATTTCATGAGCTGCGCGACGGTGACTTCACTCTCCACGTCGATCATGTGCAGACAGGCTCGCAGCAGTTCTTCGAGATTGTGCGGCGGGATGTTCGTCGCCATGCCGACGGCGATGCCGGAAACGCCGTTTGCCAACAGGTTCGGATATCGCGCCGGCAACACGACCGGCTCTTGCTTGCGAGCGTCGTAGTTCGGCCGCATCTCGACGGTGTCGAACCGCAGCTCGTTCATGAGTTGTTCGGCGAGCGCCGTGAGCTTCGCTTCCGTGTATCGCTGATGAGCGGGCGGGAGCCCCATGATCGAGCCGAAATTTCCCTGCCCATGCACCAGCGGAGACCGCAGGGTGAAGTCTTGGGCCATGCGAACCAACGCTTCATACACGGCGACGTCACCGTGCGGGTGATAGTTCGCCAGCGTCTCACCGACGATACCGGCGCACTTGCGGGGCTTACCGGACGCCATCAGACGCAACTCTTCATACATCACGTAAAGGATTCGCCGTTGCACCGGCTTCAGCCCGTCGCGGACGTCGGGGAGCGCGCGGGACATGATCACGCTCATCGCGTAATTGAGATACCGCCGCCGTGTCTCTTGGCTGATCGAGACGTACTGCAATTGCCCTTCGCCCTCGTTGATGTTCTCAGTGTTGGTGATCTGGACGTCGTCATCGTGCTTGGGCAAGTTGTCCTCCTGACATCTCTGCAAAAACTGTGCAGGCGAGCCGGAGGACGTTAGCCCCCGGACATTGCGGCGGGTCCGGGGCTAACGTC
>JAYTQJ010000328.1:0-9693 GCA_043746775.1 Schlesneria sp.
GGCTGACGCCGCCCCGCTCAGAGGGAACTCACACAGAGGGAACTCACTCGGAGGGAACTCACTCGGGGGGAACTCACTCGGGGGGAACTCACTCGGAGGCGACTCACTTGGGATCGCGCGAGCGATCAACGCCGTGGCAACAGCTTCGCAGAAACGTCTCACTTGCCCGCCTCCTTCGTGGCTGGCTTGGCGATCTCTTCAAAGTACGACTTGATTTGCTTCGCATACTCCGGATGCGGCTTCTTGTTGGCCCCTTGCATGATCTCGGTTCGCAGTTGGCCGGGGAGTCGGCCCCAGTTGCGTTGAGCTTGTTGTTTGAGTTGGCTGTCGAGTTGACCCAGTTCCGCGGCATCAGGTCCACCGCCGCCAGCGACACCCTGACCCGGCTCGCCCGGCTGAGGCGGCTCTGCTCCCGCTTGAGCCTGCTGTTCGCGCGAGGGCTTGTTTTGGCCGGGCATTTTGTTTTGTCCCGCTTGAGCGTTGGCTTCCTGTTCTCCGTGCAACGCGCGACGCATCGCGGCACTCGCCTGACGGAACTGTTCCGCCGTCTGAGCGAGTTGCGATTCACCCGGCTCAGTCGCGGGCTTGTCTTCCGCTGTTGCCTCAGCGCCGGGATTCGACGCACTCCCCGGCTTGGAACCGCCCGGCTTGTTGCAGTTGCACTCGGACAACTTCTTCTGGGCTTGCTGCAACTCACGAGCGGCGTTGGTGACTTGAGTCGCGACCTCGGGCGGAACGCTCGTGTTCGGCTTCGAGGAAGGGCGCGGCAGCGCGGCATCAGCCTGACGCGCCGCCTGCTTCAGTTGATCCGCCGCACGCGCCGCTTGCTCGGAGGCTTGCGGTGCGTCATCCGACTTCAACGCCTCAGCCGCTCGTTCCATCGACTGCTGTGCGTCGCTCGCGGAGCGTTGAGCCTGCGCGGTCTCCGCACTCGCGGGTTGCGCGTCGAACGGGGGTGAGGCGAGCTGTTCGCTCGCTTGTTCGAGTCGCTTGGACAGCGCGGCCGTCGCGCGGGCGAGTTGCTCTTGTCCCTGTTGTTGAGCGCCGCGCTGAGCCGCTTCGGACGGAGCCAGTTCCGCCAATTGTTCGGCCAAGTCACGTTGCCGCTGCGCCAAGTCGGCGGCTTGCTCGGCAGACTTGCTGGCCGGTTCGCCTTCCGGCGCGAGGCTCTTCGCCGCGAGGTCTCCCGCCTGAGACGCAGACTGTGCCTGCTCACTCGCCGCACCGAGTTGTCCCGTTTGAGCCTGCCTCGACGCGGTCGCCGCTTGCTTGGCGAACTCGGTCGCCGCTTGAGATGCGTCCGAATCGGTTCCCTGTTCGCGCGCGATTTCGATCGCCTGACGAGTCGCCTCGATCGCGAGTTGCTGCTGATCGCGAACCGCCTTCGCACCGGCGTCCGTGAAATTGTTTTCGGTGAGCCGGGCGGCGTCAGCCCCCGGATTCTTCACTGCGTCAGGCTCGTTGCTCGTCGTCGGTTCAGTCCGAGGGCTGACGCCACCCGGCTCACCGGGGACCGCATCGGACTTCGCGTTGATCGGCCTCTCCGCCGAGGCGGGTTCTGCGGCGGCAACCTTCTCAAACGCCTCGGCCAACTGCTGCTGAGGCTTCGCCAGTTGGCGTGCCTGTTCCGCGAGCTGCCCCAATTTCTGCTGCTGCTCCTGCCGTGCGGCATCGAGCAACTCGGGGTGCTTCTGGAGCAGCGCGGCCAATTCCTCCGCGAGCTTCTTTCCTTCAGACTGCAACTGTTGGCGATGTTCTTCGCGTGCAACCGCGTCGTCGCCGGTTGGTGCGTCTGCAGGAGTCCCGTTCGCGTCTGACTTGGCGAGCGCGGCGGTCTCCGCTTTCGCCTGCTGATCGAGCTGGTCGAGTTGCTCCGCCAAACGATCCGACTTGTTGGCCAGGCGATCCAAATCGGCGAGGTCTTGTTCGAGCCGCTGCAACTCAGCGACTTGCGTCTCCAAACCGCGAAGCTGTTTTTCGGCGGCAGTGAGCCGGTCGATCGACTGACTGAGCGGAGCCAACTGATCGCGCGACTCTGCGGTAGCTCGCGCTTCGTCCAGCTTCCTCATCGCGTCGGCTACGTCTCGTTCAGCGATGCTCGCGGCACGATCAGCCAGCGCGGAGGTGACGCGGTTGTCGGCCAATTCGGCGGCGAACTGTTGGAGCTTCTCGGCGATCTCCGCCTGCTGGCGTTCGAGCTTGTCGAGCGGCTCGCTCTTGTCCGAGTTCTTCTGCTGGAGCGACTCTTTCTCGGTCTGAGCGTGCAGCGCGGCCAGGGCCTGTTTCGCGTCAGCCAGATCGTCGCGCAGACTTTGGATTTGGTCATCGACCGATTGCTGTTGCTCGGCAATTTGCGGATCGACCGGAAGAGTCACAGACGATTGGATCATCAGCGTGCGCGGCTTGGTCCACGTTTCCTGTGGTTGAGGCACGGGGCGGTTGTCCACGGCGCGGAGGCGGTACGTCACCGCTTGTCCCGGTGTCAGCGCGAGGTCGGCGAGATCAATTGGGAAGTCGTGCGCGAGCTGTCGCGATGGAAGTAACTCGGCGGGCAACGTGGTCGTGTGCTTTTGTCCGGTCGAGGTTTCGAGGTGCAGTTCGACCGTTGTCAGGCCGTGATCGTCACGCAGATCAGACTTCACGACGTGCCGGTCATCGAGCCTCACCGCGACGGGATCGTCGCTGCCGGCGAGCGAGATGGCTGGCGGCAGATCGGGATCGACCACGAGCGTGCGCGTCGGGTCAGTGTTGGTCAGCCCGAGGGCATTCTTCAATCGAAAGGCGAACTTGCCCGACGTGATCGCGACGGCGTCCACAGAAGCCGAGCGTTTGTCCGCGCTGAGCTTCAACGAGAGAGCGACCACCTCGTGCGAAGCGTGCTCGTTCGCCGTCGCCGCTGCTGGCCAGACCAGCTCAGCAGACGAGACTGGCTCATTGAACTTCAACTGCATTGTGATGCGGCTCCGCTCGGCCGCGCGGACTTCACCCTGAGCACCATCGAGCGATTTTGCGGGAAGGCCGGTGTACGCGGGCGGGTCGATGTCCAAATGCAGCCCCGCGATGGAAGGCGGATCGGCGACGTGAATGCGATGAATGCGAGACTGCGCGCCGCGCGTGGTCGCATGAAACGTGACCGAGTGAAAGACATGCGGCAATGTCGTGACAAAGCGGCTCGCCTCGGCATCCCATTCCAAACGCCGCGAGTCGCTCGTTCCCGCCGCGTCGGTCCAGTGGAGCCAATAGATCGTTTGATCGGCGGCTGTGATCGCCTTCGCGCGGCGACGCACTTCGACATGAATCGCCACGTCGCTGCCGCGCGCCGCGACTTGATCTCCATCGGGGATCAACAGCTCGACACCTCCCCAACTGAAGTTGCCCCACGGCGCGAAGAACCTAGCCCACAACAAGCCGTAACCGTGCCCATCGTAGAAGAACGGTGAGAGCAGCGCGACGCAGACGACAACCGCCGCAAGAGCCATCTTCGGCGAACGGTTCGTCGGAACGGCATCGCGCAGATCGAGTCGTTCGACCGCCTTCACCGTTTGCCGCGCCATCAGGTCACGCATCAGCTTCGACGCGCCCGGCGCGGCCCCGGCCGTGCGGAACTCGACCAGTGACGTGAGCCGTTCCTTCAGCTCCGGAAACTGCCCTTCGACCAGCGCCGCCAACTCGGCCATCGAGACCGGACGAAACATCGGTCGGATCACCTGCTGCCATGCCACGAAGGCCGTAACGAAGGCCCACGCTCCCAGCAGACCCAGACGCACCGAACCGTTCAGACAAAGCAACCCATCCGCCGCGAGAGCGCATCCCAACCCCACCGCCGCGATGATCGCCAGCCGCGAGAGACCACGCGAAAACACGGCGTCGCGCACCTGACGATCCAAGTCCAGCAGCGGTCGCTCAATGTTCTCGGGGAGCTGGGCGGTCGCCATGTTGAGCCTCGCGGGGAAGAAGAGTGGCAGAAAGTGGGACGCCCAAGCAATCACGGGCCGTAGTATGCGTTGAGGCCGATGGGGACGCAATTCGTCACGCGGCCCTAGTGCCCTGTCCGTTCTTAATTTGGGGTAGCTGAAGTCGTGAGACTTCAGAAAACGCAGAACTCTTACGAGTTCGGCTACCCCAAAATGAAGACCTGGCGGGGCACTAGCGAGTCGCCACAGCAACCCGAAGCGTCAGCGAGGATGTTCACGCATCGTGGCGGATGCTGCCAGCATCCGAACCGACGCTGGCAGCGTCGGCCACGACAGTGATTGCTGCGCCGATCCTTAGCAGCCTGTTGAAAAACGTAGAGTAGGCGGCTCGCCTGCTCGTATTTCGAGTTGGAAAACACAGGCGAGCCGCCTGTGCTACGTTTTTTAACAGGCTGTTACTTCTACTGTGACGTTTTGGTCTCGACCAATCACGAGGAAAGACTGTTTTGCCTGATCCGTGCCCCGGTCTTGCCATCCGTGCTACGAAGCGTGATCCCAAAGCCGAGCCGGAGGCTCGTGAATCAGTGGCGTTCAAAGTAGCACGGATGGCAAAGCCGGGGCACGGATGAAGCAGAAACATCACAGTAGAATTAGGATCGGCGCATCAATTCAGACAATCAAGCTCCGACAGTTGTTGATGTGCCAGTCCTTTGTTGGTGCCTATGGAGTGCGTTTCGAGGACTCCACGCATCCCAAGATAAAACGGCGCGTTGTCCGGGTGGGCGAGGCTTCTGCCGAGCCACTCCTGCAAGAACAGCTCGGCAGGAGCCTCACCCTCCCACGTCAGCACAATCAATTCTTGGGATGCGTATAAAAAGGGAACGAAGCGCGCCGCCGCTACTCGTTCACGATCTCCAGCCGTTTCCAATACGCGTACTCGCTGGCCCAGTTGTTCGACTGGTTCAGCACTTCCAGATGGACCTTTTGCCCGGCGTACTTCGCCAGCGAAAGTTGGATACTGGCGTAGCCGCGTTGTGGCAGCGTGAGCTTCGTGTCGATCAGTTGATCGTGGAGGACCTCGCCGTTGACCTTCACCACCAACTGAAAGTCGGCTCCGATCTGATGCGACACCAGGATGTCCAACGCTTGCGGTTGATCCTTCGGTAGGACGAGTCCCGCACGAAACACCGCCGGTTTATCAGCCGCGTTCGGGTGAGTTCTCAGAGCATCGGCCTGTCCGTTGTGTTCGGTCATGCGATAGAGACCTTGGATGAGGTCCAGCGTTGAGAAGTGGCTCGTGAAGGGAGCGAGCAGTCGGCCGTAGTCCTCGCGCCGCGTGGCGATGTCAATCAGACTGGGGTCGAGCTTCGCGACGACCTGCGGATTGACGAGGTGCGTTCGGGCGAACTCCATGTCCTGTGGCGTTCGCGCCAGAAAAACGTGATCCAACCATGCCGCTTCGCCATCGGTGCAGTCGATCGCCAGGCCGGTCAGATTGAACGAGCCGAAGTCTCCGTAGAGATCGCGCGCGAGCGGTTGCCATTCCTTCGGCATGGCTCCATTCAGTCGGAGAGCGGAACCGGCCGATTGCTGCTTGTTCCCCGAGTCATAGGCGTAACCGTGACGCAAGCCGCGATCATCGGTCGCTCCGGCAAGGCCGCGTCGTCCCCGAAACGGCTTGCCCTTCATTTGATCGGCGCGGAGCAACTGCTGGGCGATCTGTTCTCCCAACCGGCCGTCGTTGGCGAACTGAAGTTGCAGCCGCGATCCGGTCGGCTGCTTCCACGCGAAGAGGACGTAGCGGTACTGACCGAGGCGCGGCTGATCGACGATCGCCGCGTCGAGGCCCGGCAGTTGAGCGTTGTCACCGGCATCGGGCGTGACTCGGAGAGAAGTCTTCCCCGAGTACGGTTTCTCATCGTCGGTCGTCACGGTTCCGGCACCGTGATGCAGCAGCGACGCGAACTGCGGATCGTCTTCAAACAGGGTGAGCACTCCCGGTCGATCAACCGTCAGAGCGCAGCCACGCCAATCGACGAGCGACTTCTCGTCCGTACCAAACACGACCAACTCCACCGTGACCGTGCGTCCCTGATGCGTGTGAATCGGCACGAGGATCGGGTCGGGATCGGTCGGCGCGTTTCTCAGCGGAACTTCAAACTCACCCTGCGAACGACCGTCGAGCTTCACCTGCACGAACGTGGGCGAGGTGTTCTCTTGAAAGCGACTGACTGCGACCGACAGCCAACGGTGCTGCGGCCCAATTTTGAGCTTGCGCGAAGCGATGCAGAACCGATCTGTCGTACGCGCGACCAGCCGGAACAGCGGATCACGCGCGACAATCGCATCAACGACGTTGCTCACTTTCAAAGTCTTCGTGTCCGCTGGCGAGACTGTCCAACCGGCCAGCCCCGGCAACCGCGAGACCACGCGCGACGCGACCTCCGCCTCAAGCGCGGCCGGGTCGAGCTTCACTTCCGGCTCATACCAGTTGACGGCGTCGCGGATGTCGAACGGATCGCTTCCGGCGGGACGACCTTCGTGCGCCATGTCGGTTCGCAACGTGAATCGCCGCTGCTCGGCCGGTCCCTTGGGAAGGTTGTGCCAGCCGCTGTCCACGACGTGGTGCGAGGTCGTCAGGAACGGGTGCTCGTGCAGCTTCTGGCCACTCGCCAACACGACCGACGGACTGACGCAGCCGCCGGAACCGGCCGAAATGTCGATCCCGTAAAACGTGTGCAACGCAGTGGCGATCTCGGGGTATTCAAAAGTCAGATCGCACGACGCCTGCACGCCAAAGCCCCAGCCGTACTCGTTCCGAAACGACTGCAACAGCCCGCGCTGCACGCTCTGATTCGTCTGCCATTTCCAACCGGAGCCGAAGACCGACGCTTGCTTCACGTCCACGGGAGCGAAGTTCGACAGCGGCACATCGGTCGGCGCGAAGAACCGCCACGCGCGCACGGTCCGATAGCGAAGCCACACGGGATCGAGACTCCACGCCGGTTGCAGTAGTTGCAGCCATTGCTCGGGACGATTGCGGTCGCCGTGATGTCGCGATTGAAATCGCTCGGTCGATGTCGTCCAGCGACTGCCGTCGGTCGTGTCGAGCTGCATGAGTCGCGACTTGAGTTGCGGCGTCAGCGTGGCGAGTTGATCGTAGTAACAACTCCACGCATCGAGCTTCGGCAGATGGACCTCACCCAATTCCGCGAACGACAGTTCTTTGAGGCTGTCATTGGTGAGCAGCGTCACCACATCATCGCCCCACCGTAGCGAGCGGTATGTCAGCATCGCTCCGTTGCGCAGCCAGACAGTCCCCGGCCGATACTCTTCGCGCGCGACACGCTGCCAGACGACGCGCCGCAGCCACTCGGTTGAGACTCGCAACTCGCCCGACAACGGGTCGTCGGGAGGCTGCACATCGAGCAGTGGCTTCACCACGAGATGGGCGGGCAATTGCTCATACGCCAACCCCGAGTCCGCTCGAAACGAAACGACTTCACCCGACAGTCGGTCCCCGCCGAAGAACTCGACAAACATCTCCGGCTCGGTTGCGGGAGGCTGCTGCCGGTCGATGACCCATCGCGCCGGAGCAGCCCCGTCAAACAAGGCACGCCCGCCGATTTTCGGTACCGAGGTTGGCTCGAACCACTCGCGCACCTCCGCCTCTTCCACACGCCCGCCGTCGGAGAACATCGCCGCGTAACGCTCGGCCGCGAAGCTTGTCGTGGAAACAACGCCCAGCATCCACGCGAACAGACACGTCCAGTGAATCGCGATCAGCGCTCGGTTCATCTCGATTCCTCATCAGCGACCTGAGCAGACCCGCTCAGGAATTTAAGAGTCACTTCTGTCGATCACGTCCCTAATGACTTCGCCGTTCTCATCTTTCTGCCGCTCTCTTTCTGTCTCCTTCTTCCCGCAAGACTGAAGCAGGGAGACAGAAAGAGAGCGGCAGATAGATGGCAGACCGATGAGTCGCACCGAAGCTGCGACAGCCGTTCGCAAACGCCGTCACCGCCCGGCCTCATACCGATGACAGAGTTTCAGACTTTCGGTTCCAGCACTCGCAACGTCACGCCTTGCACGAACAGGGTGATGCGCGAGCGGTAGTCGATCATGTGCGGGGCGACCAGATGTGCCTTGAGATGTTCGATGCTCTCCCACTTCTCGACGATCATCACGACGTTCTCGCCGAGATTGCGTTGGACCGAGATGCCGGTCGCGACATCGACTGCCGCCCCGTACTCAATGCAGCCCGCTTCCTCGCGAACGAGGATCGCCACCTTGGCGAATTCGCCCAAGAAGTCGTCGCGATGACCGGGCGTGGTTTCAATCTGAGCCAGAACGTGAATCATGGATGGCCTGTGTCTAATGAAGTGTGTCTTGAGAGATCAGAAGCAGGAACGTCGTTTAGAAGTCCGGCTTTCAGAAAAGCCGAACTTCTGGGATGGGAAAGTTGTCGCTCACTCTTCAGGCAACGCGGGAGCGGGAGGCGTTGGCGGGCCGGAGGCGATGAATTCAACCGCAACAATTTGATCGTGGCCTGCGGCGTAGAGCGTGTTCTGTTCGGTATTCAGCACGAATTTGTGCAGGTGCATCGGCACCTTGTCTTGGTGAACGACCTTGCCGGTCTGCGAGTCATAGAACGACACAAAGCCACCGTTGTCTCCGCCGCCGCAGACGAACCAAGTCCCTTCACGCGGGAAGGCGATCTGTTCGACTAGGCCCTTGAACTTGGTATCGCTGATTTCGTGAACTCGCTTCCCCGACTGCCACTCGAAGACTTCAATCCGCGACGGGCCGTCGAGATGGTCGATGTTGCCGATCGTCCCGATGCCTCCGACCGCGAGCAACCGGTTGTCGGGTGAGAAGGTCAGACTGCGAATGCCGCCAATCGAGTGACGCCGCTGCTTCGGGTCCCAAGTGTAGAGAACGGGGGCTTCGACTTCGCCGACCTTCTTGCCACTCGCGACCTCCCACACCGCGACATGCCCGACCTTGTCGCCCGTCGCCAGAAGCTGCCCGTCGTGAGAGAACGCAACCGCGTAAAGCATGGACGGGAAATGATGCGGCGTCGTCGGCTTGTGGTCGCTCAGCGTGTGGACCAAGTTCCCCGATGCCGCGTCCCACACCTTGCACAGCATGTCATCGGCCACGCTGGCGATGAGCCTTCCATCCGGAGACGACACCACACCGCGCATCCACTTGTCATGAGCCGCCACGCTCCGCGAAGCCACTCGCGTCGCGATGTCCCACCAAACCAAACGACCGTCGTAGCCGCCGGTCACGAGGTGCGACCCTGCGATGGCCGCGCCGGTCACATAACTCTGATGGCCCTCGCCGGTGAACTCGACCGGCTGTGGCTTGTCGCTCGCCATGTCGATCTCACGGACTTTGAAGTCCGATCCTCCGACGAGTAGCCGCTGAGTTTCAGGGATCAGCGCAACACAGAGCGAGATTCCCGGCACGCGGGCAGACTTGGCGATCTTGAACTTGCTGGGATCGGCGGCGGTCATGGTTCAGTCTTCCTCAATCACTTCGCATTTCGCTTCTGAGCGGGGCGGCGTCAGCCCCCTGTTCTTTGTTTTGGGCGTCAGCCCTCTTGTTCATCATCGGGCACCAAGAGGGCTGACGCCCAAGAACCAGGGGGCTGACGCCCAAGAACCAGGGGGCTGACGCCCAATGGCACTCACTTTGAGCGATTTTCAAATTGACGTTCAGTGCGACGTAGCTGAATTCGTGAGAATTCAGCCGGCTTTGATGGTCGTCTGAA
>JAYTQJ010000329.1:0-9674 GCA_043746775.1 Schlesneria sp.
GCTCGGCAGGAGCCTCGCCCTCCCGTTTTCAACCAGCGTCACGGTTCGCGCCGCTCGCCGACGATGCCGCGCCGGTCGATCCCGATCAGGCGACGATGCTCGGTACGCTGGTTCACGCCGTTCTGGAACAGATTGATTTCGCGAAGCCGAACGACTGGCCAACGCGCCTTGCCACGGCGGCTACGACTCATCGCGATCAGGTCAGCGAGGACGTTCTGACGGCGGCTCGCGCGATGCTCGATCAACTGTTTGCGTCTCCCCTCGCCGCCAAACTGGCCACAGCGAAAAACCTGCACCGTGAGGTCGAGTTCGCGCTGCTCGCCCCGTCATTGGAAGCGGGGCGGTTCGCCAAGACACGCATCATCGGCGTGATCGATGTGCTGTACGAAGACGCTGTTGGCGGCTGGCATGTCCTCGATTACAAGTCGAACGACATCACCGCCGATGCCACCGACGAACAGCTTCTCGCGCCGTATGAATTCCAACTGGGAGTCTACGCTCACGCGGTCGAGCAATGGTTTGGAGTCGCACCGGTCGAGGTGTCACTTGTGATGCTCCGCCCCTCGATCCGCCGAGTCACACTGACCTGGACCGCCGCCCGTCGCGAACAAATGCGAGTCCGCCTGGCCCACGCGGTTGAGGCCGCACAAAGTAGCCATCATCGCTCCGCGTGATGAGCCTTCTGAGAACGAGCATCTGAGTCAGTGCCGCCGAACACGTAAGGCTCGTCACGCGGAGCGATGACGGCTACTTTGGCCAGCTCTCTCAAGTTGCGTAGAGACCAATGGGTTCACGCGATGGAAGTCGCCGAGTCCGGAACGACATGCTGAACGGACTGTTGTCGGTACAGCCCGACTCATCTTGAGCGATTCAGCGGTTTGAAATACCGTCCCGCCGCGTTGCGACACGTTGTTGCCGCGGCTCCCATCAAGGATGAGGGACAGAATTTTGAAGAGATCACGGCTGAACTTCCGACGATGGGTTTTGTATTCGTTGCTGGCGAGCACGCTCCTGCCGATCACCGGTTGCGGAACGATCTTTTGGCCCGAGCGAAAGGGGCAGCCTGAGGGGCGACTCGATCCGAAGGTCGTCGCGCTGGATGCCGTCGGCTTGCTGCTGTTCTTCATTCCCGGCGTGATCGCGTTCGCCGTCGATTTCAATAATGGGACGATCTATCTCCCCTCGGAGTCACACGCGAATTCGTCGCCGTCTTCGCTCGGCTGGGACTCTGTTCGCACTTCGTCGGTCGCACCGAACGCAGATGAGATCGAGCGAATCGTTCACGAGCGAACCGGCAAATCCATTCGCCTTCAGCCGGGACGTTATCGCGCCCAGCAACTCGCATCGTTGCAAGAATTGGCGGATGTCAATCTCGACCCGATCTCGTTGGCCACAGCCTGCGAAGCGAAGGACGTTCGGTTTCGTTGTCAGTCGGAATAGTTTGCAACTGTGAATCACCGTCCACGGTCGTCCAAGTCAGAACCTGTCCAAGCACAACTCCGCTGTTTGTCGTCTTTCGCTCCGCGAAAGAGCGTCCTTTCGCGGAGCGAAAGACGACCTTGTTTGGACACATTTAAGAAGTGAGAGATTGCCATGTTTCGTCGTTCGCTGGTTTGGTCGCTGATCTGCACGGGGATGATCGGTTGCAGCGAGGCTCCACGTGTAGAGACCACCGTTGGTGATGGCACGGCGGGATCGGAAGCGACCGTGGCGGCGGAGCAACCCGATTTGGCGGCGGTTCCCGAGATGGGCGGAACACAAACGAACACGGCGGCGCGGGCGAAGGAAGTTTTCGCGACGATCGTGCGCGCGGCCGAGTCGAGTGACGCCGAGGCTTGGACGAAGGCGGAAGGCCAACTTCATGCCCTGGGGCTAGCCGCTGTTCCCGCGTTGTCGGATCGGTTGGGAGACGCGAACCCGGTCGCTCGCGAACTGGCGGCGATGTTTTTGGCGCAGCTTGGTCCCGATGCCGCTCCGGCAGCGGAGGGCCTGTTGAAGCTGCTCGACGATCAATCGACGTTTGCCCGCGTCAACGCGGCTGCTGCCCTCTCCACATTTGAAGGTCATGCCGAGCGAGTCACTCCGGTTCTCGTGGCTTTGCTGGCGGACGAGGACACGAACGTGCGAATTACTGCGGCCACATCCTTGAGAAACGTGAGTCCCTCGGGACGCGAAGTCTTCCGCGCGCTGAGTCAATCTCTGACCGACACGGACTCGCGCGTGCGAGCCGCCGCCGCCGTGACGCTGGGGGAACTGGGAACTCTCGCCACGTCGAGTCTCGCGTCGCTGCGACGCCTTGATGCCGATGAAGACGAGCAGGTCCGTTCTGCCGCCTCCCGCGCCATCAAGCAAATTGACCCCACGACGCGATCCACGCCGGTGACAATCCCCGCCAGCGCGACCGAGTGACTCACAGGCCGCGGAGGGACACCAACCCGAAGCGTGAGTTTTGAAGTTGCGCTGTTTTGGATTTCCGCCCCAACGGGGCAGCCGTAAGTCAGCCTAGGGCAAGTGACCAACGGGAACGCCGCCCTAGGTTCCGGTCGTCACAGAAACTCAAGCCCTGAAGGGACGACGCTATCTTGCTCGCAGGCATAGCGTCGCCCCTTTGGGGCTGAAACCCCAAAGAACGCAACTTCAAAATGCGTGAGCGAGGAGGGGGGATCGACGCCATTGGCTGTGCCTCGGCGTTGTCCGCGCGAGTTGCTCCGGCACCCCGCCCCCCGGTATGTTTCAAAATGGGGGGTGACATCCGTCGAACGAGCGACTTCGCCTCCCGTTTCCATGTTCGTCAGTTACTGCCTCTGAAAGCTTTGGTTTTGCGATGAAGGTTCTTTCCGGGATTCAGCCCACGGGTCGGTTTCATTGGGGCAATTACTTCGGAGCGATCCGGCAGTACATCGCGCTGCAAGGGAACGAACAGTCGTTCTACTTCATCGCCGATCTGCACGCCCTCACGTCGGTGCGCGATGCGAAGGCGTTGGAAGCCAGCACATGGGACGCGGCGCTCGACCTGCTCGCGCTGGGACTCGATCCGAATCAGGCGACATTGTTCCGGCAGTCGGATGTTCCCGAAGTGACCGAGCTGATGTGGCTCTTGATGACGGTGACTCAGCACAGCCTGTTGGAGAAGTGCCACTCGTACAAGGACAAGGTGGCAAAGGGAATCTCGGCCGATGCGGGCTTGTTCACGTACCCGGTTCTGATGGCGGCCGACATCCTGCTGTATGACTCGGACGTGGTGCCGGTCGGTGCGGACCAGATTCAGCACTTGGAAGTGACACGCGATATCGCTCAACGGTTCAACGTCATCTACGGCGGCGAGTTCCTGAAGCTGCCGAACGCACGCGTCTTGGAAGCGGGCGCGAAAGTGCCGGGGACCGATGGCGAGAAGATGTCGAAGAGCTACGGCAACACGATCGAAATCTTCGAGGCCGAGAAGCCGCTTCGTAAAAAGATCATGTCGATCAAGACGGACTCGACGCCGCTGGAGGCTCCGAAAAATCCGGAGACCTGCGCGGTCTTTACGCTCTTCCAACTCTTCGCTTCGCCTGAACAACAGGCCGCGCTGACCGACCGCTACCGCGCGGGAGGCATGGGCTACGGCGAGGCCAAGCAAGCGGTGTTCGATGCGGCGATGAACTACTTCGCCGACGCCCGCACCAAGCGGATTGAACTCGCAGCCAAGCCGAGTGAGGTCGAAGACGTGCTGCAAGCCGGAGCCAAACGCGCCCGCGAAAAAGGCCGCGAGGTTCTCGATCGAGTCCGTTCGGCGTGTGGCTTGGGGACGCGACGAACGTAACTCAGGGCGTAAGCCCTCTTCGTTCTTTCCAACTCTTCTCGGAGCGGGGGACGTGAGTCCCCTGAATACGGCCGCAATTGCAAATGGGGCTGATTCAGGGGACTCACGTCCCCCACTCCGAAAGGCAGGGGGGCCGAATGAACTGACACTCGGCCTCCGTGCTGAACAGACCGTTCGCTACTACGGCTTGGCGAGTGAGACGCTGACGATTTCCTTGTCGTTGCGGGCGTAGACCGAGCGGTTGGCGAAGGCGGGGTGAGACCAGACGACCTCGCGGCGCTGGGCTGGTCCCGTCGGTTCGAGCAGGTGGGCGCGACTCAGCTCGGTGTAGGCCGTTGGTGAGAAGCGGGCGATGATCAGATCGCCCTTTTCACTGAAGAGGAAGTAGCGGTCTTCGTGCTTCACGATGAAGGCTGTTCCCCAACGGAGGGACTCGCCGCTGGTCGGTTGGAACGTGGACCACTTGCGGTCGCCGGTCGCGAGATCGAGGCAGCGCAATTCGCCGTGACTGCACACGCCGTAGATGTGATCACCGTCGATGACCGGTGTGCTGATGAGGCAATGCAGGGCGTCGGTCAACTTCTCGCTCTTGCCGTGGCGTCGCCAAAGGACCGAGGCATCCGGCTTGGTCGCGTCCAACTTCAACAGCAGCGATCCGTCGTAGAACGCGCTGATGAACAGCTTGTCACCGCCGAGACGCGGCGTGGCGACGGTCAGACCTTCTTTGGCATCGAACGGTTGGTTCCAGAAGACCTTCCCCGTGGCGGGGTCGAGCGAACTGACGGCCGACGGATGCCAGACGATCAACTGACGCACTCCGCCGGTCTCAACGATGATCGGTGAACCGTAGCCCGGCCCGTGACGCTCCGTCGAATCGAGTGCCCGCCAGAGTTCCTTGCCCGTGTCTTTGTGGAAGGCGACCACGGTCGTTCCCTCGCCACCGACGAGGCAAATCAAGCGATCACCGTCGAGAAGCGGGTTGGCCGAGTACCCCCAGACCGGAGAAGTCCGACGACCGTACTCGGTCTTGAAGTCCTTCGACCAAATCACGCCTCCCTTGTTGGCGTCGAGGCAGAGCAGGTCCCCTTCCGAACCGAGCGTGTAGACGCGGCCGTCCTTCACGACGGGCGTCGTTCTCGGGCCAGCGGGATAGCTGACGGTGTATCGGCAGGGATATTCGTGCTTCCAAACGATCGAGCCATCGGCATCGTTGAGACACAGGACGCGTTCAGTCGCGGTTTGTGGTGCTCGATCAAACGGATTGCTCGGATTGGTGACGCCCTCCGGCAGGAGCTTGTCCGTGACGAAGACGCGATCCCCGACTACGGCCGGTCCCGCATAGCCCCCGCCAATTTTGACTCGCCACCGTACGGGCGGCCCGTCTTTGGGAAAGGTCTCGACGATCTCCGTTTCGCGCCAGACGCCATCACGCTGAGGCCCCATCCACTGCGGCCAGTCATCAGCCAATGCGGAAATGCTGGGAAGCAGCCCCATGAGCGACAGCAGCGACAGCAAGCTGGCTCGCAACGGGAAACGTGAGTTCATCGGGGTTCGTCCTTGAGGGAATAAGATTAAGGGGCGACTGTGATTTTTGAAACACCGGGCGGCGATTCTGTCACCAGAATGAGAGGCCGACAAGGACGAGTGACAACCTGCCGAAAGCCGGATACCCAGACGACCGAAGTCGGGCTTCGCTCTGGAAGCTGGACTTCCTTTCCGGAGGTCACGCCCGTTGGTCTCGACGCAACTTGAGAAGGCTGGCCAAAGTAGCCGTCATCGCTCCGCGTGACGAGCCTTGCGAGTTCGGCGGCACTGACTCAGACGCGTGTTCTCAAAAGGCTCATCACGCGGAGCGATGATGGCTACTATGCGGAGAGACCTATGAGCCACGCCCGGCCGAGAAGTCCGGCTTTCGGAAAAGCCAAACTTCAGATGTTTTTCGCGTAACTGCCTGACCGCTTGAGGTTTTTGAGAAACTTGACGGTCTGGAAGGTCACTTCTATACTCGCGCCGCGTTCATCAAGGCAGGCTCTTCCGAGGGCTATCCCCTGTTGAAAAACGAGGGTGGATCACGAACGCCAACCGCAGTTTTTGTCGTGATGTTCAGGATGGCTCAACCCGGCGAGTCTCGCCCACAGGACGTGAAGACCAGTATGAAACCCAATGATCAACCCAAGACGACCGAACCAATTCCAGAGCCAAAACTGCTGCAAAAGACGGAACTCGGCCGGATGGTTCAATCGACGGGAAGCGTCTTGGAAAAGAACGCGACCGTGATCGTCGCCGTGATCTGTACGGTATTGGTCGTTGCGGCGGGCGGCATCTGGTGGACACGCCAATCGACCGAAACGAGTTCCGCCGCATGGGCCTTGCTGGAAAGTGCGGAGAGCGTCGATGACTTCGGCAGCATCTCCGAAAAGTTTGCGAATGAGATCCCCGGCCAGTGGGCCAAGCTGCGGGAGTCGGAGGCTCATCAGAAGTCGGGCACGGACGTGATGTTCACCGACCGTGAACTGGCTCTCGCCGACTTCAAGCGGGCGCGCGAAGGGTTTGAGAAACTCGCGGCTGCTGCGGGTGTCGATCCGATCATTCGCGAACGCGCTTTGTGGGGCTTGGCCCGCTGCCTCGAAGCGACCAGCGACGCAGATACCGCGAAGGCGAGCGATGCCTATCAACGCTTGATCACCGATTTTCCCGAGACGATCTACAAGCCGTTCGCGGAAGAACGGATCGCGTCGCTGAAGACCGGCGGCACGAAAGAGTTCTACGCATGGTTCGCCAAGCAGAACCCCAAGCCCGCTGATATCCGTCCGAAAGACGGCGCGGCCAAGAACCCGCATGACCTGTTCCTGCCTCCCGCCGCTGCGGGCGAGATCGACGACAAGTCGAAGGATGCGGATGCCAAGCCGAGTGAAGAGGCTGGTGCCGTCAAGCCGGATGCCTCGAAGGCTGAAGAGCCAAAAACCGACGCTGCGAAAGCAGACCCGACTCCGTCAAAATCGGATGAGCCGAAGGTAGAGAAGAAGGCCGACGAACCGGCCGCTGAAAAGAAGCCCGGCTCGGATGAACCCAAGTCGGATGAGCCAAAAGTTGAGAGCAAGCCTGAAGCGGCGGCGGATGCTCCTGCCGAGAAGAAACCGGAATGAATCGGGCCACCGCAGGATCGTCGCACTGAGTGACGATCCTGCAAGCACCCCGAGACCGGACAACATGATTCCTCACTGGCCCGGCAGCGCTGTCTGCCGGGCTTCCTCTTTGATGATCGAAGCTGCATGTCCGAAGACCTCGTCGATGACGTTGACCCCGAAACGGTGGAGGCCGCTGTCGAGCCGACGAGCGCAATCGCCACGGAACCTGTCGAGGGAACGACCGAGCCGATTATCGTCACCGTCGAAGAGCGTGCGCACGGCTGGCGTGTTGATCACTATCTGACGCGGCTGTACTCCAACTTCAGTCGCGTCGCGTTTCAACGTGTGATCGGCGAGGGGCTGGTCACGGTCAATGGTGAGAAGACCAAGATGTCGCGGCGGGTCTATCCCGGCGACACAGTGCAGTTTCAACTGCCGACCGCTCCCGATGCGACCCTGCCGGCGGAAGACATCCCGATCGACGTGCTGTACGAGGACGATGCGATCATCGTCATCAACAAGGCGGCGGGAATGATCGTTCATCCCGGCAAGGGAAACTATCGCGGGACGCTCGCGGGGGCTTTGCAGTTTCACTTCGACAAGTTGAGCGACGTGGCGGGCAAGTTGCGGGCGGGGATCGTTCACCGATTGGACCGCGACACGACCGGAGTCCTCGTCGTGGCGAAGGACAACGCGGTTCACGGCAATCTGTCCAGCCAATTTGAAGCGCGGACGGTCGAGAAGGAATATCGGGCGATCGCGTGGGGCGAGATTTCGTTCGATCGCGACTTCATCGAGACGCACGTCCGCGTGAGCCATCGCAACCGCGAACGAATGATGGTCTGCCAACCCGGCGGGAACTCGCGCCATTCCTCGACGTTCTACGATGTCCTCGAACGCTTCCACGGGTTCTCGTTCGTGCGGCTGTGCCCTCAAACGGGACGAACGCACCAACTGCGAGTCCACCTGCACCACCTGCGGCATCCGATCGTGGCCGACCGACTGTACGAAGGGCACAGCAACCTCAAGCTCTCCGATCTCGTCGAGAACCTGCCGCCGGAAGAAGAGCAGATCATCATTGATCGTCAGTGCCTGCACGCACTGAGCCTCGCGTTCGATCATCCTGTCACCGGCGAGCGCATGAAGTTTGAAGCCCCGCTCCCGGAAGACTTCCAACGAGCACTCGCCGCCGTCAGGCAGCATCGCACGAAGGTGTCGGCCAAGAAGAAGTGACCGGCTCAGGCGGCGTTCAGCGGCTGTGATGTAGGATGGGCACTCTTGCCCGTCCGGCTTGAATGCCAACAGCCGGACGGGCAAGAGTGCCCATCCTACAAGCCCGTCATTGCTGTCGATGGACTGACTCAGAGCGTGTCCGATCCACACCCGTAATCCTCATTGCGGAGACCATTCATGATTGAAGAGACATTTGGAGCGCACGAGCAAGCGTCGGCCGAGACGCTCATCGGGATGGCTCTGGCCGAGGACTTGTCATCGACCGGTGATCTGACTTGTGCCGCGTTGATCCGCCCGGATGAGCAAGCCGCCGTGCAAGTCGTCGCGAGGAAAGAGGGCGTGCTGTCCGGCGCGACAATCGGGCGGCGCGTGTTCGCTCATCTCGACGCGGCCGTGCGTTGGAAGACTCACCGCCGCGACGGTGATCGCGTGTCACCCGGCACGGCGGTCGCCACGGTCTCGGGGCCGCTCCAATCGCTGCTGATCGGTGAGCGAACGATGCTCAACTTCATGACGCATCTCAGCGGCATCGCCACGTTGACGCGACGCTTTGTCGATGCCGTCCACGGAACGCGCGCGGTGATCCTCGACACGCGCAAGACGCTGCCCGGTTGGAGGCAACTCGAAAAATATGCCGTTCGCTGTGGCGGAGGCACGAATCATCGGATGGGTCTCTACGACGGCGTCCTCATCAAGGATAACCATCTCGCCGCGTGGACGGAATCGAACAGCATTGCGGCGGCGGTGGAAACGGCGCGGAAGCGCAGTCCGGCGGGAGTCTCGATCGAAGTCGAAGTCGATTCGTTGGAGCAACTCGACGATGCCCTGCGCGGCCATCCCGACATCGTGCTGCTCGACAACATGGACGTGACGATGCTCCGTCAGGCCGTGGCCGTGCGAGACCGCTCCGCCCCGAAAGTTCTGCTCGAAGCGTCAGGCGGCGTGACGCTCGAAACTGTGACGGCGATCGCTCAAACTGGCGTCGAACGGATCAGCGTCGGCGGTCTGACACACTCGGCCCCCGCCCTCGATCTCGCGTTCGATTGGAAGTCTCGACTGGAAGGAACGGTCTCGTGAACGAACCCGCTGCGAAAGAAGAAGTCGTCATCAAGGTCCGCGAGAACGGGCCGCTTCTTGTCACGGGACCAGTCACGGTGGTCGATCATCTCGGTAACAAGTTTGACACGGCCGCCGGAGCGAACATCGCCCTCTGCCGCTGCGGTGCCTCATTCAAGAAGCCGTTCTGCGACGGGACTCATAAGACGAGCGGCTTCGTCGGGAATGAAACGGCTCAAGTGACGCAAACGAACGATGAGAAAGTGTGACCGTGTTTTCACATCGCCGTCGCCCTTCGCTTCGCCGCACGTCAGCGGAATGAAGCAAGACAAAGGAACACTGATCGGCGCTGATCTTCACTGATCTCAGAAAAGGGCTTTCATGGTTTCGCTGCACTCCTAAAGACTGGTGGATCAACAACTGTCTGAGTTTGTTCGGCTTTGGTGAGCCGGGTG
>JAYTQJ010000330.1:0-1895 GCA_043746775.1 Schlesneria sp.
GCGCCCAAGATCAGCCCTGGCGGTGACCTTATCGTCAGACTGGGGTTCAAGCTCGCGAAGCTCGAACGCGCTTTCAATGAGGATCCCCGCCATCGAGTACCGACGAACCGTGAGCGTGGCACGATCCACCGTCGGTGTCATCGCAAACCTCGTTCCAACCCAATTCGAGAATGGGCAAGAACTCGCTCCATCGGCAGGACCGAAAACGACGCAATCTCGTTGGCATCCTTCCCAATCGGTCGACCACCTGATTCGACCCACGCGTGACTCGAGAATGTCTGCGCACCTCCGGCGATGCCGAGCAAGGCGCGACCGACAGAGAAACGTTTCCCCCAAGAGTCCCAAGCGCGTTCCACGGTCATCACAACGTCGTCGTCGAGCTACTTGCCTGCGTCGCAGGAGAGAAGTCCGAGGGCTACGAGCTGGGGAAGAAATTCCTCAAGATCGCCAATTGCCGATGTTTGATCAATCTTGTATTCGCCGACGAGGCCGGAGGCGAGGGCGGCAAATTGCTGGTTCTCGCCCAGAAGGTGCCACACATAGGCGCCGACTTCGTTGAGAGCGATGAAATCTTCCGTCTTCGGGTTGAGCAGAATCACCTCGCCACCAACGTCGTGGCTGATCGCCTCATCGGAACGAACGAGGCAAACTGACGCAAAATTCATCGGTGAGGAGTTCGTCACATTCGCCACCCTAAGTAGTTAGGCTGTGAAATGCAAGCCACGAGTCTTGGAATCTTTAGGAAGAAGTCCCATGGCCCACACGGAGAATCATGTCGCACTTATCGCCGCCTGCCGTTCAACGCAGACTCGATTCGGCGTTAAAACTCCAGAGTTCTCCCTGCTCATCCCGCAGGACATCGCCACCGTCAGTCAGGATCAGGGAGTCGAAGACGTCGCCCTGACGTGGCTGAGCGCGGCCTTTCCCGACCATCAAGGCGTGGCCACTCTACGTAATCGTTGTCTTTCGATGCAACGCTTGCATCTTCGAGCGCTGGCTGATCTACGAACCCTAAAAAGCGCGTTGGATTCAGCTGGAGTGCCGTTTGTCGTCATGAAAGGACCGGTACTAAATGAGCTCCGTACAGGCTCGTATGTCCGCCGCTACTCCGATCTGGACGTACTCGTAGACCCGCTCGACCTTGCTTCTGCCCTGGGCGCTCTCACCGCTGCTGGGGCATCCGACATCGAGGGCTGGGTATGGCAATACCTCGTTGATGAACGCCATGCCCAACTTCCGGTCGTCCTCCCGCTGGGTACTTCGGTCGATCTCCATTGGCATCTCTGCTCAAGCCCTCTGCACCGCCACAACCTTCGTGTCGAGGAACCAGCAGCGTTGCTCGAGCGATCTTCGACGATGCTCGTAGGAGGGCTCACGGTGCCCGTGCTGTCGACCACGGACATGCTCCTCCACACCGCCGCACATGCAACCTGGTCTGGTGGCCACCGACTTGTCTGGTCCGTTGACATTGCCGATATCGTCCGTTCGTTCGATATTGACTGGGATGAGTTCACCGAGCGGGCATGGATGTGGGGAGCGGCAGAATTGATCGGCGATGGTCTACGAACGAGCCGAGACACCGTCGCGGCAGAAGTACCAGAGCGAGTTCTCAGCGCATTAGGTGCTGGTGTTTGGGGGAAAACTATTCGACTCCTGAGCCATCGGCTCATGCGCCCGATTCCGGGGACCTCCAGCCTTGCCCGCCTCATGCGCCAGGAGATGCGGGGAAGTACGGCACGGAACTTTGCCCTCATCGCCGCCCACGGTCGACTGGCGTTGAGAAGCCACCGGCGCGGACGACCGAAAGCCCAGCCCGACAGCCGAGAACGGTACTTTGCCTTCGTCGAGCAAGAACTCGACACGAACTTCAATGTTGCGCCACGCCGACGCGGCCC
>JAYTQJ010000331.1:0-4209 GCA_043746775.1 Schlesneria sp.
CATCGAACGCGCCGTCGGTCGCTTCGGCCAGTGCGAGTGATCGCGACAGAACCTCGAACAATTCGGGACTCACTTCGAGCGCCATGCCGCTCCCCGCCGTGCAACAGAGCCGCGTGACTTCGCTCTCGTCCTGATAGTCGCTGAGAATGTGATTGAGCACCTTAATCCGAGCATACGCGGCCGCAGCAGCCTCGGTTGCGACGGTTTCAGTCGGCGCGTAGAGTGTCACGGCGACGAGGGTTCCCAAGTGTGGCTCTGAGAATTCAAAGCGTTCCAGAGCTTGAGCCATCGCGGCCGAACCGCCGGTCCCCGTGACCGGCAAGAGTCCCGCCAACAACCACACGACGATCACAGCCTCGGTCCAGTGTCTTTTCATGATGACGTTTGCCTCCGCATCGAGTTCCCGCATGACCCCGTTCACGACATCGAGCCTACGAGTTTCCCTTCGCGTCGTCCAAGGATTGGCGTTCGCCATCTGCCTCTCCACGATCGCTGGCTTCGGTGCGACCAGTGGCACCGCATCGAGCTTCGCCGCCGATGCGCCTGCCGCTGACACGACGGCCGCGAAGACTCCCGCCGAAATGAAGCCGTACAAACAGGACATTCGCAACACGGATGTTTCTTACGAAATGGTTCCGATCCCCGGCGGCGAGTTCGTCATGGGTAGCCCCGCCAAAGAAGCGAGTCGCGGCGAAGGGGAAGGGCCGCAGCACAAGGTCAAGATCGAGCCGTTCTGGATGGGCAAGTACGAGGTGACGTGGGATGAGTTTGAGCTGTGGTCGCTGCGGCTCGAACGCAGTCTGCGGAATTACAAGAAGGCGGCGACTCTGGATTTGGAGAAGGCTGCCGACGCGATCACGAAGCCGACGAACCCTTACACCGACATGTCGTTCGGCATGGGGAAGGACGAACGTCAGCCCGCCATTTGCATGACTCAGCACGCGGCCAAGATGTACTGCCAATGGCTCGGCGCGAAGACCGGCCACTACTATCGCCTGCCGACTGAAGCCGAATGGGAATACGCCTGCCGCGCGGGAACGACAACGGCCTATCACTTCGGTGACGATGTGGCGAAACTCGACGACTACGCTTGGCACGAAGCCAACTCGGACGGCAAGTACAAGCCGATCGGCAAGAAGAAGCCGAACCCGTGGGGCTTGTACGACATGCACGGCAACGCTGCCGAGTGGGTTCAAGACAAGTTCGATCCCGAGTTCTACGCCAAGTTTCCAGCCGATAAGTCTGCCGTGTTTCCGCTGAACATCGGCGATGTCGAGTACCCGCGCACGGCCCGCGGCGGCGCGTGGAATTTCACTCCCGAGAAGCTGCGCAGCGCGGCTCGCCTCGCTTCCGAAGCGGCTTGGAAAGAACAAGACCCGAACCTGCCGAAGAGTGCGTGGTACATGACCGACGCGCTGTTCGTCGGCTTCCGCATCATCCGTCCGTTCAAAGTGCCGACCGCAGATGAACGCAAGAATCTGCACCTCGATGCCGTCCTGCCGACCGACGCCAAGGAACGGATCACGATCGAAGATTAGCTGTAGGATGGGCACTCCTGCCCGTCCGGCTTGGGCTTTCGATTCAGAATGACGAACAAGAGGACGTGCAGGAGTGCCCAACCTACAAACGTCGTTTCATCTGTCTGTCCCTCACTCCCAGGAGCCTCCGCCATGGACCAAGCCTCGAATTCCAATCCCGCCTCGAACGCCAGCCGTCGCGAGTTCCTCAAGACCTCGACGATTGCCGCTGTCGGTGCCACTGCCTTCGGGCAGTTCAGTCTCTACAACTCGGCCTTCGCGGGTGGTGACGACACGATCAAGGTCGGCCTCGTCGGCGTCGGCGGTCGCGGTACGGGAGCCGCCACGCAAGCCCTCTCGACCAACGGCAACGTCAAGCTGGTCGCTGTCGGCGATGCCTTCAAGGACAGTGCCGAGAACGGCATTCGTTCGATCAAGGGGGGCCTCGGTGAGAAGGGCGACCGCGTACAAGTCGTCCCCGAGAAGATCTTCACCGGTTTCGATGCCTATCAAAAAGTGATCGACAGCGGCGTCGATCTGGTCATCCTCGCGACTCCGCCCGGCTTCCGACCGATTCACTTCGAGTACGCCGTGAAGGCTGGCAAGAACATCTTCATGGAGAAGCCCGTCGCCGTGGATGCTCCCGGTGTCCGACAGGTTCTCGAAGCGAACAAGATCGCCAAAGAGAAGAAGCTGAAAGTCGGCGTCGGCCTCCAACGTCACCATCAGGCTCCGTACCTCGAAGCCCTGCAACGGATCAAGGACGGCGCGATTGGTGACATCATCGCGATGCGCGTCTACTGGAACGGCGGCGGTGTGTGGGATCCACGACTCTCGCGAGCCAATGCCAAGAGCGAAATGGAGTACCAACTGCGCAACTGGTACTACTACAACTGGCTCTGCGGCGATCACATCTGCGAGCAGCACATCCACAATCTTGACGTGGGCAACTGGGTCAAAGGTGAGACCCCCGTCAAAGCCAACGGAATGGGTGGCCGCCAAGTCCGGATCGACAAGAAGTACGGAGAAATCTTCGACCATCACTACGTCGAGTACGAGTACAAGGACGGTAGTCGCATGTACAGCCAATGCCGCCATCAACCCAATTGCTGGAGCAGCGTGAGCGAGTTCGTCCACGGCTCCAAGGGAACCTCGAATCCGGCTGGCCATGTCATGCCCATCGGCGGCGAAGCGTTCCACTTCAAGGGGGGTAGCAAAGACCCGTACCAAGTCGAACACGATGACTTGGCGGCGGCGATTCGTGGTGGCCTCGACTACAACGAAGCCGACAACGGAGCGCACAGCACGCTGACCGCCATCCTCGGCCGCATGGCCACTTATGGCGGCAAGGAAGTGACGTGGGATGCCGCTTTGAACTCGAACATCAGCCTGATGCCCAAGGTCTTCTCGTTCGACGCCGATCCCCCAGTCATGCCCGACGCCAACGGTGTCTACCCGATCGCCGTGCCGGGGCTGACCAAGGTCGTCTGAACGGACCTTCCCCGACAGCATGAGCCTCGCTCATCCAACAACAACAGCCCGACTCCCTCACGGTAGCCGGGCTGTTTCATTCTTTGCGGAGACCAAAATCAGCCGCCTGTTGTAGAACCGTAGGATGGACGCCCTCGTCCGTCCGGGTTTGTCCATCAGAGCCGGACGGACGGGGGCGTCCATCCTACGTTGCCCACTCCGGTTGTGAACTCACCTTCACTGGGGGCCATGAGGCGCGGACGCCAGCCACACCATTGACGACATTCCGGCTCGTCCTCTCACGTCAGTGTCCACGGCGTGCGGTACGGTCGCGAGAGCAGCGCCGCCGCTTCATCGTCACCGACGATTGTTTCTCGAACGGGATCCCAGGTGATCTTGCGTCCGATTCGGGCGACGAGATTGCTCAGGTGGCACACCGTCGCGGAGCGGTGCCCGATCTCGACATCACAGATCGGGAGTTCTCGGCTGCGGATGCAGTCCAAAAAGTTGGCGTGATGGTTGGCGCTCTTGTTGAGCCGGACATCGTTCTCACCGAGCGGCTGTTCGAGCAGCTCTTTCGGATCGCTCGTGATTTTGCCGCGCGTCACGAAGATGCGACCCTTCTCACCGATGAACGTCGCGCCACCGGGGATGTCCTTCTGCCCCTGTCCGACAACCAGCTTCGCGCCACTGGCATAGGTGTGCGTGAGGCGGCACGACTCCGTGACCTCGTACCACTTCTGTGGATGGAACGTGGCGACCCCTTCGACGGAGATCGGTCCCGAAGCATCCATGCCCAGTCCCCACTGCGCGATGTCGATGTGATGGGCACCGAAGTTTGTCATCTGTCCTCCCGAGTAATCCCAGAAGAAACGGAAGCTGTAATGAACTCGCTTCGTGTTGTGCGGACGCTGCGGGGCAGGGCCAAGCCAGGTGTTGTAGTCCAACTCGGCAGGCGGATCGGAATCGGGAACGGGTGGCCCCGAGAAGTTGTTGTTCGGCAGTCCCACCAACACTTCACTGATCTTGCCGAGCCGCCCCGACCGCACGAGTTCGCACGCCAGCCGAAACTTGTCGTCCGAGCGTTGCTGCGATCCCGTCTGCACGATCCGCTTGTTGGCCCGCGCCGCTTCGACCATGCGCCGTCCCTCGACCACCGTCAGCGAGAGTGGCTTCTCGCAATAGACATCTTTGCCCGCTTGGCAGGCGTGAATCGTGGTCA
>JAYTQJ010000332.1:0-1893 GCA_043746775.1 Schlesneria sp.
CCCCAGCTCGTGAACGAATTGCTGGGGGCGGCGAAGCGCCGACCCCAGCCACACAACTCGGAGCAGATCACTCATCCGTCTCGCGCAACTTGGCGAGGACCGACAAGTCATCGAGCGTCGAAGTATCACCGGCCGATTCGCGGCCGGCGGCGATGTCGCGCAGCAGGCGTCTCATGATCTTGCCGCTGCGAGTCTTGGGCAGGGCCGCGCTGAAGCGAATCTTGTCGGGAGTCGCCAGCGCCCCGATGTGCTTGCGGACGTGAGCGATCATCTCCTTCTCAAGCTGCTCGTTCCCTTCGCCACTCTTGAGGATCACGAAGCAGCAAATCCCCTCGCCCTTGATGTCGTGCGGGAAGCCGACGACCGCCGCTTCCGCGACTCGCTCGTGCGCGACGAGGGCCGACTCGACCTCCATCGTACTGAGCCGATGTCCCGCCACGTTGAGGACATCATCCACGCGGCCCATCACCCAGATGTAACCGTCTTCGTCCTTCCTCGCCCCGTCGCCCGCGAAGTAGCTGCCGGGGATGGAACTGAAGTACGTGTCCTTGAAGCGTTGATGATCGCCGTACAGCGTCCGCAGCATGGAGGGCCACGGCTGCTTCAGCACGAGCAGGCCACCCTCATTCACGCCGAGGCTCTCGCCTTCCTTGTTCACGATGTCGGGCACCACGCCGGGGAGCGGTCTTGTGCAGCTTCCCGGTTTGGTCGCGGTGATCCCCGGCAGCGGCGACAACATGATCGCGCCGGTTTCCGTCTGCCACCACGTATCGACGATCGGACAACGCTCGGCACCGATCATGCGGTGATACCACATCCACGCTTCGGGATTGATCGGCTCACCGACCGACCCGAGCAGCCGCAAGCTGGAGAGATCGTACTTCGCGGGCCAGTGGTCGCCCCACTTGATGAACGCTCGGATCGCCGTCGGGGCCGTGTAGAAGATGTTGACCTTGTACTTCTCGATGATTTCCCAGAAGCGTCCGTCGTGAGGCCAGTTCGGTGCCCCTTCGTACATTACGGTCGTGGCTCCATTGGCGAGCGGGCCGTAGACGATGTAGCTGTGTCCCGTGACCCAGCCGATGTCGGCGGTACACCAATACGTGTCTTCGTCCTTCAGATCGAAGACCCACTTCGAGGTCATCATCGTGCCAAGCGTGTAGCCCCCCGTCGTGTGCATCACCCCTTTCGGTTTGCCCGTGCTCCCCGACGTGTAGAGGATGAACAACGGATGTTCTGCATCGAGTTCCGCCGCGTCGCAGTCACTCGATGAGTCCGCCATCAACTCGTGCCACCAGTAGTCGCGGTCGGGGATCATCTCGACCTGCGAACCGGTCCGTCGGACACAGACGACTTTCTGAACGGACGGCGATTTGGCGAGCGACTCATCGACCGCCTTCTTGAGCGGAACTTCCTTCCCACGCCGCCAGCCTCCATCCGCCGTGACGATCAGTTTGGCTTGAGCATCATTGTTGCGGTCGGCGACGGCATCGGCACTGAAGCCGCCGAAGATGATCGAGTGCGTCGCACCGATCCGCGCACAGGCCAGCATCGCGATGGCCAGTTCCGGAATCATCGGCATGTAGAGCGTCACGCGATCGCCCGTCACGACGCCCAGTTTTTTAAGGACGTTCGCAAACTTACAGACCTCGCGGTGCAAGTCTTGATACGTCAGTGTGCGACTGTCGCCCGGTTCGCCTTCCCAAATGATCGCGGCCTTATTCTTCCGCCACGTCAACAGATGCCGGTCGAGACAGTTGTACGAAGCGTTGAGCTTTCCGCCGACGAACCACTTCGTATCGGGCATGTCCCCCTGAATGACGTGATCCCATTTTTTGAACCAGTCCAAATTCCCGGCCATCTCACCCCAGAAGGTGGCGGGATCGTCCTTGG
>JAYTQJ010000333.1:0-4209 GCA_043746775.1 Schlesneria sp.
CTCATCACGCGGAGCGATGATGGCTACTTTGAAAACAATTCCAAAACCGAACGCAACTGCCTCACACTTCAAAACTGACGGCGTCTACGCACCCTACGACCAACCGCCAATTGCTTACAGCGAAGAGCTTCCCATGCACCCAGCAGCAACCCGCACCAGCCAGCAAACCATCGAGCAGTTCGGCAAGTACGTCATTCCGAACTACAAGCGCTATCCCGTCTGCATCGTTCACGGCGAGGGAACCGCCGTGTGGGATGCCGAGGGGAAGCGGTATCTCGATCTCTTTCCGGGATGGGGCTGCAACATCCTCGGTCATTGTCCGCCCAAGGTCGTCAAGGCGGTGCAGGATCAGGTCAAGCATCTGATCCACATTCCGAATACGTGGTACACGGAAGCTCAGGGGAACTTTGCTGAGGCGATCTGTACTCGCTCGTTCGGCAAGGCGTTCTTCGCGAACAGTGGCACCGAAGCGAACGAGGGAGCGATCAAGCTGGCTCGGTTGCACGCGAGCGGCGCTGGTGGCAAGGCGAACAAGTATCGAGTCATCTCGTTCACGAACGGCTTTCATGGACGGACGTATGCGTCGGTCACGGCGACCGCTCAGCCGAAGTATCACGAGGGACTCGGCCCGCTGCTGCCGGGCTTTCGGTACGCTCCCTACAACGATCTCGAAGCCGTGCGCCAACTGGTCGATGACGAAACGTGCGCGATCTTGCTCGAACCGGTTCAGGGTGAAGGCGGCGTCAACATCGCCGACGATTCGTTCTTGAAGGGCCTGCGCCAACTGTGCGATGAACGCGGCATGTTGCTCATTTTCGACGAGGTGCAAACCGGCATGGGCCGCACAGGCCATTGGTTCGGTTACCAACATTCGGGAGTCCAGCCCGACATCATGACGCTGGCGAAGGGCCTCGCGGCGGGAGTCGCCTGCGGCGCGTTTGTCTGTCGCGATCACGTCGCTCCCAGCCTGCGGCCGGGGATGCACGCGAGCACGTTTGGCGGCAATCCGCTCGCCATGGCGGCAGGTATTGCGACCATGCAGACCATCGAAGAGGAAGGGCTGCTCGCTCACTGCCAAAAGATGGCGGAACGCTTTCGAGGCCACTTCGCGAAGCTGAAAGAGGAACTCCCGATCATCAAGGACCTGCGTGTCCGAGGCATGATGATCGGCGTCGAACTCTCGATCCCCGCGACCCCCGCCGTTGGCAAGTGCATGGAACGTGGAGTCCTCATTAACGCGACGCACGACACCGTGGTGAGACTCCTCCCGCCGCTCAACATCACCGCCGAACAGGTTGACGAAGGCTGCGCGGTCATCAGCACGGTCCTGCGTGAGATGGCCAACGAAGCGTGACACCAAGGTTCTCGGAGCGGGGCGGCGTCAGCCCCCTGATTCTTTGAGCGTAAGCTCTGCTTCTCCACTGTGAAACCGAACTAATTTGATACGACAAATGAGGAACAGGGGGCTGACGCCGCCCCGCTCCGAAAAGCGAAAGACGAAGCAACCGAAATGCCCCGCCACGATCTCAGACCTCCGTCTAGCTGGGCCTTCCCGCTGCGAAGTCTTTATGACTCTTCGCACGGTGAGGGCCTTTGACGCACCGATTCCACGGTCGCGTTCGGTGGTGTTGTTTTCGTCTCGCTCACAACTGGTGCCTTGTCATTCGGACTTCGTTCTCATGCGTCATCTCAATTCGTTGCTCGAACTCAAACCGGCCGATGTTGAGGCCATCTTCGCTCTGGCTCGGGAGCTGAAGGCCCGCCTCGCGAAAGGGGACCGGCCGCAGCTTCTGGCGGGGCGAGTCCTCACGGCGGTGTTTGAAAAGCCCTCGCTGCGCACGCGGCTCAGTTTCGACGCGGCCATGATGCAGCTCGGCGGCAGCAGCATCTTCCTCGAAGCGCGCGAAGCGGGGATCGGCGGGCGCGAGGCGGTCAAAGACATCGCCCGCGTCATCGGCGGCTACAGCGATGTGATCGCCCTGCGCACGTTCTCGCAAAAGCTGATCGACAACTTCATCGAGTTCTCGGGCAAGCCGGTCATCAACGGCCTCTCCGACGAACGGCATCCGTGCCAAGCCCTGACGGACATCTTCACGATGCAGGAGGTCTTCGGAGATCTGCGCGGCAAGAAGATCGCGTTCATCGGCGACGGCAACAACGTGGCCAGCTCGCTCGCGATCGCCAGCGCGCACTGCGGCGTCTCGTTCGTCGTGTGCGCCCCCGATGGCTACCGCCTCGAGGACAAGTTCATGCAGATTCTGAAGAAGCGCATCCCCGCCGCCGACGTGACGCAGACCGATGATTTCAAGTCGGCCCTCAAGGACGCTTCGATCGTCTATACGGATGTCTGGACCAGCATGGGCCAAGAGGCCGAAGACTCCGAACGCCGCGCCGTCTTCTTGCCATTCCAAGTCAACGCGAAACTGATGAAGCTCGCCCCGAAGTCGGCCCGCTTCATGCACTGCCTCCCCGCCAAACGAGGCCAAGAAGTGACCGACGAAATCATGGACGGCCCGCAGTGCATCGCCTTCCAACAAGCCGACAACCGCATGCACCTCGCCAAAGGGCTGATCCTGTGGGTGTTGGACGTGGCAATTCGCTGAACACGGTTGGCTCCTAGCCAGAGAGGAAGCAGGGCGTTGGGTGCGGCAGCAGATGTTGGGAGAGTTCAAACCGTGCCTGAACCACAATCTCTCAAAATTGGTGACTTGGTGCGCTTTGTGACGCTGCCTGAGGAATGGTCTCGTCCGGGTTACACGATTCATGCGGTGGACATTGCATTCATGAAGCTTCTGATCAGACGATCATGGCCATCTCGCGTGTCGGAGATCGATGAGTACGGTCATCCATGGATACGAGCAATAATCCGCAAACGTGGCAGGACGCACTACCATTACTGGGCGATCATGGAATCAACTGGCTGGCGACTTGTTAATCATCGCAAACCAAAAGGAGAGTGAAGATGAGCACCACGCTTGTTCCAACCAATGACGAATTGGAAGTCATTCGGCGTGAACGGTATCGAAAGGCGGCGGAACGCTTGCGGCAGTGGTCACAGGAGGATCACGATTACGACGAGCGCGTCGGCCAACTCTTGGAAGAGGAGTTGAAAGACGCCGGTCTTCGCTGTGAGGATCGTGATGAACCTGCTGCTTGATACCGGCATCTTGGGTCAGTTGTGCCATCCCTCCAAACAGACCAACCAACCGGTGTCGGATTGGGTCGAGGCGATCCTGACGAGTGGCTCCGAGGATCGGGTGTTTTTACCGGAACTGTGCGACTACGAGCTGAGACGGAAGCTGCTCCATCTCGTCCGAAAAGGGCAGTCATCGCTGCGCAGCATTGAACGTCTTGATGAGCTGTGTGAACTGCTGGAGTACCTGCCACTCGATACCGCAACGATGCGGAAGGCGGCCGGGTTTTGGGCGGACTCACGAGTGCGCGGGAATCCGACAGCGGCCGATGTCTCACTCGATGGGGATGCCATCCTCGCCGCACAAGCTGCGATGGTTGGCGGCACGATCGTGACGACGAACCGAAAGCACTTATCGCAATTCGTCCCCGCGCGTGATCGCTCCGAAATAATCTGGGCCTATGCTTTCGTCTGCATTCGCGGGCCGGTGGACAATCTCGCCTTCGACTGGAAAGACCATTTCATGGTCCAAGACTGTCAGGGCCGTGATTGGCAATGTCGCCTTGAGGCGACATTGAACAGTCCCGAAGAACTGGTGGGGAACCAATTACTTTCCCGGATGGATTCGGATTTGTCTCACGTCTTGCCGATGTATCAAAAGCTGTTCGCATCGGGGCACAGAACCGCAGACGGAACGATGCTTCGAATGCACCTTTCCATCAACACGATTCCAACCTCGCATCGAGAACTCTTTGCCGATCTCTGCAAATCACTCGGCGATGACTCTGATGACGAAACAACCTTTGACAAAAGCGTTGTCGTCCGACCTCAATGAAGCGGACCTGATTCGCAAAGCGAGTGACGGCGGGGTGGACGGAGTTGGAGCCGCTTTGGGCGAAACCCCGGTCGGGAATGAGTTGCCTGCCAATGTATTGACCACTGTCCCTCAAGTGATCGTCGTCCTCCTCGCCTACCACCGGGGCAGGGCCATCGCCTTGTTGAATCTGGGGGATGGGGTGCCACGGTCACGGAGCTTCGATGTGGCCGTGAGTCTGGGAAACTGCCATCACATGCTC
>JAYTQJ010000334.1:0-23055 GCA_043746775.1 Schlesneria sp.
CTAGCCGCCGGTTCTTGTGCGACGACCGGAGGCTAGCGCCTTGCCGCTCACAAGACGGAGGTCGGCAGTTCGGGAAGTTATTGCGTCCCCGTTCCTAAGTACGAGCGCCCCGAACCCGAAGACAAGACGCTTGAAAACGTGCTTCGGGGAACCTCGATGCTGGTAAAGGTCGGGTTGCTGATCACTTTTCTGACAACCGCATGGCGAATGAAGGCTCTTCAAAAGTCTCGGCAGATGCACGATGTCGGGCACGAGCTAGCAGCAATCGACGCACCGACAACAATCAGCTCCGGTTACTCCTACCCAGCGACGGCTGGCTGGTTTATCGCAGGAGCAGTCGTCACTGCTCCCTTTTCCGGCTCGTTATTCATGTTGGCCGAGAACGCTGAATTGGGCGAGGTGTTCTTTGTGGGGATGCTCGTTCCCAGTTTTACCTGGGTCGTTCAAATGACCGCTTCGGCCATTGGTATGCCCAGCCAGCTACGCCGAGTCTATTGGGGCGAATTGGGCCGGGTCTGTCTGCTCGGATCAGTTGCATTACTACCAGCAGCGATCATCAATTTGTGTTGGGCCCATGCTCCACTTTGGGTTTCCGAAGTGAATGTTCTGGCCAGCGTGGCCATCATGAGCGTGGCGCTTTATCGCAGAACAGCCCGTCACGGGATCGCTCCAGGTTGGCCGATCAGTTGGCTGTTCACGATTACGGTCAACATGGATTTGTTTATGTGGGCGAGCCGCAGATGGTGGTAGCGATCTAATGAAGCGATGTAGGACGGCAGTCGTTTCGAGCGACCTCACCGCCAATCCCCGCTGAGGACGAATGCGGCCCAGTAGAACGGGGGTGTTCGTTGGGGATCGTTCGCGGGTTGAGGCTGGTCGGTGCGGACGAGGCCACGGTGCTGGCCTTCTTTCAGCATCCAGAGCTGGGCCTCGCGCAGCGATTCCAGCGTGCTCATCTCTTTCTGCCAGAGGTTGTCGTAGAAGCGTTCCATCAGTGCGCGGGTGGCGTCGTCGGAGACCTGCCACAGGCTGGCTACGACGCTGCGCGTACCAGCTACTTGGAAGGCGCGTTGCAGGCCGAGCAAGCCCTCGCCGCCGGCGACTTCGCCGAGACCGGTTTCGCAGGCAGACAGCACCACCAATTGGACGCCGCGCAGGTCGAGACTTTCGACCTCCAAGGCGGTGAGGATGCCGTCGTCGCGTTCGCTATCCGGCACCTGATTCGCGCCCGCCAATGCCAAGCCCGACAGCAGGCCGGGAGGGTATCCGGCGAACCGGCGCGACGTGTCCAATTCGTTGAACGACGATCCGCGATTGACCGTGTCCTTCAGCGCGTATCGAAGCATCTCGGGTGCAAAGAAGCCGTGCGTTGCCACATGCAGAATCTTGTGTTTGGGTGCCTCCAGGCGAAAGCGTTTCTCACTCGCTTCGGACTTCTCCAACAGGGTCACACCCTTCGGTCCATAATTGTCGCGGAACAGCTTGTCGATCGCGGCCAGTTCGCCGCGTGTGGCACCCAACGGCCCCCAGCCGCGCCAGCCATCGCCGCGAACTGCGGCCAGGTTTCGCCCGAATTTCTTTTTCGGAGCGGCCGGAGTCTGGCTGTCCGGAAGGGAGTCATAGTCCACGTCACCCAGAACGAGCAGGTTCCCCGTCACCGTCGGGTGGTCGGAGTCTTTTTCTCGCAACAGTGACACGATCGCCTGCGGTACGGGGACGGTCGCCAAGGCGTATTGTTCCAGTAGATACGAACCAGGCTTGTCGCCGGGAAGCCCGATGAACGGGAAACGTCCGAGTACGCCGTCAGGCGAGAGCAGGACCGTCTTGGTCTCGGTGAGATGCGGCTCCAACGGTGTCCACAAACGCTCGCGCAGAAGTTGTCCTGTTTGAGCGGCGACGGGGAGTCGGCCAACGGTCTGCCGACGCCAAGTGTCGATGAGCTGAGCCAATGGTTTCACCGCTCCGAGTGGAACCAGCGTGACCGACGGTCGGTCCAGACGCAGCACGAACGCCACCAACCTCCGCTCGAATTGCGGTGGTCCCGGCTTGTCATCCGCGGATGGCAGGAGCTGCGAATACTCCCAAAAATCGACGAGCGCATGTCCGGCGGAGAGACTCGCACTGAGTTCATCGACGGTGACGGTTTGCTGCACATCTCGATAGGTGGCGCTGCGGCTCGACAACTCGCGTTCAAGTTCTTCCTGCCTCTGTGACAGTTGGTCAATCTGCTGTCGCCACACGTCCTGCGTTGTTGGATTCGGCGTCGCGAGTGCTAGCTGCGCCCGCCGCGTGGACACCGACCGTAATTCTGTGAACAGCGGCACTAGTTGCGAATCCCCCTGCGCCGCTCGTGTTTGTTGCTGCCGTCGCCAGACGGCCCCCTTTGCCAGCAGCACTTCCTGATAGACATCTTTGGCATACAGCCCCGACGACACCGCAATCGACAGGTACAGATTGAGTGAGCCGCGATTCGCCCGGGCGATCAGGAACTGCTGCCGCTCCGACTCCACCGCCGCTGCGGATTCGACATGTCCTCGCGTGATGGCCACCGCTTGGCGAACCAGCGGTTCGGCCTTCGCGTGATCTCCCCGAGATTCGTAAAGCGCCGCCAGATTACTGAGGCTGGCGGCGTAAGCGGGATGCGTCTCTCCCAACTCCTTGGCTTGAATGGCGAGGGCTTGCCGCATAAGAGGCTCGGCCTTCGCGTCGTCTTTCATCGAGACGTAAAGGACCGCGAGATTGTTGAGACCGACGGCAACCGCGGGATGCGTCTCACCGAGCGCGCCCCGCTTGACTTCGAGGGCCTGCCGGTAGAGCGGCTCTGCTTTGCCATAGTCGTGTCTGGTGGTGTACAGCGCCGCCAGGTTGTTGAGGCTGTTGGCGACATCGGGATGCTGCTCGCCGAGCATCGTCTGCCGGATTTCCAACGCTTGGCGATAGAGCGGCTCCGCCACCGCCGCGTCTCCCATCGAGTCGAAGAGCATGGCGAGGTTGTTGAGGCTGGTGGCGTAATCGGGATGCTTCTCGCCGCGCCGCGCCTTCTGGATTTCGAGGGCCTGAAGGCAGAGCGGCTTGGCTTTCTCGTAGTCCCCCATCGATTGGTGGAACTCCGCGACATTGCTCAGCGAGACCGCGTATTCCGGATGCTTATCTCCTCGCGCCGTCCGCTGGATTTCGAGAGCTTGCCGGTAGAGCGGCTCCGCCCGCGCGTAGTCTCCCATCGCCTTGTGAAGCCCCGCGAGATTTTCGAGAGTCGTGGCATAATCGGAATGCGCTTCGCCCGGCACAATCTTTTGGATTTCGATGGCCTTCCGATAGAGAGGCTCTGCCTTCGGCAAGTCCCCCATCGACTGGTAGAGCCCAGCGAGGTTATTAAGGCTGACGGCGTAATCGGGATGTTGCACACCGAGAGCCGACCTCCTGATTTCGAGGGCCTGCCGCAAGAGAGGCTCGGCCTTCGCAAAGTCTCCGATCGAAGCGTAGAACTGCCCGAGGTTGTTGAGACTCATCGCATAATCGGGATGCTTCTCACCGGACGCAGTCTTCCTGATGTCGAGGGCTTGGCGAAAGAGCGGCTCCGCCTTCGCGGCGTTCCCGATCGATTTGTAGAGCGACGCGAGGTTGTTCAGATTGGTGACGTAGGCGGGATCCTTTTCGCCCAGCACGGCGCGGTTGATGTCGAGGGCTTCGACAATGAGCGGTTCCGCCTTCGCCGCGTTTCCCAGCGACTTGTACAGCACCCCGAGGTTGTTGAGGCTGATGGCATAGCCGGGATGCCGCTCCCCCAGAACTTTTCGGTTGATGTCGAGGGCCTGGCGGTACAGCGGCTCCGCTTTCGCCGAGTCGCCCAACGCTTCGTACAACAGCGCGAGATTGTTGAGGCTGCTGGCGTAATCGGGATGTTGCTCGCCAAGCACATTCTGGCGGATGTCCGTCACCTGGCCGGCCAGCGGCAGCGCTTCGCGGGACTTTCCCTGACCGTTGAGTTGGACCACCGTTTCATTGAGCCGCGCGGCCTGAATCAACTGTTGCCGGTCTGCCAGGGAGAGTTGTTCCAGAACATCGACATTTTTCAAGGCCCGCCGGGCGTCGGCTGTCCGCCAGTGGTCCGCGCCGCCGGCTTTCGAGCGGATCGCCAGCAACTCCTCACGGGTTGTTCGAGCAGAAGCCAAGTCCCCGCGTTCCTCATGCAGTTCAGCGATGACGATCCGCGTGGCAAGCCCTTGGTCGTGTTTGTCGCCGGACAACTGCTGCTCGACAGCGAGCATCTTTCCCGCCGCCGCGAGCGCCTCGGTCAGCTTCCCCTGCTTCCGCAGTTCCATCATCTGTTGGGAGAATTCCTCCCGCTGCTTCAGCTTCGCCTGCTCTGGGATCGTTTTCCGGAGCGCCTCGAGTGAGTCCCGGCTGGCGACATAGGCCGGATGGTTCTCGCCCAGCGTTGCCTTCTTGATATCGACCACTTGCCGCAGGAAAGGCTCCGCCTGCACGAGGTCTTCTCTCTTGAGGTAGATCACCGTGAGGAATTCCAACTTCTGGACGTAATCGGGATGCCGCTCCCCCAGCAGTCGCTTTTCAATTTCGCCCGCTTCGAGGCAATACGGCTCCGACTTCGCCCAGTCGTCCATCGCCGAGTAAAGCTCGGCAAGATTGTTGAGGCTGGAGACGTAATTGAGATGGTTCGTACCCAGCACCTTCCGGCGGATATCCAGCGCCTGGTTGGCCATCTCCAGTGCGTCGCGCGCCTTTCCCCGCTGATGAAGCTGCTTGACCGTTTCGCTCAAGACCCAGGCCTGGTTCAACAGCTTCCGGTCTTCGGGCGACAATTTTTCGAGCACTTCAATGTTTTCCAGTGCCCGCCGCGCATCGCCCGTGCGCCAGTGATCGGCTCCGGCAACTTTCCGGCGGATCGCCAGAATCTCTTCGCGGATTTTTCTGGCGGCGGCGAATTCCCCTCGCTGTTCTTGGAGGTGCGCGATGAAGTCCCTGGTGCCGAGAACCTCGTCGTGTTCCTGACCAAAGATATCCCGCTCGATGGCCTCGATTTTCGAGGCGGCCTCAATCGCTTCGGCATATTTTCCCAACTGGCGAAGATCGAGCGATTCCTTCAAGAGAGGATCCCGCTCCTTCAATCTCTCCTGCTGAATGGCCGTCAATTTCGGCTTGGGCGGTGAGTCTGCGGACGACGCGGCGGTGAGACTGCAAAACGCCATCGTTCCTAATATGAGCAGCGAACAAACACGCTGCTGGGTGACGGTCAGTGCCAAACGTCTGCGATGCGTCCCAATCATCATCATCATCCCTCGTTTTCTTGTTCGCCTCAGGGCGCGTGGCGATTACCGCCAGTCACCACTCAGAACGAATGCCGCCCAGTAGAACGGTGGCGTTCGCAAGTTGGTTGCAGGTGTCTCTGTTTGATCGACCTTGTTGATGCGGACCAAGCCACGTTCTTGACCTTCTTTCAGCATCCAGAGTTGAGCTTCTCGGAGGGACTCCAGTGTGCCCATCTCTTTCTTCAGCAAGTTTTCGTAGAAGCGTTCCATCAGTGAGCGGGTGGCGTTGTCGGAGACTGGCCACAGGCTGGCCACCACCGTTTGAGCACCTGCAACTTGGAAAGCGCGTTGCAGGCCGAGCAAGCCCTCGCCGCCAGCGACTTCGCCGAGACCGGTTTCACAGGCGGACAGGACGACCAATTGAACGCCGCGCAGGTCGAGGTTTTCGACCTCGGATGCCGTGAGGATGCCATCTTCTTGGTCGGGTTCGGGCGGGCGGTTCGCGCCAGCCAAAGCTAGGCCGGACAGTAAGCCGGGCGAGTATCCGATCAATCGCTCTGACGAGCCCGAATCGTTCAGTCGCGATCCGCGATTCGTCGAGTCCTTCAACGCTGAACGAAGTGATTCGGGGGCGAAGAACCCGTGCGTCGCCATGTGCAGGAACTTGTGTCGGGATGCCTCCTGACGGAAGCGATTCTCATTCGCCTCGGCCCCTTCTAGCGGCGTCACACTGTCTTGGCCGAAACGGCGGCGGAACATCTTTTCGATCGTGGCGAGTTCTCCGCGTGTGGCGTCCAACGGTCTGAAGCCGCGCCAGTCGGAGCCACGAACCGCTGCTAACGGACGGCCAAATTTCTTTTTCGGAGCGGACGTATCTTGGCTGTCCGGCAGGGCGTCATAGTCCACGTCACCCAGCACGAGCAGATTCCCTGCCACCGCCGGGCGATCGGAGTCTTTCTCACGCAGCAGCGACACGAGCGCTTGCGGCACGGGAACAATCGCCAGCGCGCGATCTTCTAACAGGTACGAACCGGGTTTGTTGCCGGGTAACGCGATCAGCGGAAAGCGTCCGAGCACACCATCGGGCGAGACCAACACCATCTTGGCATCGGTGAGATGTGGCTCCAACGGTGTCCACAGACGCTCGCGCAAGAGTTGTCCTGCTTGAGCGGCATCGGCCGATTGGCCAAAGGTCTGCCGCGAAGTGTTGGCTTGCCGCCAAGTATCAATGGCTTGGACCAGCGGCTTCACCGCCCCCAACGGAACCAATGTGACTGACGGTTGCTCCGGTCGTACAACGAACGCCACCAGACGCCGCTCAAACTGCGGTGTTGCTGCCTTACCGTCTTCATGTGGGATGAGTTGCGAATACTCCCAGAAATCGACGAGCGCATGCCCGACTGGCAAGTTAGCACGAAGTTCTTCAACGGTGATGGACTGCTGCGCTTGGCGATATGCGGCACTGCGGCTCGACAACTCGCGTTCGAGTTCTTCCTGCCTCTGCGCCAGTTGGTCAATCTGCTGCCGCCACACGTCCAGAGTCTTGGGATTGGGCGTCGTGAGCGTTTGCTGTGCTCGGCGCGCGGCGACCGATCGCAATTCGGTGAACAGCGGTGCCAAGTGCGAATCCCCCTGCACAGCTCGCATTTTCTGCTGCCGCCGCCAGACACTTCCTTTGGTCAGCAGCACTTCCTGATAAACGTCTTCGGCATACTTCTCGGACGACACTGCGACGGACAGATACAGGCTGAGAGTTCCTCGGTTCGCCTTGGCCATCACAAATTGCTGCCGCTCCGATTGCGCCGCGGACGTCGTCTCGACGTGCTGTCGCGTGATCGCGACCGACTGGCGAACCAGCGGTTCGGCCAGGGCATGTTCTCCTCTGAACTCGTAGAACCCAGCGAGATTGCTGAGGCTTGTGGCGTAGGCTGGATGCTTCTCACCCAACGCCGCCGCTTGGATAGTGAGGACTTGTCGCAAGAGCGGTTCGGCCATCGTGTCCTCTTTCCGTGAGACGTACAGCATCGCGAGATTGCTGAGGCCGGTGGCGTAAGCGGGATGTGCCTCACCGAGCACCGACTTCCTGATTTCGAGTGCGTGCCGAAAGAGCGGCTCGGCCTTCGCAGAGTCTCCCATTGAAAAGTAGAGCTCCGCGAGATTGTTGAGACTGATGGCGTAATCGGGATGATTCTCGCCGAGGGCGGTCCGGTTGATATCCAGAGCGTGCTGAAAGAGAGGCTCCGCCTTCGGAGAATCTCCCATCGCGTTATAAAGCCACGCGAGGTTATTGAGGCTGGCGGCGTAATCGGGGTGCTTCTCGCCCAGCACGTTCTTACGGATGTCGAGAGTCTGGTGATAAAGCGGCTCGGCCAGCGCAAAGTCTCCCATCGCATTGTAAAGCCCCGCGAGGTTGTTGAGGCTGATGGCGTAAGCGGGATGTTTTTCTCCCAGCACCTTCCGGTTAATTTCCACGGCCTGGCGATAGAGCGGTTCCGCCAGCGCGTAGTCGCCCATCGCTTTGTAGAGTTCCGCGAGGTTATTGAGTCCGTTGGCGTAAGCGGGATGCGTCTCACCGAGCACCGACTGATGGATTTCGAGGGCTTGCCGGAAGAGCGGCTCCGCCTTGGCGTAGTCTCCCATCGCGTAATAAAGCGTCGCGAGGTTGTTGAGGCTCATGGCGTAATTGGAATGCTTCTCGCCCAGCACTTTCTGGCGGATGGCTAGAGCCTGCTGATATAGCGGCTCCGCCTTGGAAAAGTCCTTCCTCGAATTATAGATGGCCGCAAGGTTATTGAGTCCGGTGGCGTAGCTGGGATGTGTCTCGCCCAGAACCATCCGGTTGATTTCGAGGGCTTGCCGAAGGAGCGGTTCCGCCTTCGCGGTCTCTCCGTTCGCGTCGTAAAGCCACGCGAGGTTATTGAGGCTGATGGCATAGTCGAGATGCATCTCCCCCAACTTTGTCTGCCTAATTTTGAGAGCTTGCCGGTAGAGCGGCTCCGCCTCGGTGTATTGCCCCATCGACACGAAGCGTTCCGCAAGACTATTGAGGACGGTGGCTCGAAGCACTTCCACCCGATCGTCGGGCGACAACTTTTCCAGCACGGTCTCATGTTCCAAGTCCCGCCGCGCGTCAGCCGTGCGCCAGTGATCGACTCCTGAGACTTTCCGGCGGATCGCCAATATCTCTTCGCGAGTTTTTCTGGCGGCAGCGAAGTCATCGAAATCTCTCTGCCTCTGCGCGAGGAAGTCCATCGAGACAAGCACCTCCTCGTGTTCGTTTCCGAAGACTTCCCGCTCGATGGCCAGCATCTTCTGAGTCGCCTCAATCGCTTCGGCGAGTTTTCCCGCCTGGCGATGTTCGCGGCATTCCAACTTGAAGGCATCCCGCGCCTTCAAACGCTCCTGTTGGACGGCGGTCAATTCCGGCTTGGGCGGCGAGTCCTCGGCAGACGTGGCAGTGAGACACCATATCGTTCCACACGCAAGCAGCGAGCAAACAAGACGCTTGGTAACGGCCAACCGCCAACGTCTGCGATGAGTTTGAATCATGATCAATCTCGTTTCACTCGGCTGGCTCTATATGGCTGAAGGCGAGACCTTCCAACAACGAAAACTGCGGTTCCAATTGACCAGCAAACCGTTTGAGCGTTCGAGTGATTTGGTCCGCAGGTGTCAGTCCTGTGGATCGCGGTGGCCCCAAATCTCGCCCGACCTGCTCGCGGAACACGTCCGTTCCGGCCAAGCGTAACACGGTGGACGACGGCAGGCTGGGCCACTCGGCAGTTGCTCCCCACGCGGTTTTGATCTGCTCCAGTGAGAGGGCCTCGTCGGATTGTCCAATGAGTAAGAGACACTCGGTCCCCGCTGCTCCGGTCAGTGGCACGGTGGCCTCCGCCGCCTCGGGATAACGCCAGCGCCGAGCGGTTGGCTGCTTTAGGACGGATGCCACAAGCTGCAATTGCCCCGCACCATTGACGGCGAACAGCATGACCGGCAGACCGGCCGGAATGTTCGACTCGATGCTCAGTGCTTCACCCGTGGGCAACGGGACGGCGTCGTTCAGTTCGATTATGGCGATATCTCGATGCACGAGAATTCTCAGCTCGGCGCTGATCCTAGGCTGTGGGATTTTGTGGGTCTCATCCGGTGACGACGCTGTGGCCGCAGCCGTATTTGCGTCGCGCGGAGCCGTTGAATTCGGCCGAGTGAGCCAAGCAAGCCCCAGCCCGGCGAGAGCGACAGCAACCACAGCGGCGGATTGTCGGAGCCTGCTAGGTCGCGTGGCGAACGCTTCGAGGGATTGAGCCAACTCGATCGCGGTCGCGAATCGAGCGGCGGGCTGGGCCGCCATCGCGCGCTCGCAAATGGCCGCCAGTCGCGCGGGGATGTGGGGCGTGTTGAGGGCGGTGCGATCCCACTCGCAACGTTTCGCACGCTCTAGGATCGCGAACAGGTTCACGCCTGTCAGTGTGCTGGAACCGTGATAGGGTGGCTGGCCCGTCAACAAGAAGAAGAGAACCGCTCCCAAACCGAAGATGTCGGCAGCGGGGCCGATCTGGCTCGTGTCGTCCCGTGCCTGTTCGGGAGCCATGAAACCGAGTGTGCCACAGACTCCAGGGGGCTGAACTTCCGAGTGCCAAACGTCGGCGAGCTTTGCCAGCCCGAAGTCGATCAGTTTCGGTTCGCCATCGTCGCGCACAACGATGTTTTGCGGCTTGATGTCTCGATGCAGGATGCCCTTCGCGTGGGCGGCTCCCACCGCGCGCGCGACCGCAGCCAGCAACCGCGCGATCTGTTTCGAGTCGAGTCGGTTCACGCGGTGATACTGATCGAGCGTCCCTCCCTGCACGTACTCCATGACGAGGAACGGGCAGCCTTCCGACTGGCCGACATCGTACACTTGGGCGACATTCGGATGAGACAACCGTGCCAGTAGCCGCCCCTCTTCGAACACCTGTTGAATTTGCGAATCGCGCAGGGGAGGGATGACAGTTCCCGAGTCCGCCTGCCACATCGGTCGAACCAGTTTGATGACGACATCGCGGTTTAACTCCGGATGTAAAGCGCGATAGACATCCCCTTGTCCGCCCGACCCCAACGGGCTGATGACCTTGTACTTGCCGATCGAATCCAACAGGCGTGACGGCTGCCACGCCGCATGATCCTCCGACGAGGGGATGACCGTGGGCGGAATCGTTTGCCCCCACTCCGCCAGATACGAGAGTCCCTGTTCAAGTCCCCACTGCTTCTCCAAGCGTTCCGAGATCATCGGGAATCGCATGAGATATTCGTCGTGTGAAGGGGCTTCTCCCTGCTCAATGCGCAGCACCCATTCGGCATAGGCCAAGTCGGTCAGGACATCGTGATCGACCTCAGTCAGGAGCAGTCCCTCCGCGTGCAACACATCTTCGACGGTCGGCCTTGGCGGTTGGGATCGCTCGCGTCGTCGTCGCAGTTCGCACATCAGCCTGTTGGAAAGCAGGGTCGATTCGGCCGATCCGATCGACTCCTTCAACGGCTCCACGGCTCGATTGTGGTCAGGCATTGCTGTCCTCCAACAATCCCAGCTCTTGAGTCGCGCGATCAATGGCTCGCGTCAATCGCTTGCGCAGCGCATCGGGTTCGCACGCGAAGTCCTTCGACAACTCGTCCCAGCCTCCGCCGAGCAGCCAGCGATCCAGCAACTGTTGATCGGCCACCTTCAGTCGGCTCCGCACCAGCGTCACGAGGTCGGCTTGTTCGACCAGATCCACCGCAGGCGTTCGCGGATCGGCCACACCATCCAGCTCAGCCGATCCGCCGATTCCCGCGATGGTGCGTCGCACCTTGGCCTTCCGCGCGTGATCCAACAACGAGTTTCGAGCCATGGTGATCAGCAGCCTCAGTAACTGGAGTGGATGTTCGACGGTGATCTTGTCGGCCTGAAGACGGTGGAAGAAACGAGCCATCACAGATTGAAAGACATCGACCGAATCGAGCAGCCTGCGCAACCGAGGCTCGGTCAGTCGGACGCGGACGAACCGACGAACCTCCGGCTCATAGTGCCGCACCAACTCCGCCGCCGCCTGCTGATCACCGGCCTTGATTCCCTGAATCCATCCTGCCAGCAGCGCAGCATCAGAAGCCAAATTCCCGCCGATCTGGAAACTCACGGTGATGGCATCCTCTACTTGAAACGTGTGGACGGCCCTGACCGGACACAATCCGCGTCAATACGGTGGAACACTTTCTGCCGGCCCCGACTTTGGTTGCAGTTATCCGACTGTGATCGTCAGTAGACCGATTTTGGCGAACTCGGGCTACTGCTGGTCGCGGCTACGGTTTTCTTTCGTCGTTACGGCGTGGTGGCAAATCGGTCTCCGAAACGATTCCGCTGGCAAAGCTTCGGGAAGCGGCAAATTGAGTACGACTGCTAAAGTCATCCCAGTTTGACAGACGATAGATCAGAGAGCAGATGATTCGATGATGTTGTGTTGACCAATGCCAAAGGGATTCCGATGCCGTCCAAACTTCGGCCTCATTCGTTCACGCCGCAGATTGCGTGGAGAATCTCGCCCTGGATGGTCGTACTCGGGCTGTCCGTTGTGGCAGCCGAAGCAGGTCCACCGCAAGCCTACTCGAAGCGGACTGTTGCGGCTCGAACGCTGCGGGCCGACGAATCGCTGCCGATCCCGACGCCGAAACCAATCGTTATGGACGAGTCGTGGTTAGTGGCTGAGGTCCCGAGAACTGATCCCGCACCGGAAGCAGAAGTTCCACCGCCAGAGCCTCCTCCGAAACGGCCTCGTCCTAAGTCGCCTCGTCCCTCAACCAATCAGCCACCTGACGCACCGCCCGGTTCGCCGCTCGATCCCACTAGTCCGTTCCCGCCCGGCGATCCCGATCAGCCTCCTGTTTTTGGACCGGGAATGAACCGGGAATCAGGGCCGGGGCCAAGGCCCGGTACGGACATGCCTCATCCTCCGATGCTAGGCGGCCCCAACGGTCCAGGGCAATCCGGACCGAACGCCGAGGTAGGCCCGTCCCTGATTTACTTCCCACTCGGTGAACCATTCACACTGCGCGCGTTCGAGCAGATCGGTAAGACGGTACGCGTCGTCACGAATCGCAAAGATTATGTCGTCGTCTTGGGGACTGACGGGCCTGACGGCACGCTGACGAAGCCCGCCGAATCCGTGATCGTCACGGGCCGGAAACTTGGCACGATTGAGTTGACTCTGATCGGCGAGACCGGCTTCAAACGCTACCTGCTGAAGGTCACCCCGAGTGCCGAGTTGATTGAAGACACGATCGCTCGGCAGTTCCCCTTATCCAGCGTCGAAGTCACGGCGGCGGGTGACAACATGCTCGTCCTGGACGGCTCCGTGGAATCTCCCGGCGATGTGGAGGGGATTGTGAAACTCGTCACGAACTTCGTCGGAGCCAATGCGACCGTAGTCAACGGGATCAAGATCTCTGGAGTCATGCAGGTTCAACTCGAAGTCATCATTGCGCGCGTGGACCGGGCAGGACTGCGGCGGCTGGGATTGAACTTCGAGTACGCAGGCAAGGGCGGATACGCCGGTAGCACGGTGGGGAACATTGGTGGAATCACTCCGATCAATTCCTCGGTTGCGAACAACGCTGCCACCGCAGGGGGCAATGCGTTTCAGTCGGTCGGTGGTGCGGCGACATCTGTGGTGACTCCCGCTTCGACCGTGTTTTTCGGAGCCACGCACGAACTTCAGCAATTCATGGCTCAGATCGAAGCCCTGCAACAAGAGGGTGTGGCCAAGGTGCTCGCCAAACCCATTCTGACCACGCTCAACGGCCGACCGGCGGAATTCTTGGTCGGCGGAGAGCAGCCCTATCCTTATCAAACCAGCGCGCTGACCTCACCCAGCGTCGAATTCAAAAAGTTTGGAACGCGACTCAACTTCGTGCCGGTCATTCTGGGGCCAGACAAGATTCGTCTCGATCTTGTTCCAGAACACAGCTCCGTGAATTTCACTCAATCCCTTGTCGTGGGCGGCAACCAAGTCCCGCAATTCATCACGCAGCGGATTCATACCACGGTCGAGATGGAACCGGGGCAGACGCTGGTTCTGGGAGGCCTGCTCCAGACAGAAAGCGATGCCCAAGTGGAGAAGGTTCCGTTCTTGGGGGATCTCCCGCTCGTGGGGGCGGCCTTTCGAAGAGTCCGACATCAGGAACGCGAACTCGAACTGATCATCATCGTGACGCCGCGCCTGGTCCATCCGATGCCTGAAACCGATTGCCCCCCCCCACTGCCTGGTGATGAGAGTCGGCGGCCAACCGACAAGGAATTGTTTTGGCATGGATTACCGGAGTCTCCTCATGAATTGCCCGCAGGCGGCAAGTCGGCCATCCATTCCATGCCATACGATTCCGCCAGCACCGGTCACCGCAAGTCGTCTGTCTCGGGGAAAGCCGTCGTTCAACAGGTTGCCGACAAGAAAGCCGATCGAACTTCCAAGTCGTGGGTGCGATTGCCGAGCTTGTATCGAAAGCAACAGCCGCCAACCCAATCAGGCAATGCGAATTGAGCCCTCGTCCGGCGTTCACAAGTCTGCGGCTCGGAGTGGTTCGATCACCTGTCGTGGGCATTGATGATTGGCCACACGAATGGTCGCGGGAAGTAATCTTTCAGGGACACTGCCATGACTGACGCCGTCAATTGGTCTTCGTTACTTCGTCTTCCGAGTCTCACAACAACGGCCTGCGGTCTGGCTTGTTTCGCGGCCGACGCGGCGTTCGCTAAAGACCCCCGCTTGGTCTACCGTCCCCGCGAGTTCACTCGCAGCGCCCATTACTCGATGAACCGAGCGCTTGAGTTACAGGCGGCCGAGGCGCGTGTGTTGTCTCAGACCGTGTGGAACCACCATTTTGAGCAGGACAGCTCCGAACTACGGGCTGCCGGACGAGCACATCTCGATCGTCTGGTTCGCCGCTACCCGTTTGGAAGCTTTGAAGTGTCCATCCAATCTGCGCACGACTTCCAATTCACAGACGATGACCACGAAGCCTACTTTGTCCATCGAAGAGAGTTAGACGCGCTGCGCACGAAGACGGTGACGGACTACTTGCAGCGAATCCTTCCCGGCAATCCGGTGGCCATTCAGATTCACGACCGGCCACCGGTGGGAATTGGTGGCAAGGAGGCACTTCGCGCGTACGGCCAGATGGTGGATCAGGCAAACGTCACCATTCCAGACGATTCATCCGGCGGGCGATTTAATTTTGGCTACGGAGAGGCTAGCGGTGGCGGATTCGGTGGTGGCGGAATGGGTGGCGGTGGTCCTAGTATTGGTGGTCCTGGCGGTGGTGGCCCTAGTATTGGCGGTCCCGGCGGTGGCGGTCCTAGTATTGGCGGTCCTGGCGGTGGCGGTCCTGGATTTGGCGGAAGCGGCGGTCCCTGACCAGTGCCGCTTTCCGGTGGTGGACCGAGTCCCACCAACTTCTCCTCCTCGCCGTCATTCGGTTCGGATACTCCTGTTGGTCCATTGAGTCCCCAGCCCGGTCTTAATCCCTAATTCGGTTGGGATGTGGATTCCCGGTGCCCATGGCGGAATCACACCAACAGATGCTGTAGGTCTTCCCGTAGACTTTGCTCCAGACTTCTCACCGGGCAATCAACAGCACCAACGAGCGGTTCGCCGCCGCTGCTGCCGCTGGCTCGAGACTAAGGCCAGGCCCCGGTTCACAACCCGGCCAATGAGGTGCAACCAACGAAGTTCGCATCGCCTTTGGCCTGCGGTTGGTCGAGGTGCATGGTCCTGGGGGCGGGCATTCAACCTCCCCCACCGGACTTTGTATTCCCACATTCGACCTGTAACCTGCAATTGAGATGTCCGTGACTCCAGCAATGCCGCGTTTATTGGCGGGAGCATGACTCACAGCAGACCGATGGTGGTCCGGCTGGGGAACGGCACCGTGATTCGATGACTCGAACTGAGAGGGCGGATGCAATGGCGGGGACTCGGCACAGAAACGTCGTGGATGACCGGTTCACCCCGGTTTGGGGTCTGCTTGCGCTGAGCCTGTGGTTCGGTTGCGGCCGCGTGTCCGCGCAGGAACCGCCGTCGCCTCTCAACAATTTCTCCGCAACCGAGGCCGTCGTCATTAGGCTCTCGCCAACGGGTGAGATTGAGATGGTCAAGTTGAACCTAGAAGAACAATTGTCTGCCACAACGCCCGCGGGGCTATTGGTTTGGAAGCCACAGGTGGGACGTGAGCGGTGGATGGTTCTCAAAGCGGGCGGGGCTTGGCCGGGAGATGCTGAAGTCACCGATTCCCCGCTGCTGGCGGGAGGCGTTCGCGGCAGTGACGTACGAGCGTTGGGAGGTGTCTCGTCCGCCGGGTCGTTAATGGCCACGATTCAGCTCGAACCACTCGATGGCACGACGCTCATTCGGGGAGCGGCGTTCGTCACCCCGCAGGACGGTGCGGAAGTTCTTTCTTCCCGCCCCACGCTTCGTCGTCCATCTGAAAAGGGGAAGCTTCCCGCACGCATGGCACTCCTATCGCGAGGCGACATGGAAGAAGTTCTGCTTCGCATTCCGTTCCGTGATGGTGAGTCGGCCGTCTCGCTTGCGAAGTGGGCCGAGTGGCCCGCCGCTTTCAAGGACGGACTCACTCCGGGTCGCTACACGCTGCGTTTTGAAAAGGGGCTAGAACTGAACCGCTTCACCGTCGTCGAAGCCAAGCAACGACAGAGAACGTGGGGACCAATCGACTCGATGTTCGCGCTGGCGGGTGACAAGAGTGATCCGCTCGCCATGCAGTATGCCGTCGAACATCTGCTCAGTTTTCGCACCGACGATGATCGCCCTGCCTTCTTGGGTGATGCCCTCGATTTGGTGGAGTCGATCAAGACCGAACCGCTCGCCGTGCCGCTGCAACGGCACCGTGACAGTCTTCGAGACTGGCTCGACAAGTTGGCGACCGACCCCGGGTATCAACAGGGGCACGTCGCGACGAAGACGCTCGGCACCGACACCGGTCTCGAACCGATTGACTCCGCGCGGCGATTGATTGCCGCCGGACAATGGGCCGACGCGCTGCAGGCGCTCGATCAGATCAGCGACGAGGGCGAGGACGACTCCAGCCAGCGCCAGCGGGGGCTGAAGCACCTGTATCGTGGTGTCGTCTATTCCGAAGCGGGGACGGGCCAGTCCGACCAAGCCATCCAGCAGTTCGGCCAAGCGATTCGCACATTGATCACGCTGAAAGAGTCACCGCAGCGACAGGCCGATCTGCTGCGAGTCTTCAACAACCTCGCGAACTTTCGGCTACTGCTGGCTCAAAACAGTCTCGGCAATCACGCTTTTCAAATGGCTGCTGGAGTTGACCAGCCGGTGTTGAGCTGCCTGATCAATTTGATCGACGCCCGCGAACAGTACGCAGCGGCGGCCAAGGTCGCGGACAAACTGAACGATCAGGGCGCGGCCCATGCGATCCGAATCAATCGGGCGCGAACATCCGCCTTGCTGGCCGATGTGATTCGAACGCTCGATGTCGTCGGAACGGAATCCGGTTCGCCCCGACAGTTCCTCGCGGGAGAACGCGCCGCGTCGGACGATGCCGTTCGTTTCGCGTCGGCTGTGACACGCGAGAATGCGGGGTCGGCCGAGTCACTCACGCAGGCCGCCGCATGGGAACTGCTGGCTCAACTGTCGTACCGTCAGCGGGATTTCAAAGTGGCTGGTGAACAGTCTCAACAAGCCCGCGCCATGTTCGTCCGCGAGGGAGACTTGGCCGGAGTCGAGACAATGGAACGGCTTTCGGGACTGATCGCCATCGCTCGCGACGATCGCGTTGCGGCCCTCCAACACTTCTCAATCGCGCAGCATCTGGCTGAGTTGCAGCGGTCTCGGTTTCCTCAGGATCAGACGGGACAAGCCCGCGCCGGTTACTTTGCCAGGCACAGCTTCGTGTATGAAAAACTCGTCGAGCTGCATCTCGCGGAAGGCCACCCGCGCGAAGCTCTGCGTTTCGCTGAACTCGCCAAGGCCCGAGCTGCTCAAGATTTGCTGGCGACGCTCGGCATCGCCGAACAGGAAGAACCCGTCGCACCGCGTGACTTGGACGAACTGCTGGCTGACTGGCCCGCCGACGTGGCCGCCGTCGAATACTTCCTCGGTGCCGAACGGGGTTGGGGCTTCGTGATTCGAGCGGGCAACGTACGAGCGTTTCCGTTGGTGGATGCCCACGGTCGGCCAGTCGCCACGCGAGAACTCGTGGCCAATGTGCGCCAACGTCTGACTGAGTTTGAGTTGCTTGCGGAGAAGATGAATCGTCGCGTGCAAGCCCGACAGGGTTTCGACCACTCGTGGCAGGATCACCTGTTTGATATCCGTCGCATCCTGCTCCCCGACGACGTGCTCGCCGAACTGCGTGAGTCACCCCGATTGATCGTCGTCCCGCAGCACATCCTGCACTACCTCCCCTTCGCGGGCCTCGTGACGAAGCGAGACGAAGTTGTTCGCGGCAAGAACGAGATGGTCAGTCCGCGCTTCGTCGTTGATGAGCCGTTTTCGCTCACGACCACGCCGTCGCTCATGACTTGGGATTTGATCCGTCGCCGCACGCATGGGCCGCTCAATCAGGTTCGAGCGGTTGGGGTCGGCGAAGCTCCCTATACTCGGCCGCTGCCAGGCGTCAAACAGGATTTGCAGAACCTGCGAAAGGTCTACGGCGACAAACTCAAGCTGGTTTTGCAGGAAGGTGAGGCCCGTGAGAGCAACGTCAAACAACTGCTGGCCGAGCCGGGGCTGTTGATGTTCGCCTCGCACGGCCACAACAATCCAGATCGTCCTGCGGACAGTTTCCTGATCGTCATGCCAGACGACTCTGCCGCGAATGGTCCGCCCAACGCAATTCCGGAAACAAACGTCGCGTCATCGCGCAACTCGTCGGTACGCGGCTCGAACACCGCTCCGCATACAAACGGTGATGTTCTGTCGTTCGAGTCGAACGAAGGGCGTTTGACAGCGCGGGAGATCTTCTCGCGACGGGTCAACGCGAGCTTGATCGTGATGAGCGCCTGTTACTCCGGCTTGGGAGACCGATCCCCGCAACCAGGCGATGATCTGTTCGGCTTGCAGCGCGCGTTCCTCCATGCGGGGGCGAGGTCGGTTCTGTCCGGGATGTGGGATGTCTACGATGACACGGCCCCGATCTTGATCCGACAATTTCACGAGCAGCTCCTTACCGGAAAGCTCCCGTCACAAGCCCTCGCCGAATCGCAGCGTGCGTTCCTCAAGCAACAACGATCCGAGGGGGCGGACAATCCGTGGATCCATCCGTATTTCTGGGCGGTGTTCGGTGTCGCCGGAGCGGAGTAGGCGAATACCAACGACATCTTCTTGTAGGGTGGGACAAGTGGCGCTTCGCCACGCCGGCCCACCAACACCACAGAACAAAAATTGACATACCAACGCGATGGTGGGCCGGCGCTCGAAGCGAGCTTGTCCCACCCTACAACTCTGCCATCGTTCATGTTTCCCGTAGTGCGACTGCCAAGAAAGTAGAGTTAGACATGTTTCGGCCCCTCCTCTATGTCACGTTGACTGCGGCGACATGCCTCGTGTTCGTAAGCCGCGCACCATCCGCCGAGGATGCGGCGAACACCAAGTCTTCGTCCGAACCTGCCGCCGCGTTGGTGATTCCTGAGTTTTCAAACCACCTCGACGTCGACGCGGCCACCGCCGCGTTTCGGGCCGAGGATGCTGCCGCGCTCTTCGCTATCGCCGAAAAGTTGAGCGAGGCCGAACGCGCGGCGGGAAAGCCCAACACACCGCTCCCCGCGCGGACGCTGTATCGCGCCGCAGTCCGCGTCGCACAACAAAGTCAGGATCAGCAGCAACTCGACACGTTGAAAGAGTTGATCGATACCGCCAAACAACTTGCCATGGACGACCAAATCCTGCTGCTGGCCGAAATCACAGCGACGCGAAAACTGACCGGTCGCACGCGCAAGGTGGACCCGGGACCAGGGCTGAGGCCGAGAGATACCACTCCGGAAGCGATCGTCCTCTATCACACCTTCGTTAAAGAAATCCGCATCACTCAAGAGTATGGAACCGAGGAAGATCTGGCACTGCTTGTAGGCGGCATCAAGCAGCTTCGCGAACTCCATCCCAAACAGCGCGAGCACTTGGAGACCCTGTCCCACACCGCGATTGTGGCGATCCGCGAGCGAGGTGACATCGACGGAGGCCCTCTGAAACTCGCGGCGGTGTCACGCAGCATTAGTACCGGCTTGCGAATCGTCGGTCCTGGCGAAGCCCCGACGAACGGAATCGTTTGGCTGGCGATCCTGCCCACCGGGCCAGCCGCCTCGAAACCGGGCCAGCTTCATTTCCGTGGTAGCCCCGGTCTGCAAGTTCCCGAAAAAATGGAATGGTCCGGCCAGCCGCTCGTCGTGCCGGTCACGATCAAAACCACCGCAGGCAAACAAGTCTTCGTCACCGCTGGCCTGACGGCCAACGCCAACTCACTCACTTGGAATGCCCAGACAGCTCGCGAATGATCTGGGGGTGTAGTGATCGAGCATGTCCGCCATGAGCCACGCCATGAACGTCCCTTGCCGAATTGTGGTTGCTCTCATACTCGCGACATCACTGAGGATGTCACTCGTCACAGACGCCGTGCTTGCGGCTGAGAAGCCTATTCAGGGCCGTGCGCTGTTGGTCGGTTGCACCAAGTACGACCACCTCGAACCGTCGTTGCATTTGCAGGGTCCGGCGAACGATGTCGCGTTGATGCGATCTCTGTTAATCGAGCGGTTCGCGTTCCCGGCCGAACGCATCGTCTCTCTGACCGAGTTGACCGGGCGAGCCGACGTGCGGCCGACTCGGGCCAACATCGAACGCGAGTTCCAGCGCCTCGGCCGAGAGGCACTTCCTGGCGAGCCGATCGTCATCTTCCTTGCCGGGCACGGCAGTCAGCAGCCCGATCAGGATCCGTCGCCCGATGATCCTGAACCGGACGGACGTGACGAACTGTTTCTTCCAGCCGACATCCAAGGCTGGGACGGCCGGGCGGGTCGAGTCCCCAATGCGATTGTGGACGACGAACTGCGCGCGTGGTTGAGCGCGATTGAAAAGCGAGGCTCGGCGGTGACGGTCATCGTCGATGCGTGTTGCTCGGGGACGATGACACGCGGCGTCGGTGAGCGTGTGCGGCAGATCCCTCCTGGACTGCTGGTGCCGTTGGACGAGTTGTCGAAGGCCGACGCACGGGCGATCCGAACTCGATCGTCCGCCGGCACGGATGCCACACGCGGTGGCGAGGCCACGCGCGGTGGTCGCCCGACCGAGATGATGCTCGACACGCCGTCCGTCGTCGCGATCTATGCGTCCCAATCGTCCGAAACGACCGTCGAAAAGCTGCTCCCCGCCGACGGGAAGGACCGCAAACCACACGGCCTATTGACGTACACGATCAGTCAGATTCTCTCACGCTCAACGGAGCCAATGACCTGTCGCGAACTCGTTCAACAGGTTCAGACGCAGTACGCCGGTTGGGGCCGCTCCTCCCCAACTCCGATGATCGAGGGGCGGGACCGAGACCGCGAATTGTTCGGGCTGACCGTCTGGCCCGACCGCTCTCGGATCATCCTGTCCAAGACCCCGCGCGGTTGGACGATCAACGCCGGTATCCTGCATGGCGTCACACAGAACAGCCTGTTGGCGATCTTTCCCGTTGGCACCAGCCGGACGAACGAAGCGGTCGGTCATGTGCGGGTTCAAGTCGCACGAACTGTCGATGCCGATGTCGTCCCCTGTCTGACGGATGGCCAACCCGCCACGACGGCCCTCCCCGATTCCGGCCGCTGCGAACTGGTCTTCGTGGACGCGGGCGACCTTCGTCTGCGCACGGCCATCACGCACGAGGCCACTGCCGATCCCGCGTGGCTGCGGCGATGTCAGGTCGCGCTGCAACCTGAGGCACTCTTCAAACAACACGTTCGACTGGTGAGGCTGGTCGAGTCCGCTTCAGAAGCGGATTGGCTGGTGCGGATCGGTGAACGGGACGTCTGGCTGATTCCCGCCGTATCCGGCGTGCCGGGCGAAGGCGATGTGTCCCACAGTCCTCTCAATAGCATCGGCCCCAAACCGCTGAGCGACTCGATGGTGGAGTGGCTCGGCCCGGCGTTGGAACGGATCGCGCGGGCCGCCAACCTCAAGCAACTCGCCGCCCAAGAAGAGACGACTTCGCGACAAGGCAATGCCGTCCGGATCGAACTGCAAATAGAACACGCTTTGTCCTCGCAACCGGCCGACACACCCCGACATCCCACACTGCGCGATGGCGAGAAGCTAACGATTCGCGTGAAGAACCCCTGCTCGTTCCCGGTTGATGTCACGCTGCTCGTCATCGACCGCCAGTCCGGCATCGACGCACTGTTCCCTCAACAGGGAGAGATCAACCGGCTGCAACCGGGCGACTCGTTTCCAGTCTCCACCCGAGTCGTCGCCGAGTCACGCGGCCTCGAACACTTGGTGGCCATCGCGGTGAAGGCCGAACGCGATGTGATCGACTTCTCCTGCCTGGCTCAACCCAACCTGAATGCCCTAAAAACCCGAGGCACTACCGCCACCAGTCTGGCAAGTCCGCTCGGCCAACTCCTCGACCACGCGGTCTTCGCCGGCAGCCCCACGCGCGGCCTGAAGAAGCCCGCCATCAAAGCCCATTCCCTGCAACTGCTGACCTGGGAGATTCAACCGTAATACTCTGTTTGAACGGCCGACTCGAAGGCACAATTCTCATCTGCCAAAAGTGAACGCCCTTCGACTCGGTATCCTCTGGCTACGCCGAAAGGCTTTCGGTTTCCTCAAGTCGAGAGAACAGGACGGCGATTGAACTTTTCGTCGGTGGCCTCGTGGGCTGGGATCCAGCCCTTGGCGGGATCGTTGAACCACCCCACTCGTTGTTGCGGGCCACCGCAACTTCGGCCTGGCAAACTGAAGCCGAGGATCGTCGCTGACGATCCTTTCGTTCGAGGTCGCCACGGTGCGGAACATTCTCGACTTCCCGACTCAGTTCCCCGGCACCACCGTCCTGCCGCTGGAGCAGAACTACCGCAGCACGCAACCGATTCTGGATGCCACCAACCGCGTGATCGCGCTCGCGTCGGAAGGACATCGCAAGATGCTCTGGTCGAGCCGCAAGGACGGGAACAAGCCTCAACTGGTCTCCTGTCTCGATGAGAACGAACAGACCGACTACGTGATCGAGCAGCTTCACGCACACCGCGAGACGGGCATCACGTTGAAGCAATAGGCAGTTTTGTTTCGGGCCTCACATCACAGCTTGGCCTTGGAACTGGAACTGTCCCGCCGCAACATCCCATTCCACAAATTTGGAGGACTGAAGTTCGTCGAAGCGGCGCACGTCAAAGCCCTGCTGGCGTTTCTGCGACTGGCCGAGAATCCCCGCGACTCCGTGTCAGCGTTGCGAATCCTGTTGTTGCTCCCCGGCATTGGCCCCAAGAAGGCCAGTCAACTCGTCGAAGTTCTCGTTTCACATCGGGGCGACTTCAACGCTTGGAGTGACTTCAAACCACCCGCCGCACACTGGCCGGTGTTCCTGACGCTGCTCAAGGTGCTCTCCGGGCGGCATACGAAGCCATAGGAACTGTCGCTGGAAACCCATCACGTCCGCACGTTCTATGCACCGCTCGTATTAGGCCGTGTGGACATTCCTCTATCAAGAAATAGCGTGAAAAAGGAGGATATCGGGCGTTGAGTGAGAACGATTGGGAGTTTTCCAGTGGATC
>JAYTQJ010000335.1:0-4199 GCA_043746775.1 Schlesneria sp.
GTAGCTGAATTCGTGAGAATTCAGCCGGCTTTGATGGTCGTCTGAAGTCTTACGACTTCAGCTACACCCCAAAGTGAGTGCCATTGGGCGTCAGCCCCCGGATCCTTCGCGGCGATTTCAAAAAATCAGGGGGCTGACGCCACCCGGCTCACCAAGGCTATTTGAGTCGTTCACTGTTGTTGTCGAATCGTGAGCCGTGAAATTGCCCCTCATCTCAATGCTTCAAGAGCCGTCAGCCTCATCGCTGACAGCGACGGAATCAGGCCGCCGAGGAAGCCCATGATGACGGCGAGCAGCATCCCCAGAGCGAGCGTACTCAGATCGACGGTCATCCGCAGCACGATCGCTTTGCCGCCGCCCATCGCGCCCGACACGATGCTCGTCGCGGTATAGCCATCGGCCAACGAGCCGATCGCGCAACCGAGCAAGCCGCCGAAGAGGGCGAGCAACATCGACTCGAACAGGAACGAGACCAAAATTTGCCAGCGTTTGTAACCGAGCAGTCTCAACACGCCGATGTCTTTCGTCCGCTGACTGATCGCGGCGAACATCGTGTTCATCACCCCGAATATGCCTCCCAACGACATGATCGCGCACAGCACGAGGGCACCGATGAGGAACTGCTGGTTGGTGGCGGTCAGCGTCGAGAAGTAAGCGGTCTCGACAAACGGCGCGAGTTGCGCCTTCTTGTATTCGTTCGCGAAGAAGTCGCGCAGTTGGAGCGACGCCCACGCATCATCGCTGGTGGGACGCACGAGTTTTTCTCGGACAGGAACGGGTGCGGATTTGTCTGCCGCTTTTTCAGCGACCGCCTTGTCGAAGGCTTCTTGCACCTTGCGCTCTTTCTCGGCGAAGAACGCTTCGCGCTGGTCCTTGCGGAAATTGGGGTCGGCTCGCAGGACGAACGTCGAGTAATTCGGCTTGCCGAACAGTGGGCCGATCTGAGACTGCTTCGTCCAAATCTCCGAGTCGTACAGCGAGCCGCTCTGCTCCATGATCCCCGTGATGAGCCACAAGCGACCGCCGACATCGAAGGTCTCGCCCACTTCCAGCCGCTCGCGATTCTTGGCTTTGGCGACCTCTTCCGGCTGACGATCGGCACCGAGTTCCCGTGCGATGCCGTAACCGACGACGACCTCAATCGCCGTCTCGCCGTCTTTGTTGATCGCCTGCACGCCCGCTTGCGAAAACCACTGCCCGCCGTCGCGTAGCTTCATCATGTGGACCTTGGCCGACATGGCCGCATCGTCGACGCCGCGCACTTGCAGGAACCGGCGACGAGGCCGTCCCGGCGCGGGCTTGTCCATCGTCTGCACCACGTTGAGATACGTCTCGCGACTGATGAGTGCCTGGCCCTCCTCCTTGAGCACGCCATCCTGCGTTTCGATGTCGGTCGCGTCGGCAAAGTTCAGTGTGCTGAAGGCTTCGTCCGTCGCCCCCTCGGCCATGATCATCACGTTGCCGGGATGGCCCGTGTTGTCGGTCATCGCGTACATCCCGTTGACGAACGCGAGCATCATCGTTTGCAGACCGATCACCAGCACGAAGGCTCCCGCCGTCATCAGCGTCGTCCATTTGCGAGCGACCAAGTTCATGAAGTTGTAACTGAGCGGAACCTTGCCGATGAAACAGAGGCTTGCGTAGAGCAAGACCGACGCCCCGATCAGACCTCGCAGTAACAGCGGGTTGCCCGAGAACAAGTCCCACGGAGCAGCGGCAAACAGGAGCGAGTCGATCACGGTAGAAACCTCGTTGTGACGGAACAAATCGAAAGCCGGGTCATCGCAGAACACACCAACAAACCCCATCGGGCTTGCCCCGATGGAATCAGGTCTTTGCACTACTCTGTTGTTTTAATTTTTCTGTTTTGATTTTGGCGAAGGTCTCTCGTTCGCTGTGAAATCGTGGGTAGTGCAAAGACCTGCGAGCCACCGGGACAAGCCCGGTGGGGTTTGAGCGAACATCACCAGCGCGACTCACGTCACACGGGCAAACACATCCGACACTTTCACTGATCGCGCGCGCCAAGCCGGTACAAAACTTCCCGCGAACGCAGTCCCGGCTCCCATCGCCGCTCCCCACCACAAAGCCGCTTCGGGGACAGTGAACTTCGGGAAGAACGCGATGCGAAACGGGAGACCGCCGAAGACGTTGTTGATCACGTAGTACGACACCGCCGCGCTGAACAGTCCCGACAACAGGCCGATCAGCACGGACTCGGTGAGCACCATCATCAGAATTTGGTTGGGTCGGAAGCCGAGCACCTTCAGCACGGCGAACTCGGGTTCGCGCTCGCGCACGCTGATCGAGATCGCGTTCATGATGACCAGCGACAGCACGATCATGCAGGCGGGAGTCAGCAGCCAGCGAACGCCCCAGAAGATGTCGCGCCACGCTTCGAGGAACCCCGAGATACCGGTCGAGGACGTTTCACACTTCACCGCGGGCGACGAGAACGACGGCGAACCGACGATCTGTTCGGTCAGCTTGTTGAACGTCGGCTTGTTCTTCACGCGGAGCCAGACCAGTCCGAGCGACCGATCGGCCATCGCGTGAGCCTTCCCGACGTGCGATTGCTTGTACGCATCGAGTTGTCGGTCAAAGTAGTCGCGGGCGATCACGGCACTGTCGGCGAAGCGAGCCGGTTCTTTCGGGAACGTCCCGACGATCTCTAGTTCGAGATTGATGTCGCGATAGTTGCGGCCGTAGACGGTGATTCGATCGCCGACCTTCTTATTCATTTTTTCGAGCCGCTCGGGACCGACGATGACTCCGTTCGGCACCTCTTTCATCCGAGCAATCGCATCGATCAGCGGGCGGACTTCCGAGTCGGGCATCTCGTCCACTTCGTCCATCATCGTGCGCGACTTCTCCGGCTCCATGATGAACGAGAAGAACATGTTCTCAAACCCGCGCTTGGCCGGATTCGATTCGGTCGAGCCGACGAAGAAGCCCCACGTCATGTAGTCCGACGGGCGAGCCGCAGTCTTATCCGCCGGATCGGCCGCTCCCTCGGTCAACGCCTTGGCGTACGAGTACGGCATCATGCTCGGCACCTGCCACTTCTCGGTGACGATCGCCTTGATGTTGGAACTCTTCTCAGTCGTCGCCCGGTCCATTGCGGTGAGGACCGTGAAGACAAGCGTCACGACCAACACCAGCATCATCGTGCCGAGCGACGTGAGCAGCGTCCGCACGGGATTGCGGCGGATGCTCTCGAAGATCAGGAAGAAGTATTTCATGGACAGTCTTTCGTAGGTCAGCGTCAGGCACTCCCACACCAACCCGAAGCGTGAGCGAGGAGATCGAAATCGGGAGCGAGGAGATCGGGAGTCAGAGGTCAACGATCAGAGGTCGAGGATCGAGCGCAGCTCGTCCTCGCTCACGCTTCGGGTTGGTGTTGCGATCACGTCACGATTGGACGTGCGTCACAAGCCCCTTGTCGAGATGCACCAACCGGTCGGCTCGTTCGGCCGCGCGCGGGTCGTGCGTCACCATGATGACGGTCTTCTTGAGCGTCTTCTTCAACTCACCAAGCAGGTTGAGAATCTCATCGGCCGACTTCGAGTCGAGCGCTCCCGTCGGTTCGTCCGCCACGATCAACGCCGGGTCCGTGACGATCGCCCGCGCGATGCCGACGCGCTGCTGTTGACCGCCCGAGAGTTGCCCCGGCCGGTGATGCAGTCGATCCGACAGGCCGACGATATCGAGCGCCGTGCGGACCTGTTGTTCGCGCTGCTTTGAGTTGAGCGGCAGCAGCAACAGCGGCAGTTCGACATTGCGATAGGCCGTCAGCACGGGCAGCAGGTTGTAGAACTGAAAGACGAAGCCGATGTTGCGCGTCCGCCACGTCGCCAGTTGCGACTCGGTCATCTTCGAGATGATCTGGCCGCCGACCGAGACCTCACCCTGCGTCGGTCGGTCCAGCCCCGCGATCAAGTTCAGCAGCGTCGTCTTTCCCGAACCGGACGGTCCCATCAGACCGACAAACTCGCCCGAGTGAACGTCGAGATTGAGGCCGTTCAGCACATCCACGATCTCACTGCCTCGTTTGAAAGACTTGTGAACGTCACGCGCTTGGACCCAAGAAACATCAGTAGTCATCAGGCAATCCTGTGGAGAGGTAAAGAGTTCGCTTTGTCTTTCGGAGCGAGGCGGCGTTAGCCCCCTGTTATTAAAGTAGCCATCATCGCTCCGCG
>JAYTQJ010000336.1:0-4198 GCA_043746775.1 Schlesneria sp.
GCTCTTTCGCGGAGCGAAAGACGACAAAGGCAGTGCCATTGGGCGTCAGCCCCCGGACTCTTTGCTCATGAAATCCGGGGGCTGACGCCACCCGGCTCACCAAGACCGGCTTTGGACCGCGCGAGGTTTTACCGCGTGGGCAACGACGCTGCGTCACAATCTCAGCCGTGCGAGGCACACAACGCACAACGATGGAAAGATCGATCGTCTCCACCCGTCATCGCGCGCGGCGGGCGACGCCCCAGTACGTCTTCGCATCGACTGTGACCAACTCATTGAACGCCCGCACGATCACTTCACGGCCGTAATCCAAGCCTTCAAACAATTCGGCATCGTTGCCATCGGTCGGACCTTTCGCCTGTAACGTCATCCATACCTGACCGAGTCCCTCGTCCTGACCACTCGCGCCGCCAGCCTCAAGGTCGTGGCGAAACTTGACTGTCAGTGAACCTCGTTCGGCGTCGAGCGGCACTTCCCAGCGAGCCTTGTATCCCTCGCACCCGATTCCGAGTGGTTTTAACGGGACCGGTTGCCAGAGGCGGAAGAACGACCAATCTCCCGGCGTCATCCAGACGGTTCCCTGCGGGATGCGGTTCGCGTAACGGACCGACCAGCGTCGCGGCACGATCTCCTTATGAGCGTGATGAGCCACATCGCGCACGGCATCGAGTGCTGCAACAAAACCGTCTCGAATCGTCTCGTAACGGGGATACCTTTCTCCTTGATGGCCGAGCCACCCGAATGCGAACCCGCGCGTCGTCAGTCGCACGGCGCGATCCCCCATGACGTTACGAATCTGTCGATCATCCGACCGGGCATCGTCTCCCACGGCCTGCCACGAACCGGACCATTCGGGACCGAGCCGTTCACGCAAATGAGCGGCATCGACCTCAAATCGATCTCGACCTTCCACGAACTCGACCGCCAGCCAACTCTCGACGAGCGGAGGATGAGCGTACTCGGGCGGCGTTACCTCTGAACCAGCAACACGGAACCCGGTACGTACAGGCAGGGCGGTCGGCATGAAAGTCCCCAGAAAAGGAAGCCGGTCAAACCGTGACCGAGCGGGCCGAAGTCTACTGGTCACATCCTGCTGCCGCCAGAACCTGCCATCGCTCAGCAGCCCACTCACACCCAACCCGCTCCGGTCAGTCAAACCACGCGGAATGGACAACTCGCGACAACACTGCCGGGACGTGGCGTTCCCTCAACAGAGTCCACAGTGAAACTGCCGGTCTCTGTGTGAGAACACGAGCGGAACGATGTCGGCCCAAGAAAGAAGTGTGACCACAGATTTCACCGATGGGCACAGATAAGCAGATCAGACGAAGAGGGAGTTAGTGCCCCGTCAGGTCTTAATTTTGGGGGTAGCCGAGCTCGTAAGAGTTCTGCGTTTTCTGAAGTCTCACGACTTCAGCTACCTCCAAATTAAGAACGGACAGGGCACGAGGGAGCATCTTGGCTTCTTGTCCTCTCCCCCTGAGACGGAAGGAGAGTGGGGGATAAGGAACCACCGTGCTCCCACTTCGTCTTATCTGTGCCCATCCGTGAAATCTGTGGTCACACTTTTCCCTCTTCAGTCCACGAACACGAACTCGTTCGTCAGCAGCAGCGCCTGCGCGAAGTGTTGCCACGCGGTCGGTGACGGCTGCGAACCGAGGAACTCCTCGGCAAGTCGCTCTTCCGCTGTGGTCGGTTCGCGAGAGAACAGGATGCGCGTCAAATGCCTTACACGCGAGGACGTGTCCGGTGCGCGAGTCACATCACTGCGTTGCACGATCCACTGCGAGACGGTCGCTACCAGCGGGCCGTTCATCAGGAAGAGGGCTTGGGGCGAGACCGTCGTCGTATCGCGCGAGGCACTCGTCGCGGCGAGGCTCGGGAAGTCGAAGACGCTCAGCAGACTCGGAGGGTCGAGCCGATCGAGGTGCGCGTAGAGCGTGCGTCGCGGATGAAAGCCTCCGTCCAACATCGGTTGCGCCGGGCCGCCGAGTCGGTCATCAAGCTGCCCGGTGACGAACAGCAGCGCATCGCGCGTCGCTTCAAAATCGAGCCGCTTCCGATTCGCATGACCCATCAACCGGTTCTCGGGATCGGCATCGAAGCCACTGGGCGGCTGACTCGACTGCTGGTAAACGCGGCTCGCCAGCATGAGCCGATGAAGACGCTTGAGCGACCACGCTCGCTGTGTGGGTGGCGAGTGGTGTGTGACGAGTGGTGAGTGCGAAGCTGGCCGTGGCATTGTTCCGGTCGCCGTCATTCCAGTGAATTCGTCCGCGAGCCAGTCCAACAACTCGGGATGCGTCGGCGGGTCGCTTCTCATTCCGAAGTCACCCGGCGTGCGGACGAGGCCCGTGCCGAAGTGGTGTTGCCAGACGCGATTGACCATCACGCGCGATGTCAGCGGATTGGAGGGATCGACGATCGCGCGAGCCAACTCCAACCGACCGCTCCCGTGCGCGAACGGCTTCCGTTCACCGCGCTCGATGGCCGACAAGAACTGGCGCGGCACTGCGTCACCCAAACGATGCGGGTTGCCGCGCACGAAGACGCGCGGATCGAAGGTCTCTCCGTCGTTAAGCACCATCGCGCGCGGAGGCGCACCGGGTCCGCCGATCAACCACTGCTCGACCTCTTTCAAAACTTTTTGGTACTCACCCTGCGACGCTCGATCCGGCAGCAACGAGAGAAAGCCCCAACCAAAAATGAGCGGCACGTTGGCGGGAGCCGCCTCGCCGTACAGCTCGATCCGCAGCTCTTCTTCATCAGGATTGTCGAACCTCGCTGGCGCAGGCCGCTTGAGAATCACCGCTTCACGCAACACTGCCTGCCACTTGAGATGGACCGACTTCATCAGCTCGCCATACCGCGCGGCAACCTCGTTCAGCGACGCCGGCGGCTGTTCACCACGCACAGCCATCACGACGAGGCGGTTAGTGAGTTGAGGGTCGAGGGTTGAGGGTTGAGGGTCAGAGGAAGCGGGTTGTTTTTTTGGTTGCACGATGACCGTCGTTACAGCACGACGCTCGGCAGACGCTGCACTCACAAGCCCGCTGCACAGAGTCGCAGCCTCGTCTTTGAATCGCTCTTCCGGCAATGCCGCCAACGCGAACCACGGCCCCCACACGGGATGACTCGCCAGCCGATCCTGCTGCCCCTCAACCTTCAACCCTCGACCCTCAACCTTCCCCAAATACGCTTGCCAACGGACGATCATCGCCGGGTTGAGATCACCGGGATCGGCGATCAGCATGAAGTCGTCGGTCGCGGGCTTCTCGTTCGCGGCTTTGGCGGCGAGCAGATATTCCCCGACGCGAGTCCGTGCCCCTTCGACCAGCGCCGCGTGTTTTTGAAACACGAAGTCGTCGAGCTTTTGTTGCCTCAGCGATAGCTCGGCCGTGAAGCGGCGATAGTCGGGCGTGTCGTTCGGAGGCGAGAACAGCGGCAGCACGAGTGGCTCGGTCGTGCTGCGGAAGACGCCGTAGAGCGAGTAATAGTCGGCCGTCGGGATCGGGTCGTATTTGTGATCGTGGCAACGAGCACAAGTGACGGTGAGTCCCATCAACCCGCGCGTCACCACATCGATCCGATCATCAACGATGTCGTGAACGTTCCCCATGAAGTGCGACCCGACCGTGAGGAACCCGAGTGCCGGAAGCTGTTCCGCTCGCTCCCCTCGCCCCGGCTTTGCGGGAAGAGGAGCCGAGGGTGAGGGGTTCTTCGAGCGGTCAGCCAAATCATCCAGCGCCTCACTCTCCAACAAGTCCGCCGCCAATTGCTCGGTTACGAACTGGTCATACGGCTTGTCTTCATTGAGAGATCGAACCACGTAGTCGCGGTACGCGTAGGCCCACGGATACGTCCGCTCCTCGAAGAAGACATAGCCCTTCGTGTCGGCATAGCGAGCCACGTCGAGCCAGTGTCGCCCCCATCGCTCGCCATACTTGGGCGACGCGAGCAGCCGATCCACGAGTCGCTCGAACGCATCAGGCGCGAGATCGGCCTCGAACTCTGCGACCTCATCCGGCGTCGGCGGCAGTCCGATGAGATCGAACGTCACGCGACGAATCAGCGTGCGGCGGTCGGCTCGCGGCGCAAGCGTCAGCGCATCTGTCTTTCGGAGCGGGGGACGTGAGTCCCCTGAATCGGCTGTGACGAGGATTGCCGCGACTTTTGAAACCCGCGCCGATTCAGGGGA
>JAYTQJ010000337.1:0-4189 GCA_043746775.1 Schlesneria sp.
ACGGGCTGACGCCCAAGAGCCAGGGGGCTTACGCCACCCCGCTCAGAGGCTTCATCCTTGATCGCGAACGATGTCAGCAGGTCGAGCTGACTCAAGTCGCCAGCGGTTTCGGCACTGAGGACGAACCCGGCCGCTTCGATGCAGCCGTCGGCATCAGCGGTACGCGGTGCGGCTTCCGCCGTGAGGCTGATCGCCTTCATCTCGCGGACATACGCGCGGCCCTTCGTGACGGGAGACCACAGCACGAGATTTTCGATCTCCAGCTCCGCAGCCACCAGCGCGGCCAGCGTCCCACCGAGGCGCAGTCCCACCAGACTGATCTGCCGACAACCGAGCTGCCCTCGCATCCATTGCACGGCATCGCGAATGTTGGCCAGCCAAGTGGCGAGACGTGCGGAGTCTTCATCGACTCCAGCCGAGTCGCCCGTCCCATGCCAGTCGAACCGCACGACCGGGACTTTTTCCTGTGCGAGTCGGTCGGCCAAGTGTCGCAGGCTGCGATGAGAGTGAAGTTGCTCGTAACCGATCGGCGGGCAAATGAGGACGCCGTGATCGAAGCCGGTTGGGGCCGGCGCATCAATACCTGACAAGAATGTGGGTGCCACGGTCACGGAGTCTTCGACATGGCAGTGGGAGGGAAGAAAGCGTGTTCCCTCGTCACACGGCCACGTCGAAGACTCCGTGACCGTGGCACCCCCATTTACGACCGTGATTGATGCGCCGATCCTAAATGATCAACCCAGCTCGAACCCTTTGCGGCGCTCGCGGCTTAGCCAGCGGTTGGCTTCGACATCATCGACGAACCGTTCGGCATCCGGGTTCCACGCCAATGGTCTGCCGAGTCGCATCGAGATGTTGGCGAGATGGCACACGCTGACCGAACGATGCTGGCTGGCGACACCCGCCAGCGGCGGCTGGCGACTGAGGACGCAGTCGTAGAAGTTGCCCATGTGATTGATGATCGCGTCGAGCTTGCCCGCGCGTTCGGGCCTCGACAGGTTGTCGTTGTTGTAGAGCGTGAAGTCTTCGCGACGGAGTGGCTTCGTGGCGAGGTCTTCCACCGGCTTGCCGGACACGGTGCCGCGGTTCACGAACAAGCGGCCTTCAGTCCCCTCGAACAAAATACCGTTGCGGTCGGTGTCCTTGATCTCCATGACGACGCCGTTCGCGTAGGTCAGCTTCACGTCGAAGTCGAGCGCGACGGTGTAGCCGTGCTCAACCTGAGGGAATTTGGCGGTCGTCTCGATCTTGGTCGGGCCTGCCTGCTCTGCCCCCATCGCCCACTGCGCGATATCCACGTGATGTGCCCCCCAATCTGTCATCTGCCCGCCCGAGTAGTCGTACCACCAGCGGAAGGTGTAATGACATCGCTCGGGAATGTAGGGCACGTCGGGCGTTGGTCCCTGCCATTGGTTCCAATTCAAATGAGCCGGTGGCTGTTGCGGCGTGAACGGTCCGCCAGCAATGTTCTTGCCGAGGACCACCGTCACTTTTTGCAGTTGCCCGATGCGGCCGGACCTCACCAATTCGCAGGCGAGTCGAAAGCGCGAGTCACTCCGCTGCCACGTGCCGACCTGCACGATCCGCTTCGTCTCGCGAACCACTTCGATGATGCGCTGCCCTTCAGCGACGGTCAGCGTCAGCGGCTTCTCGCAGTAAACATCTTTGCCCGCTTGGCAGGCGTCGATCAGCATCTGCGCGTGCCAATGGTCGGGAGTCCCAATCGTGACGACATCGACATCGGGCCGCGCGAGCAGCTCGCGATAGTCTTCATAGATGTCGGCCTTGCCGCCGAACTGAGCCTTCGCTTTGTCGGCGATCTGCCGGTCCACGTCACAAATGGCCACGATGTCGCCGAACTCTTGAGCCTTGTCTGCGATGACCGAGCCTTGATACCTCATGCCGATCGAGCCGATCCGCAGTCGGTCGTTTTTGGACTTCGGCTTTGTGACTTCATCGGCTCCGCTGGTCCAGACGTAGGGAGCCAAGCAGGTTCCCGTTGTAGCGGCTTGTAAGAAATGGCGGCGTGTGGTGAGCGGCAGCATCATGTGTCTCCTGGCGAACGGCGAATTCGACTGTCTGACTTCCTGTAGGGTGGGACAAGCTCGCTTCGAGCGCCGGTCCACCATCACGGCGCAACAGAGAATCATGGTGGGCCGGCGCGGCGAAGCGCCGCTGGTCCCACCCTACATCTGCACAACTCAGACAGCCGAACTAAAGAACTTGGGCGGGTTGGTGAGCGAGTAGATCACCGTTTCGGTGGCGAGGCGGTCTCGCAAATACTTCGGCATCTGGAGCAGGCCGAGCAATGTCTGGCCGTCGAACATGCGGAAGCGGCCGTTCGTGTCCGAGGCCAGCAGTGCGTCGGTCGCCGCGATGCCGGGCTGCGTGTCGATCGGCTTGTCGCTGGCGAGGGCCATTCCCCACGGCGAGCCATACGTCGGGACGTTGGCTTGAATGACGGTCGTGTGAGCGAACACAGAACCAATCGTCTTCACGGTGCGAGCCAACAAATCCAGAAGCGGTGGCGACAGCGAACCGGCTTGGTTGACGAAGACGCCGCCCGGCGCGAGGGCGTTCTGACACAGCTCGAAGAACTCGCGCGTGAAGAGTTTGAACGCGGGGCCGTGTTCAATCGGATCGGTCAGGTCGGAGATGATGACATCCCAGCCGTGCGAGTTCGCGATGAAGTCGTAAGCGTCGCCGATCTCGATCCTCACGCGAGGATCATCGAACGCCCCCTGATGAATCTCGGGCAACCACTCGCGACACGCGGCCACGGCGTCGCCATCAATGTCGGCGACCACGATCTCTTCGACGTTGTGCCATTTCAACGCTTCACGCGCCGCCCCGCCATCGGCTCCCCCCGCGATGAGGACTCGTCGCGGAGACCCATGCACCACGAACGGCGTGTGAACGAGTGGCTCGTGATAGAGGAACTCGTCCCCCGTGCAGGTCTGCCACTTGCCATCAAGGACGAGCGCTTTGCCATAGGCTCCGCTCTCAACGACGTACATCTCCTGAAACGCTGTTTGACGATGAGCCAAAATCCGCTCGACCCCGTGCTGCCACACATCGTGTGGCGTGAGGTATTCGCTAATCCAAAGGTCGGCAGCGAGAGTGGCTCCAGGCATGGATGTGGTCCGAGGTGGGAGGACGTTTAGAGTTCTCTGTTTATAACTCGTGCGGTCAGTGTTGAGACCTCCGAGCGGGGGGGCGTAAGCCTGCATTGGAAGAACCGGGGGGCTTTCGCCCAATGGCACTCACTTTGGAAAGTAGTAGGCACATTCCATGTGCCGTAACCGGCGAAATGCGGACGGCACACGGAGTGTGCCTGCTACTTTGCAGGCAAAGTGAGTGCCATTGGGCTTACGCCGCCCCGCTCGGAAACCTCTCACTTTGTGCCGCATGAGTTTTAGAAAGCCAGCACGAGCCTCCGGCTCACGCTCGCCATCGGGGCCAGAACCTTCCCGTTTGAGTCATGTACGTTTGATACTCATCGCCGAACCGTTCGACCAGCTTGGCCTCCTCGCGATCGGTTCGTGCGACCAACAGCGCCAGCACGATGAGCCCCGTGATGGCCACGAACCAATTCGTCGTCGCCAGTGATGCGGCGACAACCGTTCCCGCGACGCCGATGTAGAACGGATGTCGAATCCAACGATAGGGGCCGGATGTGATCAGCGTGTGCTCGCGCCGCGTCACCACCGTGTCGGTCAGGTTCTTGCCGAGATGGCTGAACGTCCAGATGACCCACACACAGGCTACGGCTCCGATCGCGATGCCGCTCCATCGGAGCCAGTCTGGCAGTGGCAACGAGGACCAGCGTGTGAGTGACGGATCGACCAGAAACGCGATCATCACCGCTGCCCCAATTGCCGCCACCAGTCGCAAAGCGATCAGAATGAACCACCCTTCCTGCCGACGGTCGAGCCGTTCACCGGTGAGCTGCGAGCGAATCCGAAAGTACGCCATCACAGGCACGGCGAGACTGATTCCCACCAGCAGCGCGATTCGGAATGGTTGGTCGTTGGGCATGGAACAGTCCGGTTAGTGCGGTTCTCACAACGGAGCATCTCAAAACTAGCCCGACGCGCAAGTTTTGAAGTTGCGCAATTTCGGATTTTCGCCCCAACGGGGCAGTCCTAAGTTAGCCCAGGGCAAGCGACCAACGGGAGCGCCGCCCTGG
>JAYTQJ010000338.1:0-9597 GCA_043746775.1 Schlesneria sp.
CTCGGCGGGAGCCTCGCCCTCCCAACAATCCTTTTTCAACAGGCTGCTAAGGCGGTTCCCCGAAAGATACGGACGGATTCTTGATAGTTGCACACGACACTCAAGCAGCAGGTAGATCCACAGAATGAAGGAAGAATTGGTTCAAGAAGCGTCCGAAGTGACATCGGTAATGTTTGAGCGGCTGGCTCGATCGGCAACAAATTCGGTGGAGCAGACTGAGCTGCGGCGAGCAGTCAATGAAGCGGTGGCTGCGACGCCTGGGGAGATCGAGGCGAATTGGGCGCGTTGGTTTTTGGATGCCGGTCGCGCGGTGAGTTTGAAGTTTGATGAGTTCACTGCCACGTCGAACTCGGCCTTCGATCTCGTCTCATCGGGTGTGGGCCTGCTGACGTGGCATCGTGCTTCGAGGCGTTTCCTGCTCGTGACGAAAGACCGCCATGGAAACGTGGTGACTCAGTGGAGCGACTCGACTTCAGTGGGAACGAAATCGTCACAGCGACGGCTGGCCAAACTGATCGCGGCGGGAGACCGACAGCAGTTGGTTCACTGGATCGCGGTGGGGACGGGGAGTCTGCAACACGAGGGGCATGATCACGGGAATGATCACGGGCATCATGCTTCACCGCTGAGTCGCTTCTGGCAGATGCTGCGTCCCGAGATGAGCGACATCGGGGTGTTGTTCGTGATCGGGCTGGTGATTGCGCTGCTAGCGACGGCCGTCCCGATTGCTGGTCAACAACTGGTCAGAACGGTGACGTTCGGAACGCTCTATCAGCCGATCATCGTGTTGTCGCTGCTGTTGCTTGGTTGCTTGGGCTTCATGGGAGCGCTGCAAACTCTGAACGTCTTCGTGGTGGAATTGATTCAGCAGCGGCTGTTCGCGCGCACGGTGGCTGACTTGTCGCTGCGATTGCCGCGAGCCGATTTTCAGTCGCTCCGTCAGACGAACGGTCCCGAGTTGATCAACCGCTTTCTTGATATCGCCACGGTCCAGAAGGTTGTTGCTGGCCTGTTGGTCGATGGTTTGGCGGTCGTGTTGACGACGGTCATCGGGATGACATTGCTCGCGTTCTACCATCCGTTTTTGCTCGGCTATGACCTGTTGTTGCTGGCGCTCTTGTTGTTTGTCGTTCTTGTGATGGGGCGAGGCGGAACGCGGACTGCCATTCGCGAGTCGGTCGAGAAGTACCGCATCCTCGCTTGGTTGGAAGATGTCGTTCGATGTCCGTTGGCCTTCCGATTGGCAGGCGGTGCCGACTTCGCGTTGGCTCGCGCTGACAGGCTGACCGCCGACTATCTGACCGCCCGACGCAGTCACTTCCGAGTCTTGCTCCGACAGATTCTGAGCCTCTTCGCCATCCAAGCACTCGCCAGCACCACGCTGCTCGGGCTGGGTGGCTATCTGGTGATGCACGAGCAACTGACGCTCGGGCAACTCGTCGCGGCCGAGCTGATCGTGACGATGATCGTTGGTTCGTTCGCGAAACTCGCCAAGCACATCGAAGCATTCTTCGACCTGATGGCGGCGATGGACAAACTCGGACACCTGTCCGATATCCCGCTGGAGAAAGGGGGAACTTCGCTGCGCGTGTTGGCCGATGCCCCGCTGGCGGAGATTCGTTCGCCGCGATTCGTCTGGTCGCAGGATCAATCGACTTCACCGCTCTTCAGCAATGTGAGCGAGTCGTCGAGTGAATCGGCAAGCTCACTTCAGTCCCATCACGAACCGACATCGCTGCTGATCGCGTCGGGGCAACATACCGCCGTGTGGGGTGTGAGCGGTTCGGGAAAGAGCCTGCTGGCCGACATGCTGTTTGGACTCGAAGCTCCTGATGGCGGAACGGTGCAGCTCGGCGGATGCGATGTCCGCGAACTGTCGCCGGACGTGTTGAGGCGTCATGTGGCGCTGATCCGCAATGTGGAGATTCTGGCTGGAACGATCGAAGAGAACATTCATCTCGGCCGCACCAACGTCGATGGAGCGGTGATTCGCGAGGCCCTCCGGACGGTGGGTCTGCACGATGAAGTGGCCGCGCTGCCAGAGGGCTTGGGGACGGTGTTGTTCAGCGACGGCGCACCTCTCTCGGATTCACAGCAGGTTCGCCTGATGATCGCTCGCGCCATCGCGGGGCAGCCGAAACTGCTCGTGATCGACGGTCTGCTGGATCGACTTCCCAGCGAGCTGCTCGATCCACTCCTCTCGAATTTGCAGTCACACACTATCACGGGAACGTTGCTGATCCTGACAGGACGACTCGACTTGGCCAGCCGATTTCCTCGAACGGCAAAGCTGATGTCGCACACGTAGGGTAAGCGTCTCGCTTGCCCGTGTTTCAGCGGCAACACGGTCATGGGCAATACGGCACTGACGGGCAAGCGAGACGCTTACCCTACGGAAGGCCCGACAGCCGAACGTCAACGCACGCGGAATTGGCCGGAACAGAAACGGAACAACCATGACAGCATCAGCCTCATCCTCAGCATCTCCTTCTCTTGCTGTGGCTCTGACCCCCAACGACCGTTACGCCTTGGAACGTACGTTTCCGGCGCTCCGTTTGACGCACTCATCCCTCCTCGCGCGTCGGATCGCGCGCGTGTTGTTGTTCTCATTGATCCTGTCGCTCATCGCCATGTTCGCCGTGCCGTGGCAGCAGACGGCGGCTGGCAAGGGGCAGGTCGTGGCGTTCGACTCGAATCAGCGGCATCAGGACGTGGACGCTCCGATCTCGGGGCGGATCGTCAATTGGCAGCCGACGCTCATTGAAGGGGCCATGGTGAAAGAGGGTGACAGACTCTTCGACATTGAAGTGATCGACACCGACATTCGGACGCAGATGGGTCTGCAACTGGCGGCGACTGAGCGGAAGCTCGAAGCGGACCGCACGATCGTCAACGCCTACTTCGAGAACGTCCAGGCGTTCAAGGACGTGAAGGAACAGGTCATTTTGGCCGGAGTCGAGTTCATCAAGGTGGCCGAGCAGAAGTTGAAGGCTGAAGAGGAAGGGCTGAAGGGGGCACTCGCGGCGGCGGAGCAATCCGAGAAAGATCGCGTCCGACGCAAGGAGTTGCTCGATCAGAAAGTCGGCTCGCAGTTTGATTGGGAACGGGCGGTGAGACAGTCCGAGGAAGCCAATGCCAAGGTCGAACAGGCTCGTTCCTACGTGAAGGCCGCCGCGAATGAACTGGTCGGGAAGAAGGCGGAACTGGTCGCGAAGACGCGGGAAGCGCAGGCCAAGATCGACAGCTCGACCGCCGTATACGAAAAGTCCAAAGGAGACTTTGCTGCCACGGAAAAGGAAATTGCCGACATTAACGCCAAACTGACGATGCAGAAGCAGCCGGTCCTTGCGCCTCAGGACGGCTACATCTTCAAGCTGAAGGTCTCTCAGGGAGGACAGATCGTTTCGCAGGGAAGCTCGTTGCTGGAGCTGGTCCCTTCGTCGCCAGATCGGGCGGTCGCCATCAAGGTCGATGGCAACGATGCACCGCTGGTCTCCTCGAAGGACGCGGCAGGACACCCGCGCAAGGTCCGCTTGCAGTTTGAAGGCTGGCCCGCCGTGCAGTTTTCGGGATGGCCTTCGGCAGCAGTCGGGACGTTTGGCGGGATCGTCTCGGTCGTCGATTCCACGGATGACGGACAGGGAAAATTCCGTGTTCTCATCCTGCCCGACCCCGACGAAGCCCCGTGGCCGAACGAAATGATCCTCCGCCAAGGAGTACGAGCCAACGGCTGGGTGTTGCTGAATGAAGTCCCGTTGGGTTGGGAAATCTGGCGTCAGATGAATGGCTTCCCACCGGTCGTCGCGATGGACGAACCGAAGAAGGACGGCGAGAAACTGTTACGAGGCAAGAAGTGATGAACCGTCGCATCGTTCTGTTGTTGCTCATTCCATTGGTCGCGACGAGCTGTCGTTCGACGCGATCAATGCTGACGAAGGACGATCCGGCGCTGCGAACGGATGGCCACCGCGTGGCGGCCAACTCTGTTAGTGACAGCCGTTCCATCGAGCCGTCATCGGACGCTGAGACAACGGGAGAGACACAACTCGAACGTCAAAAGTCTCGTGGCGACATCATCCCGGTCTCATCGAGCGATGAGACGACAAGCGAACAGGTCGCACTCGATGCGAGGCGAGCCTCCATCAAGTCGGATGCGAACAACGAAGGCTCTGCGGCATTCCAGCCTCTCGCGGTCGATGCCTCTGGCGCAATGAGCGAGCCAGTGCAACTCAACACGGTCGTGCAGTCGATCTACGCGACATACCCGCTGCTCCAGATCGCCTTCTACGGACGAAACATCGCTGCGGGTGAGCAGCTCTCCGCCGAAGGGGCGTGGGACTTGAAGCTCAAGGCCGACACCAACAACACGCCGCTCGGCTTCTATCAGACCTATCGCAATGGAGTCGGCTTTGAGCAGCCGACGATGTGGGGTGGTGAGGTCTTCGGTGGCTACAAGCTCGGCCGCGGCAACTTCGAGCCGTGGTACGGCAACCGCGAGACCAACGACGGCGGTGAATTCGGTGCGGGCATTCGCATCCCACTTCTTCAGAACCGGACGATCGACGAACGACGAGCGACGCTCTGGAAAACGACCTATGGCGTGAGCGCGGTCGAGCCGTTCATTCAGGCTCAGATCATCGAGTTCATCCGCGCTGGCTCGTACGCCTATTGGGACTGGGTGGCGGCGGGACTCCAACTGCGCATCTCGCGCGAGTTGCTGGCACTGGCTGAAGAACGAGACGCTCAGATTGAAGGACAGGTCAAAGCGGGAGCGCGGCCCGAAGCGCTGCTCATCGACAACCATCGCCTGATCCTGTCGCGACAAGTCAAGCTGATTGAGGCCGAGCGAAAACTGAAGACCTACGCCATCAAGCTCTCTCTGTTCTTGAGAACACCCGATGGCCAGCCGCTTGTTCCGACTGAGGACCAGTTGCCCGTTTGGTTCCCTGCACCGACACCCGTGACGGCGGACAAGTTGCCGCTGGATGTCGCGGAGGCCATCGCGCGACGGCCCGAGTTGGTGGAACTCGACTTCCAACACCGCATGGCACAGATCGATCTCCAGCAGGCCGAGAACCAGACACTCCCGGAACTCGACGCGAACCTGTGGTCGGCCAAGGACGTGGGAGCGGAGACCGACAAGAAGGGATCGAAGACGCCGTTTCAATCGGAAGCGGGATTGAGCTTCTCCGTCCCGCTGCAACGTCGCAAAGCGCTCGGCAAGCGGACGGCGGTCGAAGGGAAACTGGTCCAGATCGCCACCAAACGCCAGTTCGCCGAGAACAAAATCGCCACCGAAGTGCAGAACGCCGTGGTCACGATCGAGGCTGCCTATCGCTCGATCGACAAGGCCCAACAGAGCGTCAAGCTCAACGAACGGATGGAACGGTTCGAGGCCGTGAAGCTGGAGAAGGGTGACAGCGATCTGCTGCTGCTCAATCTCCGCGAAGCGGCCACGTTCGACGCACGCGTCGTCGAGATCGAAGCGCTGCTCCACTACTTTGAATCGCAGGCCGACTACCGCGCCGCTCTCGCTCTCGACATCGCCGAGTTCGGTTTATCCGATCCAAGCGTCGAATGAATTTCTGCCTCGCATGGCTATACCTTGCTCGGCCGAAATTAACGCACAGTCGTTTCACCACGTGGGCAACGCCCCGCGCGTCGCGCGATGTGGAACGCTGTTTCGCCATCCGACGCGCGGGGCGTTGCCCACGCGGTGAAACGAGCCAGTTCCAGCCGTGCAAGTTCCAGTTGCGAGTGCTTACCCCCTGACGTGGGCTACTTCGATAGCGGCTTGTACTTGATGCGGCGTGGCTGGTCGGCATCGGCACCGAGTCGTTGGTGACGCAGGATTTCGTAGCTCTCGAAGTTTCCTTCGTGCCAGACGACTTCGCTGTCCCCTTCAAACGCGAGGATGTGCGTTGCCACGCGGTCCAAGAACCAACGATCGTGGCTGATGACCACGGCACAGCCGCTGAAGTGGAGCAACCCTTCTTCGAGCGACCGCAGCGTTTCGATGTCGAGATCGTTGGTCGGTTCGTCCAGCAGGAGCAAATTGCCTCCGACGGTGAGCGTCTGAGCGAGCAGCAAGCGGTTGCGTTCCCCGCCGGAGAGCAGTTTCACCGGCTTCTGCTGGTCCTCGCCCTTGAACTTGAACTTGCCGCAGTAGGCGCGGGTGTTGATCCGAATCTTGCCAAACGTCAGATAGTCGGCTCCGTTGGAGATGTTGTCGTAGACCGACTTCTCGCCATCGAGCGACGCGCGGTTCTGTTCGACGTAGGCGATCTTGACCGTGTCACCGATGGTCACGGTTCCCGAATCGGGTTTCTCAAGCCCCATGATCATTTTGAAGAGGGTCGTCTTACCGGCACCGTTGGGGCCGATGACGCCGACGATCCCGGCGGGAGGCAACCGAAAGGTCAGTTGGTCAACGAGGCATTTGTCACCAAAGCCCTTCGTCACCTTGTCGAAGATCACCACGTTCTCACCCAGACGCGGGCCGGGTGGGATTTGGAGTTCGATCGTTTCGTCCCGCGATTCCTGCTCTTCTTTCACGAGCTGTTCGTAGGCAGCCAGTCGCGCCTTGCTCTTCGCCTGACGTGCCTTCGGAGAGCTGCGGACCCATTCGAGTTCCTTCTCCAACGTCCGGTCGCGCACCGACGACGCCTTCTGTTCTTTGCGGAGTCGCTCCTGCTTCTGTTCGAGCCACGACGTGTAGTTCCCTTCCCACGGGATACCGCGTCCCTGATCGAGTTCCAGAATCCACTGGCAGCTCTTGTCGAGGAAGTAGCGATCGTGGGTGACAGCCACGACGGTTCCCTTGTAGTCGTGCAGATGCTGTTCGAGCCACGCGACCGATTCGGCGTCCAAGTGGTTTGTCGGTTCGTCGAGCAGGAGCAAGTCGGGCTGCTGCATCAGGGCTTTGCACAGCGCGATCCGGCGTTTCTCACCGCCGGACAGCGGGCCGATCTTGGCCTCCAACGGCGGAAGTCGCATCGCATCGGCGGCGATCTCCAGTTCGCGATCCAACTCCCACAGGTTCTGATGGTCGATGAGTTCCTGAACCTTGCCCTGTTCCGCGATCAGCTTGTCGATGTCGGCGGTCGGATCAGAGAATAGCTCGTTGATTTCGTCGTACCGGGCGAGGAGCGCCCGCTTGGGAGCGACCGACTCGTTCAGTTCGTCCATCACCGTGTGTTCGGGGTTGAGGACCGGCTCCTGCGGGACGTAAATGCAGTCATAGCCCGCACTCAGCTTGGCAGTCCCCATGAACTCTTTGTCTTGGCCAGCCATGATCTTGAGCAGCGTCGATTTCCCCGCGCCGTTCGGTCCCAGCACGCCGATCTTGGCTCCCGGATAAAACGACAGCCAGATCCCCTTCAGGATCTCTTTCTTGTCGTGTGCCTTGTGGAGATCCTCAATCGTGTAGATGTAATGTTCGCCCATGGACGCAGATGACTCCCGGCATGACAGAAGGAAGGGGGCAGAAGTCAGGAGACAGGAGTCAGAGATCAGGAGTCAGGGGCCGGGAGTCAGGGATCAGTAGACACCGCTTAAGGTTTGTCTTCTTGATCCCTGCTTCCTGAACCCTGACACCTGATCCCTGCTTCCTTCCCTCTTGCTCCGGCGACGAGCGGCCCATTGTAGAAGCGACCGTTGAAAACGAAAGACACTCGACAGGCGTCCCAATCGACACCAACCGATGCTTCCGATGTGCCCCGTTGACGCGATGAATGAGATTCACGACAAACCTCGCACACCAACCCGCAGCGTGAGCGAGGACGAGAGTGTGTGATCGAGGAAGAGATGCGGGTGAAGTCGGTAACAACACTTGCTCGTCCTCGCTCACGCTGCGGGTTGGTGTTGTTTCGCACTTCACTGGAAAGGATTCGTTGTGAGTCGCTCTTGGTTGCCTGTTCTGTTGGGTTCGCTCGTGTTCGTCGCGTCCGCCGTGTCGGCGGCAGGGGAGGATCTGACCGATCAGATCTTGTTCCCCAAGAAAGAGGCCGTCGTGCGGATCGACGCGAAGACGACCGCCACCGCGCTCGAGATTCTCGCGCCGTGTTTCATGCGTGAGATCGAAGGAACCAAGCTTCAAGTCCACACGACGAAAGGGCGTGGCTGGGTCGAGCGGAATCAGATGCTGACCTCCGACGAAGCGATCACGTACAGCAAATCCCTGATCGAACGAGCCAAGCCCGATCCGTACGGGTTGTTCGTGCGTGCGGCCTTGTTCAACCAGAACGAAGCGGCGGACAAGGCGCTCGCGGACCTGACTGCCGCGATCAAGCTGGACCCGCAGTTTGCGATGGCCTTCACCACGCGCGGCTGGTTGCACGTGGAGAAAGGGGAACTCGACAAGGCTCTCGCGGACTTCACCGCCGCCACAAAACTGGCTCCCAAGGAGGCGCTCCCAGCCAACAATCTCGCGTGGTTCCGCGCGACGTGCCCGGACGCGAAGTTCCGCGATGGCAAACAAGCGGTCACGCTGGCCACGCTCGCGTGTGAACAGACCGGCTACAAGCACGAAGAGTTCCTCGATACGCTCGCCGCCGCTCACGCCGAAGCGGGCGACTTCAAATCGGCCGTCAAATGGGCGACCAAGACGTTGGAACTCGACCCGCAGAACGAAGACTTCGCCGAGCATCTCAAGCTCTATCAAAGCGGCAAGCCGCTGCGGGATGAGGTGAAGTGAGGAAGAAGAGGGCAGGGATCAGGGGGCAGGAGTCAGTAAAGACACCCCGAGTTCCCGCTTCCTGTCCCCCGCCTCCTGACTCCTGATCCCTGCTTCCTATCCCCTGTCTCCGAGACCTTCCATGCCCGACTGGCTGCTGAACGATTTGACCAATGGTGCTGACGTGACATGGAGTGTCGTCGCGCTGCGGTTGCTGATCTCCGCCTTGGGGGGACTGGCTGTCGCGGGGACGTGCTATGCGTCGCGACGCCATGCGCCCGTGAGTGTCTGGCCGCTTGCGGCGACGCTGGTGTTGCTGACGATTCTCGTCGCGATGACCGCGCTGGTGATTGGCAACAGCGTGGCGAAGGCCTTCAGTTTGGTCGGTGCCCTGTCGATCGTCCGCTTTCGCACGGTGGTCGATGACACACGCGATACGGCCTTCGTGATCTTCGCGGTTGTCGTCGGCATGGGGATTGGCTCGGGACAATTCGGCGTCTGTTTGATCGGCATCCCGATTGTCTCGCTGGTCGCGATCGCGATGGCCACGAACGGCTCCAAGCTCGCGGCCGCTGGGACCGAGCATCGGTTAGAAATCCGGATGAGTTCGGGTCACGACCCGGCCGCATTGTTGACCGAGTTGTTTCAGCAAGAGTTGACCAGTTATCGACTCACACAAATCGTGACGGCCCGGCAAGGCTTGTCGCTCGACCTGCGTTACAACGTTCGGTTGAAAGAGCCAGCCGATCCACTCGCGCTGGTGAAGTCGCTGCAAAATCTGGAGGGCGTCCAGACAGTCGAGGTCCGTGAGGCGTAGGAATCAATCCCAGCCTCTGATTTGAATCTCACCCCACCGGGCTTGTCCCATTGATCTCGACACAAAGTAGCCATCATCGCTCCGCGTGATGAGCCTTATGGAACAG
>JAYTQJ010000339.1:0-9594 GCA_043746775.1 Schlesneria sp.
GCCACGTCGAGGCTCCGTGACCGTGGCACCCAACACGCAGATTCAACAACGCGATGGCCTTGGGAGTCGCTCTGGGCTTGCCCGATCACCATTTCTGCCGGAGGCGTGATCGCTACCTTTTCAGGCGGCGAATCTCTTCCCGTGAGATTTCGCCGTCGCCGTTCTTGTCCAACTGCAACAGGCGGTCGCGAAAGGCTGCGGGGAGTTCCGCGTCGGTCAGCTTGTCATCGTTGTTCTTGTCCAAGCGTTTGAAGATCGCGTTGAAATCCAAGCCACTCGCGACTCCCAGCAGGCTACCGCCGCGACCGATCACGCCGTCGTCCATGTAGTACTCGATGTAGCCGATCATCATCTCATCGTAGGTCTGCGGTCCCCAACGCACGGTGCGAGTCGCATCGGGGTTGGCCGGGTTCTGCGTGCTGTTGTCGAACCACGCGGTCGCTTTGATCGTCGAGCCGCCCGGCAGCGTGATCGGCTCGGCCAGTCGATACGACAACTGCCAGTTGAAATCGTAGCGAGGGATGTCGAGCAGAATTTGAGTCTCACCGCTGGGCAGAATCGCTTCGTAGCGAAAGGCTTTTCCACGGAGGTGCATATGCGGGAAGAAGGCGACGATCGTGGCTTCGCTGGGGATCGGGCGCGTCGCGACGACTTCGTGATTGTCGGCTCCCGGCGGGATGGTCAGTCGCGGCTGAGCGACTCCCGTCACGTTGACCAGATGCTCGGGACGCTTGTCGAGAAAGATCATTCCCAAGATCGACTGATCGGTCGTGGCAGTGCCGTTCGGCGTGTAGTGGATTTGAAACTTGAGCCTCGATCCAGCGGGCAGCAGCTTGCCGCAACCGTCGTTGAAACGGAGTGCGTCGTAGCCGGGGGCGTACGCCGCGAAGAAGCCGGTCGTTTCGTCTTCGTCCTCATCAGGATTTTTACCGCCGGTTTCACTCTGCTTCGCGGGAGGCAGAACATACGCCAAAACGTGATGCACGACCTCGCGTGCTGTCGGCCTGATCTCAATCGCCTTCAGATACTTGTCCTCGGTCAGACCGGTCTCCACGATGACGTTTTGGTACGGCATCGTTCCTGTCGCTTTGACGGCGATCGGCGTGGGCAACTGCACGACGTGATCGGGCTGGCCGATCTGCCACTCGCTGGCGAAGACGCGCGGAACGGGAGCCTCACCCGGATCACCGACCGGTTTGCCCGCACTCAGCCACGCGAGAAGATCGGTCTTGTCCGCGTCGGCCAAGGAACAATCGTTGGCGAACGGACTGACCTGTCCCTTCGTCGTCGCGGCAAACCACGGCGGCATGATTCCTTTTTCGACCGCTCGACGAATCGAGCCGCTCTGCGCCGAGACCTCTTCAAAAGTCGCGAGGCCAAACGGTGCGACGCCCCCTTCACGATGACAGGCCAAACAATTGTTCTGCACGATGCGCGAGATGCGGTTGTGGTACGTGATGCCGCCTGTCGAAGCCGTTTGCTTGGCCGTGTCGCCTTTTGCCTGAGCGAGTTCCAACGGGCAGCCTGGAGCCGACGTGGCCGCGATGTCAGGTCGATCATTCGCCAACACGGCATTGATTGCCGAGATCAAATACTTCGCGCGAGGCGCGTCCTTCGAGTAGCCGAAGCCGTACTGGTCATCGACCGCACCGCGATAGACGAGCGTTCGTTGAGCGTCGATCACGAAGGCGTCGGTCGTGTGAGTCGCACCCAGTGCGCGAGCGATTGCGCCGTCGGAGTCCTGCACATACGAGCCGCTCCAACCATGTGACTTGATCGCCGCGCGAATCGCATCCGGCTTCTCGTTGCTCGTCGCGTTGACGAAGACGAAGGCAACCTGTCGTTCCGCGAACTGCTTCTCCAACGAGGCAAGTGTCGGCGCGTACTTCTTGCAGAGCGGGCAGGTCGTGTTGGTGAAGGCGATCACCACGGCCTGCTTTTTGTGCAGGTCGCTCAGTGAGAACGACCGCCCATTGATGTCGGTGAACTTGAGATCGGACAACCGGCGACCGATGCCGTGATCGCCGGGAGTCAGCCGTTGCGGTCCCTCGCGCAGAGAGCCGTCGCTTGGAGAGGCCGCTGCTTTTGCATCCCCCTTTGAAGAGGATGCCGGTGCCGGTGTGGTTGGAGGCGGACTGTTGCGAGCCGCCTTGCGCAGCGTGTCGGCCCCTTTCACACGAATGACCTCACGCGCTTCGTCCAGCGTGACTGAGTCATCGCCGTTGGCGTTGAGGAACTCGAACAGCCCCGCCCCCAACTCGTCGCGCGTCAGCTTGCCGTCGCTGTTCTTATCGAGTTCCCGGAAGCGATCCGCCAAATGGATGTCGGCCGTTTTCTGCTTAGCGCGACCGCTGGCGGACTCATTCGCGCCATCGTCCGTTTGGGCACGAACAACAACAGCGGCGATCAGGACGACACACGCGACGGACGGCGCGAGCAATCTCAGAAACAGTTTCACGAGGAGGCTCCAAATGGATTGAGCATGTATTTTAAATTCGGCGACGATATTCGATGAGTGACGCGAGGGAGACGGTGATACGTCGCGTGGAACCGTTTTCTGTTTTCATGAGTGAGCGTTACCCACGTGTGCGAGGTGAAGTTTCAGCCGTGTCCGAGAACATTCGCGTGTTCCTCCCGTAGGGTAAGCGTCTCGCTTGCCCGTCTTCTATTGGCAAGCGCGGGGTCTATCGGCAAGAACGGGCAAGCGAGACGCTTACCCTACGCCGAGTCCGGCCCCGCGGAAGCACGCTCGTCCCACAACAGGCCGAGTGTGCCGAGGGCGTAGAACGTGTATTCGACATCCGTCGCTTGGTCCCAAGTGGCCGCACGAAAGCCGCCATGGGGATGTTCGAGCGAGAGGATGAAATGTTCGAGACGCTTGGTATCGACAGCCTCGCGCGCGTCGAGATCGAGACAGGTGAGATAGCCGGTGAACGTCGAGAGGGCGTCTGCGAACGGGATGCGCGTGTTGGCTTGGAACCCGCCTTCATCGCCGCGCACGTCGTTCAGATAGGCGAGCACGTCCTCGCGCAGATGCTTGCCGATCGTCGAGTGAATCGTCAGGACGGCAACGGCGGCGGCGGTCGGGTTCGTGCCGCTCCGCTTCATCGGAGCGATCTCCACAAACCCACCGTCATCGCGCTGGCGGTCGCGCACGAATCGAACGAGCTGGTCGGGGTTGGGCAACGTCTGACCGATCAACTCGTAACAGAGGACCACCAGGAACGAGTGATACGTGCTGCCGAGCGATCCTTCGTGCGTCTTCGCGTAGCCACCGTCCGCCGTGCGAAAGCCTTCCAAGATCGCGGCGAGCTGTTCGGGCCAGTTGGCTTCCGCCTGGGCGAGCAGGTCAATCCCCGCTGTCGCTTGAACCATCAGCGCCGAATAAAGCCAACTGACGACATCAATCACGCTCGCCTGCTGATGGCGTGAGACCTCCAAGAATGGAGCGACTCGCCGAGCCTCATCCGGCATGAACGTCTTCAGGGCCGACATCGCTCGAATGGCGAACGCGGTGTAGTAGAGGTCCGACTCGCGACCTTCCGGCGGCGCACCCGGTTCGTCTGAAGGCATCCCGCGTCCTCCGAACCCACCGTCGTCGTTCTGCTGCGTGAGCAGGAACTGATGATGCTTCGCGCGGCGTGCGGCATCCCAGCGCGAAAGGCCCCGCGCGACGCGATCATCCAACCGGAACAAGTAAGGATGAGCCATCAGCCGCGAATCGCCTTGTTCAACGTAGGGTAAGCGTCTCGCTTGCCCGTGGTTCCGGTCAAAACAAAAGACAGATGGGTGGCCGGGGTTGGAGCGTCTTCGCGAAACCCCGGGGGCTCACTTCGCAAGGACTCAGTCCAGCACTGGCCACCCAAACGATCAAAACAAAAGACGGGCAAGCGAGACGCTTACCCTGCGGAGCCATCAGCCGCTCACGGCACTGCCGCTGTGTTGCCGATGTTCCGCGTTGCCAATGATCGGCAACAGCCCCGACAGCGGCACGGTCGAAGCGGGCGATGGCGTCGCGGGGGTGTGAGCCAGCACGGTGTCGATCAGGAAGTAGAGGAGTTGCCGCAACGCATCGGATTGAACGTCGTCGGCAAGGGCCTCGGCGCGGCTGCGACATTTCTCAACGAGTGCTTCCGCTCGTTCGAAGACACCGAGCTTCTGATAGAGCCGTCGCAGCTTGTCCGAGCGAACAGCGGCCGTCAGATCGGCGAGGATCGTCTCTTCCAATTCGCCTCGCACCGGTCCCTTGGCCAGATCGAGGGCGAGAGCCAACAGCAACGTTGGCTTGGCGAGTTCGGCGTCGCGACCGGCGACGAGCTTGTTCGGCGAGAACTCTTCCCAGTCCAAGAGGTCGTTCAAAATCTGGAAGCCGACGCCGATGTGCCGACTGAACGCCGGAACCATCGCCTCGTAAGCCTCCATCGAACCGGCCATCCGCAGACCCGAGTAGAGCGCCGCTTCAAACGCGGGCGAGGTCTTCAGTGCGTAAAGCTTCATCGCGTCGAGAGCGGTCAGCTTGAGCGAGTCGGCTCCCGTCCAACGGAGTTCCGCACCTTGCCCTTCGCACAGCTTGAGGTGTGCGTTGGCGAGGCGATCCAAAATGTCGGCCGCCGCCTCGGCCCCCATTTCCTTGCGACCCTGACTGATCAGCCGGTAGCCCAGCCCGATCAGATAGTCACCGACATTGATTGCCGTGCCGACGCCATACCGACGATGCAGCGTCTCTTGGCCGTAGCGGTACGGGTCGTTGTCTTGAATGTCATCGTGGACGAGCGACGCCTTGTGGAAGGCTTCCATCGCCATCGCCGTGCGTCGGACTTCCAGCGGGAACTTGGGAAGCGAATCACCGGTGGAAGAACTCAGTCCCGCCCCGCCGGTCAGTGCGTCGTAAGTGGCCAGCGTGATAAAGGGCCTGAGTCGCTTGCCCCCTTTCACCAGCCAGTCGCGTGCGATCGATTCGGTTTCAGCGAGGAGTGAGTCCGCCGCTGAACCGCCCGTCCGCACGGGTGGCAACACTTCGTCAAACTGTTCCTCGAACATGGCGTTCGACGCGCGCATCAGCGGGACATAACCCGACGTGCGCTGCTCTTCGAGCGGCACGTACTTGTCGAGACAGTGCCAGACCCACGATTCATCGAGCTTCGTGTTCTTGCAGTCGCCCGAATGGAGCGGCACCGCGTACGAGGGGACTCCAGCGAGCAGGACTTTGTCGATCGCCTTCTCCAGCACGTTGAGGCAGGCGACGCCGAGGATGCCGTCCACATGTCCCGACACGATGATCTTGAGGACGATTGGCGAGCCTTCCGCCACCAGCACTTTGTAACCGAGCTTCTCGGCCTTCACTTTGTAGTCGGCGATCGAGCAGGCTCCGCACTTCTCGCAATCGAGTCCGAATTCGTCGTAATCGGCGGGACAACCTTCCGCGTGCTTGAGGCAATGCGGCAGCAGGAGCAACCGCCGCTCAAATGGGATCGCCAAGAACTGCTGCTTCCAAAAGGCGTTTCCGACGACCACCATCGCGAAGCCGAGATAGCACTCGGGCTGCTGAATCTGATCGAGCAGTTTGCGGGCATGAGCTTCGAGAGCGGCCTTGTTGAACGGACGGCTCTTGTCGAGCGTCGTCGCGTAACGTTCGGAGGCTTCACGAATGTACTCGCGCAGTTCGAGCGTGTCGGGGACCAGCTTGAGATGCGACGTGCTGCGGCCTCGACGCGGCTTGTCTTCTGCGACGGGAGCCTCCTCTTTGACGTGAGTAGAGTCGTCCGCAGCCGACTCAGCGACAGCAGTCTCCACCGCGACCGATTCGTTCGGCTCGGTCATCACGGCGTCGTCAGAAGTGGCGAGGGGCATCGCGATCATGAATGGACCTTTCAGGGTTCCAAACCACGCCACACGGGGCGGGCATCAAGCACTCGGAAGGCCGAGGAAGTCGGGAGGAGGAGGGGCGGGATCGTCAAAAAACGTAGGGTAAGCGTCTCGCTTGCCCGGTTCTCAATTTCTGCGGCCATGTGTTTCTGTGGCCCTGTGGACGGACGGGCAAGCGAGACGCTTACCCTACGTGTCGTTGTGCCTCCATTGCCCGGGCCAAGGCTGAGGTCGCGAAGATTATTGGATAAAGGCGTTCAAAATACCACAGCTTGGCAAAGTACAGTCCGATGGGAGCGGGGTCACGAAACTTTTCTGATTCGACTCGATCAAGCAGCCACTCCAATCCGCGTGTACACGCTGCCGCAGTCGCTTTGACCGACAAGAACGCTTCCACCGCGAGAGCCGTCTCTTCGACGGACGAGGGGGTATCGGCCGCCCCCCCCCAGCCGCCATCTGAATTCTGAACAGATTCCAACCAACGCATGGCGCGCTGAGCCTGTTCGTCATCCAACCGCTCCCAGTCGCGGTAGGCCATCAACCCCTTCGACACTCCGTAGACGGGGTTCTCATCGTCCATCGCGAACTGGTTTCCAAACCACAGCGGCAACCAAGTCCCGTCAGCCCGCTGTGTCCGCGCGAGAAACGCGAAACCGGAGGAGACCGCTCGCTCGACCCGTCGCTGTAACGCCCTGACGTGAGCAGTGTCTCGCCTCACCGCGTGGGTAGTGTTGAGCCACGCACGAAATGCCCTCAGCACATGCGCCGTCAGATCGGGGGTGCTGCGGTCGAACGGTAACGCCCCCCAGCCTCGACAGAACGTCGGCCAGCCGCCATCGCTGTTCTGCAAATCGAGCAGCCACGTGACCGCCGCTTCGACCGCAGACAACACATCCGGGTTTTGAGGAGCCAGCTTGAGCAGCGCGAGGATCGCACCCGGCGTGTCGTCGGCGTCTGGGACTCCCCCCGAAAGATCGGTCCACGCCCATCCGCCCGGCGCGGCGTTCGTGTACCGATGGACGATGCGAAGCTGCTGACCGAGCAGCCACGCTGTGATCGCTTCGCCTTGCTGGACCGGCAACGAGTCACTCGCCAGCGCATTGACCGACAACGTCGTGACCCATGTCGCGAGATTCGTATCAATCGGCCAACTTCCATCGGGACGAACCGACTCGATCAAGAACCGCACTCCCGCGCGAGCGACTGCGTGGTCCGATTGTCCCATCGCAGCAAGGCTCATCGTGACGAAACTCGTCAGCGGAGTCGCTTCAAGGAAGCCGCCGCTCTCGGGCTGAATGCTCTCCAACTTACGAAGAGTGGGCGCGACGGAGGCTTGTCGAATCCATCTCAGCAGCGGGTTCCAAGACGGGGCGAGGTGATGCCGCACTTGGCCGATCGCGATCAGCGCGGGGAGGGCATAGCTGACGACCGGCAACCGAATCCAACGATAGAACCAGTGCGGAAGACACCCCAACTCAAACGGCAGCGGCGTGATGTCTCGCCACGGGATCAGCCCCGCCAATGCACAGTGCGTGAGGATCGGCACCGAGAACGTGTGATCCTTGCCGTACCGCTTGCGAATCGCCTCGAACCCGCCGTGCTGGTCGAAGTACGACTTGGCTCGCGCGGCCGCATCCGTCATCGTGACATCACACGCAGCCAGTGAACTGACGGTCGAAGCGGCAATCTCCTCTTGTCCTCGTTCTTGTTCCCTCCCCTCGGCGGGGAGGGTTAGGGAGGGGGGCTGATGGAGTGGCAACGTCTTCTCGCACATCGTCCCCCCTCCCCAACCCTCCCCGCCGAGGGGAGGGAGTCTGTTCGGCGCTGGTCGGGAATTGATGGTGGCTCCATGACTCGCTGCGAGATGAAAGCTCGCGAAGGCGAGTGCCGTCGTCGAGATGTTACTGTGGCTGAGAACCGTGTCTCCCCAGCCGCCATCGGCGTTCTGGTGAGCGACCAGCCACCGCAGCCCTCCGTCCACGAGCGGCATCAATGTCTCAACCCGCTCCGGCTGCTTTCGCATGACGAGCAGAAACGCCGTCACCGCAGTTGCTGTCGAAAGTGGCGACGATGACAACTCGCCCATCCACGTCCCCGCCGCCGGACCCGCTGGAATCGCTTCACTCAACAACGCCTTCGCGGCCAATTCGTATCCGCGACAGAGGCGGTCTTCACTCGACATGGAGTTCTGCCTGTTGACGGTCTTGATTCGGTTTGATGGGACGGGACGCAGGACTCAATTGGGAGCGGCCAACGCTTGCCTGTTCGCCTTAGGCCACCAGCGAAAAGCCTGTAAGACAAACACCCCACCGGGCTTGCCCCGGTGGAATCAGGTCTTTGCACTACTCGCTTCCGCTTGGTTTCTGAAGTAGTGCAAAGACCCGCGAGCCACCGGGGCAAGCCCGGTGGGGTTGTGACAACAAGCCGCTAAACGTCGAGCGAATCCAGCCCGTCCATCAGATCGTCGAGGGCATCGCGCGGCTTGGCAGGTTGGCCGCACTGACGCTTGGGGATGCCGACCGTGGCACCGACGGCATCGCGTCCGTCGGCCACGAGTTCGGTGTCTCGTTCCAAGATCGCCATGTCGAGTGGAGACGGTGCGCCGAACAGTTTCGACAGGTCGATCTTGAAGTCGATCGCTCCGCCCCCTTCCGCACCGGCGATCGCGGGAGTCTTGTGTTCGGGGAAGAAGATCGCGTTGACGGGGCAGACGCGACTGCACGCGGGGCAACCTTTTTTGCAGTTGTCCTGCTGCTCGACCAAGATGCGATCGACGTTATCCACGCCGTAGACGCCGAACAGGCAGAAGTCGATGCACTCCATGCAATTCGTGCAGCGGCTGTAGTCGATGACCGGATACCAGCGCCGTCGCACGTCGTCACCCGGAATGATCACGGGTTGGTTGGAGGCATCGTTCGGCGGAGTCATCCCTAACAGGGAACCGATGCTGGCAAACGCGCCGGACGTTGCCTGCGATGGATCGGACAGTTCAGACCGATCCATCTGATCGTTTCCGTTGGCATCGTTCGTCGCATGAATACCATTCGCGGACGCCGCCCCATCGGACGGCGGCGAACTCGGCAACACCGGCAGGCGTGACGGGCTGCTCAGTCCCAGTCCGCCGAGTTGCACGAGCGGCGTCGAAGTGAGATCGGCGATCCGCTCGATCTCGGTGACATAGGTCTCAGCGCCGGGATGATCGCGCAGGTCGATCGTGTAGATCACTCGGTTCGGGACGTTCAGCGCACCGATGCCGCGTGGAGTGGAGTCGTCTGCTTCGGAAGGGACTTCGTCGTCGTCAGCCTCTTCGTCATTCTCAACGAGGTTCAGCCGCGACTCCCCGGCCAGTCCCTTCACGCCATTGCGGTCGAGAACCCACCGGATCGCGCGGGGATAGAGCCAGCCCAGCACCACCAAGTTTCCCTTGAGCGACTTCAACCACAGCATCCCCGTGTGATCGGCAGACAAGTCGTACAGATGCGGCACGACCGACACCTCGGCCGTCCCCGACAGCATCAGTCGCGTGGCGATCTCTTCTTCCAAGTTCCGCTTCACCGGGTTCTTCCCCGGTGCTTGCGAGATCACAACAGTCAGTTTGCGTCCGGCCATGAAGGCTCTTTCTCAGTGTTGGCTTACTGTGTCCCCTCGCCCCAGCTTTTTGGGAGAGGAGTTAATAACTCGAGGCGTAGGGTGGGACCAGCGGCGCTTCGTCGCGCCGGCCCACCATGG
>JAYTQJ010000340.1:0-22813 GCA_043746775.1 Schlesneria sp.
TTCTTTCGCGGAGCGAAAGACGACATTGTTTTCGGACAGGTACTTCGGCGATCGGAGGCTCGACGATCAGGCGAGATCGCGTTCCTCGAACAGGATGAACGCCAGCAGGATCGCTGCCGCGCAATAGCAGCCGCAGTACAGTGCCGAGTAGGCCAGATAGTCGGGCGGAACCATGTCCCCCGTCGCCACTGCCGCGCTGATGTTGAACAGGTCCAGTCCCGGCAAGACGGTCGCAATCAGGCGTGCCATGAACTGCACGAACTCCAAGCGGATGACGCCCGCCTGCACGAGGATTCCCGTCAGATGTCCGACGACGAAAATCGCAAAGCAGCTTGTCAGGTTCACGACCATTGGTAGCCGGGTCGAGATCGCCACGCTCACCGCCGACATCACTGCGATTTCCAAGAACAACAGGACCAATCCCGGAATGACCTGCGTGACTTCAGCCATACGGACGGCAAACTCGGGCAGATCCTTGCTCCCCTCTTTCGCATCGTAGGCCACTTTGAAGTAGACGAGGTAGAGGAACAGCACCGTGATCGGCAGCATGTACCACAGCACAGCCTGAATGATCCCAATGTACTTGCCGAGGACGAACTGCCGTCGCGTGATCGGCTTGGACAGCAGCGTCATCGCCGTCTTGCCTTCAATTTCCTCGGCTACGCTGGTACTGGCCGTCCAGACCGCGATGAGCAATCCGGAGATCAAGATCGTGGCGAGACCGCAGTCCTTCAGCATCTTTACGTCGTCACCGAGCGAAAAGAACGGCAGCACCGTGTTGACCATCAGGACCACCATGGCGAGTGCCATGCACAGCAAGAAAACGGGCTGGCGAACCGCTTCCTTCGTGGTGGCCCGGGCGATGATCCCCGCCTTCGTCGTGTAGGCGAATGTGATCAGCCCAAGGAGCAGCAAGAGTCCGGCAATCGCCACGGATGACCACTGTGCCGGAGTTCCTCGGAGTACAGCTTCATCAGCCGCCAACAGCAACGGCATCCAATTCTGAGCGAAAGACATGCAAACCTCGAAGCGGCAGGGAGTCATTCAGAGCAAGTCATCAACCACGAAGAAAACGCCGGATCAAACCGGATCGGGCGTTCAGCCTACGCCGCTTTTTGCCCGTTCGTTGGGCGGACGGCCAGATTTCGGGCCGAACTGTATCGCGGGCGACACTCGAAGAAAACCGAATCGAAATCCGCGGTCGTGAACAGCCGCAACGTTGGAAAGCGAGATCGCCGACGAGCCTGTTGAATTCGATTCTGACGTTTGAATCATCTATTCAGGACACTCTTTGACCTCGTCACGCTTTGTCCGGGTCGAAGCCTCGCGCGAGTTCCTCTTCCCACTGATCGAGCAGCGGCCAATCGACGGCACAGGTTCCAAAGTCAGCCATGTGCTGGTACTCGGACAGCCGATCGATCGTTTTCTGAAGTTGAACACGATCCTTCCGAAAGATGGGACCGTGGCTTGGAAGCAACCATTTCACATCGCAGTCACGGATGCGTTCGAGCGACTGGATGAACGCGGGAAGGTCCGAGCCGTGATGCGCGTCAATGTTGCCGACGCAACCGTCACGGAAAATGTTGTCTCCCGAAAACAGCAGGTCGCCCAGACGGAACGCAAGCTGGCTGCCTGTGTGTCCCGGCGTGTTCCATACGTCCAACGACAGCCCGCCCAGCTTGAGTGAGTCCCCCTCGTTGATCGTCTGTTCGATGTGGATGATCGGCAGATCAATCGAGATGTTCTGAGCGGCGATCTCGGCATAAGTGAAGACGCGGTCCCCTTCCGCCAACAGGCGTTTGCATTCGGGATGTCCCACCATCACCGCGTTCGGCAGGAGTTCCTTCGCACGTTTGAAGCCCTGAATGTGATCGACATCCGCGTGAGTCGCCACGAGGTACTTGCAATTCGCCAAGGCAAAGTCCATCTGCCGAATCATCTCGATGATCTCTTCGGCCGTGTCCTCGAAGCCAATATCGATCAGCAGCCATTCTCCGCCATCATGGACAAGATAGACGGAACACCCCAGTCGCTGTCTCGCCTGGTAATTCATCTCGATGACGTGCGGAAAAACTTCTCGACGGGGAAGCATGCGGAGACTCTCGGGTTGTTGCCGAAGCGGCCTTCGGGGAATGGATGTGGGGACGTGACTGTCGCGGATGGCCGATTCTAGCGCCGCTACGACAGCGGAACAACCGACGACAACAGCCTTGCGACAGGCAACTCATCGACATACCGTGCGGCCCGAACATAGGACGCATTTTCGAGGAAGAGGCCACGCTGGGCCAAGCAACTGCAAGGAGACCGCCAACGTGGCCAAACGCAAAGCCGCAGAAACTCCCTCAACAGTCGTGTCGTTTGAAGAGTCACTGACGGAATTGCAGATGATCGTGGCTGACTTAGAGGATGGCTCACTCGGGCTGGAGTCGTCGCTTGCGCGATTTGAACGCGGAGTGGCATTGCTGCGTGCGTGCTATGTCATTCTGGATTCTGCCGAGCAGAAGATCGAGATTCTCGCTCAAGGGGATGCAACAGGCTCAAGCTCGAGTGAACCGGCATTGCCGGTGAAAAACATTGCCACACAAGATGAAGTCGCTCAAAACGGTCTGGAAACACAGCCCGAGATCGCGGCGGAAGCGGTCGGAGAGATCGACGTGAATGGGAAGTCCACCGTGGGAGTCCCGTCGCTGTTTTGAATCAACGGTCTCAGAGTTTTCTCGCCTCGGCCATAGCCAACTTGGGCCAGTAGACTTTGCCCCACCGAAATTCGCACCGTAATTGCCAGCCGTCGCCCAAGTCGGATGGTGCGTTCAACCTTGTTCAACACGTCGATAATTCGGCTCAAACGTTTTAGTCCGCAAACGCACTTCGTCGACAAGCCAAGGGAGTTTTCTTTTCAATCCATCATCTCGATGAAAGTTTAGGCAACTGAATCGAGCTTGCGGCCTGCTGAAAAAGGTAGGACGAGTACTCCTACCCGTCAGATTTTCGACCAGAAAGACGGACAAGAGTGCCCGTCCTACAAGGCTTTTCAGCAGTCTGCTAGGGGACGTTGCGGTGTCGAAGTGTCCGACTGCGATCTCAAAATCCGGTCAAAAAAAAGAAGCCAGTTGAATTCTTGTGTGTCGTTTGGTGAGAATCTGCGTGAGTCGTTCGACTTCGTATCCGACAGGTTCGACCTATCCGGGGAAAATCAAAGTGACCAATCTGTTTCGTTCTCTTCTCCAACCGTCAAACATTTCCTCAACCCACTCGAGGATTGTTCGCCGGGGTGCCTTCTCGGGAGTGTTTCTCTCGGTGGCGTACTTTTTGTCGTCAGCCTCTCCGACGAGGACTGATGCCGTTATTCAAACGGGAGATACTGCGGGGCACTCGGCCTTGTGTCTGCAATCTGCCGGTCATTCACCCGACCAGAGCTGTGTCTGCACCAAAGACACCTGTGCGATTCCACGAGTCGATCCCTTGAGATTTGCTCAGTCTGGGGCCGGGATGCGGGCCGCTACGGTAGCGGCACCTCAGTTCCCACTCGCCCAGACGTTCCAACTGCACAGTCGTCCTGCCGCCACCAAGATTATTTACTTGGATTTCGATGGGCACCTGACCATCGGCACGAGGTGGAACACTGATCCCGAACCTGATCGTCCGATTATCACGACGGTGGCCTTCACTCTCGATGCCACCCCGACATTTTCAAACGCTGAGTTGACCGTGATCCAAGAGATTTGGGAGCGGATCGCCGAATGTTACGCTCCGTTTGACGTGGACGTTACCACTGAGGTTCCCACCTTGGACCGGTTGATGAACAGCGGTACTCCAGACACTCAGTGGGGGATACGCGTCGTATTCGGAGAATCTAACCCTGACCCGGCTCCGGGGGCGGGAGGGGTTGCCTATCTCGGTAGTTTCAACTTGCCGACGGACACGCCCACGTTTGTATATACGACTCGAACCTATGCGGAGCCAAAAGTGCTTGCGGATGCAGCGGTTCACGAAGTTGGTCATACGCTGGGACTGAGTCACGATGGCCGGCTCTCACCACCTCAGCAGTACTACCAAGGTCACGGCTTCGGTCCCACGGGTTGGGCACCTCACATGGGTGCCGGGTACTACCAGAACTTGGTTCAATGGAGCAGAGGGGAGTACTCCGCTGCAAACAACCAAGAAGATGACTTGGCCATCATCACCAGCGCAACCTCGAATGGGTTTGGCTCGCCGAACGGTTTCACCTACCGAGCGGACGACCACGGGAACGATCAGGGGACGGCAGCAGCGATCGTAGGCACTAGTTTGAATGGAGTATTCAGCATCAGTCAGGGTGGTGTCATCGAGAAGACAACCGATTCAGACTGGTTCAAGATCGTTACCAAGGGCGGACCGTTGACGCTCAGTGCTGTTGGTGGTGTGGAAAACACAATGCTCGACATTCAGTTGGATGTCTATAACTCTGCTGGCAGTCTTGTGGCGAGTGGTAACCCTCTGTCCGATGTCACAGCCTCCATCAGCCAGACCGTGATTGCCGGAACGTATTACTTAAAAGTCGATGGCGTCGGCGCGGGTACGGTCTTGGGTACAGGGTATTCGGACTATGGTAGCCTCGGAACCTACCGCATCACGGGGACGTACACAGAGCGTCCAGCGCCGCCCCCGGTTATTGTCTCCAATGTCACGGCTGCGTACTCAGCAGCACTGAAAAAACTGACTCTGACCGGCGACGCGAACCCCAACACCGTTACCGTGACTTACAAGAATGGCAAAATTGCGGTCGAAGGATCGAACGGGACGAAGATCAATAACTTGAGTACGTTCGCTCCGATTCCCTTTCTCCCCAGCGATAAGCTGACTCTCGTGGCGGTCATGGGTGCCGGTGATGACTCCCTTTCGATTATTGGTGTGAACTCGTCCACGACCGATTTGAGTTTGGGAAGTGGAGCTGACAAGGTCGCCATCACGCTCAGTAAAGTGACGACTCTCAATGTGAATGGCGGGATCGGGGTGGATTCTCTTGTAACGACATCCAGCACGATTACGACGAAGAACCTCACCAGCGTTCCTTGATGTCCAATTGATGTTTTGACTCAAACCGTCAATCAGGGAACCCCGGTCAAAATGGCCGGGGTTTCTGTTTATTGGAGGTCGGACGATGCTGCTCGACCGGTTTCGTTCATGGGTCATGGTGCCAGCAGCATTGGCCGCTGCGTTCGTGGTTTGCGGCACGCAACCGATCGGATTTGCAGCCGATGCAATCGCGGCACGAGAATCGGAAGTGGCCAACCAACCTTGGGCGGTCTTCTGGGTGTCGAGTCTCGGGCGGACGATGGCCGCATGTGATTTGATCTTTGAGGCAGCGGATCGCCCCGACCTAGCTGAGTCACTCGAAGACCGACTCAAAGATTACCGGGCCTTCGCCGGGATCGACCGCAAACGCCCGCTCGGTGTGATGTGGACTTGGAGCGACGTTGAACCTCCCGCCACGATCTTTCTGCCAGTCGGTCAGATCGACCAGCTCATGAAGACCGCCACCTTTGACGTGGTCGGCTTTCATCAGGTCGCCAAAGATCGGTACGAGATCGAACGTCCCGGCAGTCCCTACCATGTACTACTTCGTTCGGACTTCGCTCTGTTGGGTGATGATGTCGAGGCCCTGCGTGCCTTGCGGCAGACGCCCGATCAGTTGACGAAGGGGCTGCGCGACAAATACGACGTTGGGGTGCATGTTGATCTGCGGCAGATCCCGCGCGCGTCAAAAGAACTTTGGATCGACGAACTGAAGAATCAGGTCGAACCGTGGTTGCAGCCTCAGGACGACGAACCGGCGGACTCAGCGGCGCTGCGTCGCGCGGTCGGTGGCTCACTGCTCAAACTGGTGACGCGGCTGATCCTCGATTTGCGAACGATCACGCTGGGCGGGCGGCTTGATCCCGAGAGCCATCAACTGAGTCTTGAGTTGATGGTGCAGAGCGAATCCGGCAGCGAGCTGGCTCGAAGCTGGAACAAGCTTGTCCTATTGCACAGCGAGTTCTCGGCGCTCATCAATCCGAAGGCCCTCGCGGGACTGGCCATCAACTGGCCGCTCAACGCATTGGGCAAGGACGTGGTCGAACAACTGCTCGACGAGCCACTCAAAGGGGCGAGAATCAATGCCGGTGTACAGATTGTCGGGCAGGGCTGGGGCCAATCGACGGTGATTGTTGGTTTGCATGGTACGGAAGCTGCGGCTCTGAACGCGGCCATACCTCAATTGATCGTTCGCTTGGAGAAGTCCGGGCACTTCAGTTCGGTCTGCGACAACGCGGACATCCACCGTGGCGTCGTGATTCATAGCGTCGTTCCCAATGAGATCCCGGAAATGCTCGGGCAGTTGGTGGGGCCTGAGGTCGAAGTTTTGATTGGACAGGGAAAGCAAACGGTTTGGATGGCGATCGGCAATCCCGAAACATTGCCCGCCCATTTGCAGCAGGCAATCGACGCGGTGGAAGACGCGCCCGCGGGTGAGCGGTCCAAGGGCTTGCTCAACGGCCGATTTGCCGTGGGAACGCCACCTCCCGTGGAGGCCACTCCAGCGGGAACGGTCGCGCGAGAAGTCGCTGTTCCAAACTTGGGTGACTCATTGCGTCTCACCATGACTCCCGGCGGGGACTCATTGAAGGTCCGGCTCACCGCTGAAAAGGGTGTGCTGCGGTTGATTGGTCTCGACTGGGCCAGACAGGTCGATCAGATCAACGCAATTAAGTAAGGCCAGCGGTAGGAAATCGCTTACCCTCAAAGTAGACGAGTCACTCCGTGACTCGAAGATTCCGGTCACGGAGTGACCGGTCTACTTTTTTCTGCGGGCATTCCTAATGCCCGCAGCCTCACGATGAGAGGCCGTGCCGTCATAGAACGAACGGCTGGCATTCTTCACCTCAGAAATTCGCGGAAATTCTGTGACGCGATCGGCCCCGCCCGAGATGTGGGGCATACTTGTGCCGTCGGGTTGCCATGCCCCAGTTTCCAATCGCCATTGCGATTGATGTACCGGCGTTGAAAGTGGCACCGCATCTATCGCCCAACGTATCGACTGCACCGCGCCGCGTGATTACGACGGCTTCCCGCGTTGTGCTGATCGTTGATGCCCCCCCTTGAAAACTGCGTCTTCGTGCTTCCAATCTTCAGTGTGAGTTTCACCTCCGCCGAATTTTGTGAAAGAAATCTCGCAAGTCCTCGGAAACGGCTTCGATATCTTTTCACGGCTAGGGAACTTTTCAAACTTAAGTTGATGTTCACGCGACATCGTCACCCGGCCTTCGCCATTTCGGCACCGTTACGAAACACAGAAGAGGGAGAATTCGCATGGCACTGTCAGTCAACACCAACTCGGCATCGCTCACGGCTCAAATGAACCTGTCCAAGAGCCAATCCCGCATGAACACTTCCCTCGAACGTTTGTCGACGGGACTCAAGATCAACCGCTCCGGCGATGATCCGACCGGACTGGTCACCTCCGAATTGCAGAAGTCGCAAATCTCGGGTTTGACGAAGGCGATCGAGAACATCGAACGCGGCACGACGATGGTCGCCACGGCTGAATCGGGTCTCGCGGAAATCGGTAGCCTGCTGCTGAAGATGCGTGATATCGCCACCAATTCCGCAAACGAAGCAACTCAAGACACCGCTGGATTGGCCGCGAATCAGGCGGAAATGGACGCCTTGGCCGAGAGCATCACTCGGATTTCGGACACAACGAAATTCGGTACGAAGAACCTGTTGAATGGCGACATTGATGCCTCCCAATTTCAGATCGGTGCATTCGCTGACGAAACGGCGGCGCTGACCATCGACGATGCGGACGCCGCAGCGCTCGATGTGGATGCACTCGATATTTCGGACGCGAGCGGTGCGAACGATGCCCTCGCCGCCCTCGACTTGGCGATTGACACCATCACCACTGCTCGTGGTGCTCTGGGTGCGTTTCAGTCGGGTACGTTGAACGCGACCAAGAACAATAATCAAAGCCAGTTGGACAACCTCAAGAATGCGGAATCGATTCTCCGCGACACGGATTACCAGAAGGAAATTTCGAACTACACGAGCGAGCAAATCCGTCAGCAAGCCGCTCAGACGGTACTCGGCATGGCCAATCAGAGCAGCCAGGGAATTCTTTCCTTGCTGCGTGGCTGATCGTCGGCGAACTGAATCCGGAAGTGGCGTCGTCACGACGCCACTCTCCAAACCAGACGCGGGGCAGGTCTTCATGCCTCGCGCGGCCTGATCTGAGACGATGGACCGCAACGCCGGTGGCGTTGTGGTGAATTCAAGTCGTCTCACCTTGAGCCGCGTGAGGCATGGCCTGCCCGTCTTGTTTGCGACGGTTCTCACGGTCTTGTCGATCAGGACCGAAGTGGATGGCTGAAAACGAGAGTTGAGGCCAGAACTTCGAGGCATTTTTCCGATCGCGCATTTTTTTTGACAGGAGTTTGCAAGTCTGAGCAGCCCCCTTCGATATCTCTCCACGGTCAGGGAAAACCTGAGATGCCGTTCAGCCGGCATTTTCAGCCGGCAATGGTCACTTCGTTACCCCGACGAAACGAACAAGGAGATTTCGCATGGCCCTCTCAGTCAACACGAACACGACATCACTCACGGCTCAGATGAACCTGTCCAAGAGCCAATCCCGCATGAACACTTCCCTCGAACGTTTATCGACGGGACTCAAGATCAACCGCGCCGGTGACGATCCAGCAGGACTGGTCACATCCGAATTGCAGAAGTCGCAGATCTCGGGTCTGACGAAGGCGATCGAAAACATTGAACGCGGTACGACGATGGTCGCGACGGCCGAGTCGGGCCTCGCGGAAATCGGCTCACTGCTTCTGAAGATGCGCGACATCGCGGTCAATTCGGCAAACGAAGCGACTCAAGACACCGCCAGCCTGGCGGCAAACCAAGCTGAGATGGATGCCTTGTCCGCAAGTATCGACCGGATTTCGGACACCACGAAATTTGGAACGAAGTTACTTTTGAATGGAGACATCGACTTCTCTCAATTTCAAATCGGCGCGTTTGCGAACGAAACGGCGGAGTTGAGTATTGATGACATGGATGCCGGTAGCCTCAACGTGGATGGACTCGATGTGACGGATGCGGCAAGCGCCAGCTTCGCCCTTGAGGACATCGACTTGGCGATCGACATCATCACAACGGCTCGCGGTGATCTTGGTGCGTTCCAGTCGGGAACGTTGAACTCCACCAAGAACAACAATGAGTCTCAGTTGGACAACCTCAAAAATGCGGAATCGATTCTCCGCGATACGGACTACCAGAAAGAAATCTCGAACTACACGAGCGAACAGATCCGTCAGCAGGCTGCTCAGACGGTGCTCGGCATGGCCAATCAGAGCAGCCAGTCGATCGTTCAATTGCTGCGTGGTTGATCTTCGGCGAACACAGTCCGGCGGCGTCATGACGCCGCCGCTGGCTGCATCGCCCGACATCGCCCGCTCGGCACGATTCCCATTCCCGGCGAATGGGGCAACTCGAATCCAGCGGGCGTAATCGCGATGTAAGCACCGAGCCAACATTCAAAGGGAGCCTGCATCCGCAGCGCTCCCTTTGTCTCGTTCCGGCCAAGACCTTTTCGCAGGACAATCGTCATGCCAGTCACTTTCAACGGACTCGCTTCGGGTCTGAACACCGATCAATTGATTACCGACTTGGTCCGGTTCAGCCAGAAGCGGATCGACTCGCTCAAGTCCAAGGAGCAAGTTGAGACCAGCAAGCAGACGGCATTGAAGGGGATCGAAACTCGCATTCAGACGCTCCAAACGTTGGTATCCAAAATGGGGCGGACACAAGGGAGTGTCTTTGATCGCAAGTCGGTCTCATCGAGCGAAGCGGGTTTGGTGACCGCCGCCGCTGGCAGCGGGGCGGTAGCCGGAACGACCAGCCTGCGTGTGTTGAGTCTCGCGCAGAAGCATCAAGTCGCGTCGCAGGGTTTCGACGACTCGACCTCGGAGATCACGCAAGGCACGTTTGAGATCGCGTCTGGAACCAAGTCGGCCACGATCACGATCGACTCGACCAACAACACCATGCGCGGGTTGGCTCAGGCCATCACTAACGCCAACATCGGTGTCTCGGCCTCGATCATCAGCGACGGATCGGATGCGAGTACCCAACCTTACCGCCTCCTGCTCTCCGCCAAGGATTCGGGCAGCACGAACGCGATCACAATCACCAACAACCTGGCCGCTGGCAGCGGTGGTGCGGTGAAGCCCAATTTTGGCAGCACGCAAATTGGTGCCGCCATCGCGGGATCGTCCTTCACGGGAACTTCGAGTCTGACTTCCAACTCCGGAGCGGGAGGCTTCACCGGCACATCGAACGACACGTTCAACTTCACCGTGGTCGCGGGTGGCACTGTCGGAACGGACAATGGAATCCAAGTTTCGTACACGAACCAAAGTGGTTCACTGACGGGAACAATCACCGTCGATCAGGCGGACATGGGTGTGAACAAGTCTGTGGCGAGTGGCATTGAAGTCCAATTTGGATCGGGAACATTGGTCGCGGGAGACAAGTTTTCGATCGACGGCTTCGTCCCGACAGTGCAGGCTGCCACGAATGCCCAAGTCCAATTGGGGTCCGGTTCCGGCGCGATTGTCGTGCAGAGTTCGACCAACGTGGTGAATGACCTCGTTCCAGGAGTCACTCTCAATTTGCTCGCCGCCGACTCCACGAAGGAGATCAAGATCACGGTGGCCGACGACATTGCCGCCGCCAAAAAGGACGTGACTGATTTCGTCACGGACTACAACGACTTCATCGACTTCATCGACAAGCAAACGAAATTCGATGTTGCCTCGGGCCGAGCCGCCCTCCTGAACAACAACCGCGCGATCACCGAATTGAAGACCGCCATCGAACGGAGTGTTCTCGGTGTTTCGGGGAACCTGCCTTCGTCGATCAACCGGCTCGGGGCGATCGGCATCACCAGCGATGGCAAGGGAAAGCTGGAGATCAAAGAGTCGAAGCTCGATGACGTGCTGAACGGCCGCGTTGCGGGAGTCGGCTTCCCCGAACTCAAAAAGATGTTCGCGTTGGCGGGAACATCGAGTTCGATTGGGATTCAGTTTGCGACGGGAACGAAGCTCTCCAAAGAATCGGGATCGACGCCGTACCAAGTTGATATCACGCAAGCCGCCGAGAAGGCGTCGATCACGGCCACGAATACACTCTCCGCCAGCACCGTGATCGACAGCAACAACAACACGCTCGTTGTCCAGATTGATGAGACGACCAGCAGTACGATCACGTTGGCCTCGGGAACGTACTCGCAGGCCGACCTCGCCCGGCAAGTCGAATCTCAAATCAACGCCAGCATGACCTCCAGCGGTAAGGAGGTCTCGGTTTCCCTTTCGAGCCAGAAGCTCAGCATCACGTCGACCCGCTACGGAGCCATCTCGGAAGCGACGGTCGTGTCGGGGACAGCTCTCGCATCGCTCGGTTTCGCGGGAACGGAGACGGATCGCGGACTGGATGTTGCTGGCTCATTCCTCGTCAACAATGTGGCGGAAACTGCGACTGGCTCGGGGCAGGTTCTGACGGGTGATGCCGCCAACGCGAACACGTCGGGATTGGCAATGGTCGTCTCGCTCACGTCGTCTCAAGTTCAGTCCGGTGTGGACGCCACGATGTCCGTCACGCGCGGCATCGCATCGCGACTGGACTCACTGATGCAGGACATGCTCGACCCGGTCACTGGCCGCATCCAAAAGATCGACGACCGCTTTCAAGCGAGCATCACCGACGCCGAAGCACAAACCCGGAAAGAGACTGTCTCCATGGAAGACCAACGAACCGCACTGCTCCGCCAGTTCGCGTCACTGGAATCAACGATGGCCAACCTTCGGTCGCAAGGCGAACTCCTGACGAGAACATTCGGAAACGGGTCGAGCTAAAAACAGATCCAAGAATAGTGTCGCGGTTTGTCTTGTCCCCTCGCCCCGGCTTTGCGGGAGAGGGTTAGGGTGAGGGGTTCTTCGATCAGCTCTCATGATGCTGATGGCAAATCCCCTGACCTCGTTTCACAACCAGCCACATACGCTCATTCGACGAACTGCATCGTCGTAACTGTCCGAGTCCCCCCTCAGCTCCCACTCCAAGAGGATCGTCATCCGTGAATCGACTCGCCGCCTACGCTCAACCGGCTCACACTTGGACCCGCATTGAAATGTTGCTTGCCGCGTTTGATGGCACGATCTCGCGCCTCGAACAGGCCCGTGAATTGTTGGAACGCGGCGAACAATTCAAGGCCCAGCCGCTCTTGCTCCGCTCGCAACGCATTGTGCTGGAACTCTATTCGGGCATCGACCTGAACCACGGCTCGATCCCGGAAAACATGCAGAACCTGTATGTGTACGTACTGAGCTGCATCGGCATGGGGCCGGAACTCGATCTGCCATCGGCACTCAATGTCCTGCACAACATTCGCGGTGGCCTCGACAGCATCCGCGATCGAGCCAACGAAATGGAACGATCCGGCGAGTTGGCACCCGTCAACGAGCACACCCAACTTCTGAAGAACATCGTGGCCTGAGCCGTTCGCGCAGAACGACGGTCATTCAAACCGGAATCGCAGATTTTGAAGTTGCTCGCTCTGGGGATTTCAGCCCCAAAGGGGCGGCACTATTCCTACGAGCAACATAGGGTCGCCCCTTCAGGCAATGCCGTTAAGGATTTTTTGTAGCAGAATTCGTGAGAATTCTGACGACTCGACGGCTCGCCAGAAGTCTTACGACTTCTGCTACGTTCGATGGGCCTTGTTTTGTAGATCCGAAATCCTTAACGGCGTTGCCCGTTGGGGTAGTGGCAACGCTTGTCGGATCACCCCAAGGTAGCCGCGATGCACGGCAACCCTGGGCGATGAGACACAGCTCCTTCGGAGTACAGCCCAGCAAAACGCCATTTCACGCACGCGTTGCTCCGTCTGAATTCTGCGTGCCCCGGCAAAGAAACAAAACGATCGAAACGCCGATTCCGGTGACTCGACGGTGGCGTTCAGACGGACTTGCGAAGTTCGACAGGGATGACCTGCGTCGTTGGCGAACCCTTCGATTCGTTCTTCGCGTTGTTGCCTTGGCCCGGCTTCTGGAAGAAGTAGAACATCCCGAAGCTGCAGACGACGATCGCGGCAAGCATGGCCGCTCCGATGAGGACCGTTTTGGTCATCTCGTCCAACGGTGGCTTGGGCGCAAGTGGTATCTTGCTGGGACCGGACTGCGACGCGGCCGTTGCAGCGGCACTCAGTTTGGAAGCCAACTCTTGAACAGCGGGCACGGCGGTTCCCGGTCTGACGCCAGCATTGGGGAGTTGCAAACTGGAGCCGGGGCGACGGTCCCGCGACTTCAGCTTGGCCGAGGACTTGGAACGCGGCCCGCGCGGACTCGATCCGCTCGTGGGGGAATCCCCCGAGGCGATGCGGTCCTTCTCCATTGAGGCGGGAGCCAACACGCTGACTTCGCTGTCGCTCTGCTTCATGCCGGGAGCCTGCGCCGAAAACGAATCCATTCCGCACAGCGAAGCCACCAGCATCAGGTGCTTCTGCTTCCATGCGGTTGGGGCGTGTTCGATCAACCAGCGCGAGAGGGCTTCCGAGACTTCGGCCGACGACTGGTAACGATCGGACGTTTTCTTGGCCATCATTTTGTCGAGGATCGCCAGCAACGAAGGGTCGATGTCCGGCCGTTCGTAGCTGACTGACGGCGGCGTCTTGGTTTGATGGGCGAGTAGCCGCTGCACCAGCGTGCCATCGGTGAACGGCGGGTGTCCGGTGAGGGCGAAGTACATCGTGCAGCCGAGGCTGTAGATGTCGGCTCGGGCATCGACCTGATGACTATCGACCGCCTGCTCCGGCGCGAGGTAGTCGGCCGTACCGAGTACCTTTTCATCGTGCTTGATCGTCAGTGACTCTTCATCGTCCGATTTGAAGAACCGAGCCAACCCGAGATCGAGCAGCTTCACGACTCCCGTATTGTCGATCAGCAGGTTGCCCGGTTTGACATCGCGGTGAACCATGCCCAGGTGATGGGCATGACCGAGTCCGTCGGCCGCTTGACGAATCGTGTCCACGGCCGTGACGTAATCGAGCGGTCCCTGTTCTTTCACGACCTGTTCGACATTGCGTCCCTCGACGTACTCCATCACGAGGAAGTGGATGTCGGTGCCGCTCTCGGTCTGCTTATCGACATCGTAGGCGCGAACGATGTTCATGTGATTCATCGCGGCGACCGCACGGGCTTCGCGATGAAAGCGGCCGAGATACGACGTGTCCTGCACTTTGTTCGCGGGCAGCACTTTGATGGCGCAGCGTCGCTCCATCATGATGTGTTCGGCGAGGTACACGGCGCTCATCTCACCCGCGCCGAGCAACGATAGCAGGCGATAGCGTCCGAGGATGAAGCCCTTGTGGCGACCTTGAAGCAATTTTTCCGATTGCCATTCGGTGAGGATCTTGCGATCAACCATCGCCGCCGCGAGGGCGCACGAGTCGTTGTCGTTCACGCCCGCTTGGACGAGGTCCGCCAAGATGGAATCGACCCGATCCGCGTCGATCAAGCCGCTTTGCTTGACCCCGGCGAGGAATGAGGCGGCAGTAAGTTTGAGCGTCATGGAAACCTTGTCCTTCAACTCCAGCCGAATGCCGGTCTCAACGTGCGAGTTTCGCACCGGCGACCTAGTGCCCGGTCAGGTCTGAATTTGGGGGTAGCCGAACTCGTGAGAGTTCAACGTTTTCTGAAGTCTCACGACTTCAGCTACAGCTACCCCAAGACTTAGAGCTGACAACGCACCAGCACAATCACAATCCTCTATTAGTGTCGCCGCGCCGGGAGACCGATGTCGATCAGATGTTCCTCGACTCGGCGATTCTCGCGACATTTCGTTTGAACCGGGTCGGTCACACCGAAACGTTGTCAATTGGCAACATCGCTTCAGCCCCCGCTACAACCGCTCTCACCCGTTTCCTAGGCACTGTTTGAAACCCCACCCCGCTTGTCGGGGTGGTCTTCAGGTTTTTGCACTACTTCAGAATCCAGTAGTCATCGAGTAGTGCAAAAACCTGATTCCACCGGGACAAGCCCGGTGGGGTTTCAAACAGTGCCCGGTGTTCTTCCCACCACTTCGATCTCAAACACGAGGGACTCACCGGCCAGCGGATGGTTGCCGTCCAACGTGATCTCATCCTCCGAGGCGTTGCGGACCCACACATCGAGTTCGCGCCCGTTGACCTCCGCCGTGAGCTGGTCTCCTTCGTCGATCTTTTCGAGGACGCCGAGTCGCGGAGCCAGTTGTTGCAACTTCGGATCGCGAAATCCGAACGCCTGCTCGGGCGGAACGGCGATCCGTCGTCGCTCGCCAACACGCATTCCAATCACGGCGCGGCTGACTCCCAGAATCACTTCGGGACCGCCCGCAACGAACTCCATCGGCTCGCGACGACCGGAGGTCTCGATCACACAGCCATCGGCCGCGAACGACGTGTAGTGCAGTTGAACGCGATCACCCGCATTGACGATGGTCATGATTGAGCCTCAGTGTAGGGTGCGTGGAGTCTTCGGAACGCACCAATTGAAGTCGTGTCTCTTCGAGGACGGTGCGTTCCGAAGACTTCACGCACCCTACATCTACATCGCTTCAAAGTAGCCATCATCGCTCCGCGTGATGAGCCTCGTGGGATCAGGTGTCTACTTGCGAAAGGCTCATCACGCGGAGCGATGATGGCTACTTTGGCCGGAGGCGAAGACTCCCACGCACCCGGCATCGTCCTCGCTCACGCTTCGGGTTGGTGACTTACAGCAGGACATGGCAGTTGCGATTGCGGAGATCGATGGCGCGGCGTTCGTATTCGTCGGCCTGGGACGTTTGCTGTGCCTCGCGGAGCAAACCGGAGAAGACCAGCAGCGCGTCGGCCACTTGTTCGGATTCATTGCCGTAGCAGCGTTGGCACATCTTGACCGTGCGCTCCATCCATTCGCCCGCTTCATCCAAGCGGCTCTTCGCCAAGCAGAGCCGCGCGATGCTGTTGGCGAAGCGAATGCCGTTCGGGTTGCCGATGCCGAGGGCTTTCTCACTGATCGCCAGCCCCATGCGCAGAGCCTGCTCGGCTTCGGCGAAGCGTTCTCGTGCCAGATACGTCTTGGCCAGCCGCTTGATCCCCGGCAACAGTGAGACGTGTTCCTCACCGACAACCTTTTGACGCAAGGCAAGCTCTTGAACAGTCAAGGACTCGGCCTGCGAGATTCTCGTCAAACGGCGCGCCGATTCGGCGGCGACAGCGAGGACATCGGCCATCGCCAGCGGCGGGCATTCTTTGGCGGACTGGTAGATCGCGGTCGCTCTGGCTCCGATCGACATGGCTCGGGACGGCTGACCTTGAGCCAGCGCGAGTTGCCCGCACCGCGTGAGGACTTCCGCTACGAGCGGGTGTCCTTTTCCAAGTGTCTGTTCACGCAGTGCCAGCGCCCGATTGAGGACCACATCGGCTTCTGCCAAATCGGTGCGAGCCAACGCGACCTCACCGAGCCAGACGAGCGTCTTGACCAACTCGGGATGTTCCTTACCGAACAGTTGCTCGGACAGTTCGAGTGCCCGACGGTGAAAGCCGCGCGCGGCATCCAAGTTCGTCCGTGCGGCGTTGAGGCAACCGAGACCATTCAGGGTTTGCACCAATTGCGGATCGCGTGCCGGGAGACAGCGCTGTTGAATTTCGAGTGTTCTATTCAGGATGCGTTCGGCGTTGGCGTGCCGTCCCGCCGTGAGATGGACATAGCCCAAGCTGCACAACGTCAGTGCGAGTTGCACTTCATCGACCGGTTGATGCTTTTCAAACGCACTCACTGTCTGGTCAAGCAACCGTTCGGCGGCCGCATGTTTTCCGAGAGCCAACATCGCTTCCGCCAATTGGCGTTGCGTCTTGGAGATGAGGACATGTCCCACGGGATGCAGGCGTCGGCGAATCGTCGTGGCCTTGCGCAGCAGCGACTCCGCCGACTCGAAACGTCCCGCCTGCAAGCGGTACGCGCCGAGATTCGACAAACCCTGCGCCACGAGCGGGTGATACCAACCGACGTGGGTGCGGGTTTGTCGCACCGCGCGGATTGTCAGTCGTTCGGATTGTTTCAAGCGGCCGTCCAATCGCAGGACTGCGGCCAGATTCATGAGCTGCACGCCGAGCGTCGGATCATCGGGACTGAGCCGCTTCCGGGCGAGTCGCAGATTGCGGATGAAGGCCCGTCGCGCCTGATCGTACTCGCCCCGCGCAACGTGCAACGCCGCGAGGTTGTTGCGGGCACGAACCAGTTGTGAGACTTCTGCGGCGGTACGCGAAGCCGCCGAAATCTCTGATGAAACCTCGCTCACGCTGCGGGTTGGTGTGAAAGCCGTTGACAGAACGTCGCCTTGGGCCGCTGGGCCTCGCTGCTCAACATGAGCCAACAGCGCGATGACGCGCTGGCAGGTGGTCAACGCCACGTCCATGCGACCGCGACGGTGATGCAGTTCGACGAGCTGATTCAGCGCGGATGCGACTTCGCCCACAGCCGCCGCCGGTACGTCATGGCATTGGGCGGCGAGGCTGATCAACAACTGTTCGGCCCGTTCGACCTTGCCGAGTGACACGAGGATCGACGCCAGCCACGACAGGTGTTGAACCGTCAACTCGTGCGTCGCGCCGAGCTGCTTCTGGCTGAGAGTCCACAGTTCGTGAACATAGGGGCGGGCGCGACCCGGTTGCCGATGCGCGCAGTACCAGCGGGCCAAGCGTTGGATCGCCGCCAGTTGTTCGGGTTCGTTGGCCACCGACCGGTTACGGGCGGCAGCAAGCTCATCCAGCAAGCCTTGCTCGGTCGCCATTCCGGTCATCCTCTCGAAAAAATGTCGGTCGTAAACGCGAGGGCTTCGCGACCGGCGGCGTCCTCGCCGCGTGTATTCGTGGTGGTGCCACGCAGTCCCCGAACCGACTCCGCAGCGGCGGAACTCCATGCGGGAAGTGGTGGCGGAAGCAGAGGCATGACCGCGGGTCGCGTTCGACGACGCTGCAAGGCGGATCGCATCTGATCGAGTTGCCAACGGTACGAACCGAAGTTCAACTGCTTCGGCAAGTCACGTTGAAGCCGATCTAACCGTTGCGCGAACGTGGTCCCATCGGCCTCTTCGAGTTGTCCCGCGTTCGCCGCCATTGCTAACTCGTGCGAGACCTCGTCAATTTCGCGAGCGAGCGTCGCACGATGTTCGTTGATTTGAGCCTCACGTTGCCCCCGCAGGGCACCGCGTTTGGCTTCGCTGGTCCAGACGTTCAGTTCGAGCAAACGGCCCGTCGCGGCATGATCGCCGTGCAACGCATGAACGTCGTAAGCGTAGGCCCAACTGGTGTCACCCCGTTCGATGTGGTCGAACAGTTCGCGTTCGAGTGTCGCCGGTTCCGCTTCCGGTTCCCATTGGTCGTTCAACTCCAGTCCGGGAATTTTGAGCAGTTCGGCGTGGAGCGCGTGTCGCAGTTCCAACTCTTGCAACGGCACGGACAGCCGTCCCTCGAACAACCCGTGAATCCGTTCGACGGAGCGGCGGCAGCACGCTATGGCAGCTCGGATCAGCGGCGAAGTCGCTAGGTGCGACTGTTCGTTCAACTCGTGGACCACGCCTGCAGTTCGCTGGAGAACTTCGTCGCGCAGTTCAAAGGCATCGGGCGGGAGTGGGGCGGCCGTTTGAGCGGAGCCGAGTCCACTGAGTCTGAGCCAGCGGCTCGCGAAGTCGATGGCTTTGTGCAGGACCGCCTGCATCTCATTGGTCATGGCGTTGGTGCCGCGCACCGCCGCGTCCAAGGCGGAAGAGGTGCCAGTTCGCGGGCCGTTCTCGTTGGCATCGGTTCGCAGGAGCGTTGTCAGCCGGGTGATTTCTTGGCGGACGCCGTTGCGTTCGCCTGCATCATCCTCGATCACCGGGCGCAGCAAGCGGGACGCGAACAGCAAGACTTCCTGCCACTTGCACCAGACCTGAGTGGCTTCGGAGTGACGGATGCTCGTGCTGGCGGTGAGCGTCCAATGGGCGTGCAGGAAGAGGGGCGAAGTGCGTCCGTAATGGACGGCATTCAACGCCGCTTCCTGCAACCATTGTTCAGCAGCGATCGCGACAGACTCGGTGTTGGATTCGTCCCCTGGAGCGATCGGGGACCGGAACATTTCGACGACCTGTCCGTCGAGCCGATCCCCATAGAGCGCGATGCGACTGCAATAGTTGTAGAGCTGACTGCATCCCGGCGCGATCTTGAACGCCCGCAAGATCGACGTGGCCGAGTTGGCTCCCGAGATCAGCGCCGCTGGCAATGCGGCCGCTCGCAGAAAATACCCGATTGCCACGCGACGTTCGGAATTGTCGTCGGTCAGAAGTTCCGGGCGGAACTGGCGCAGGCCGTCATCCAACTCACGAGCCAGCTCACCGCTGGACTCACTGACCTGCGCCGCGAGTACCAATGATCGGAGCAACCAGACCGGGGCGGGCAACGTCGAGGATGTTGAGGAAGCACGGAACTCGGCGCACTGCGCCAAGTGCATCGCCAACGCGAGGCGGTTCTCGGCAAGCAGGTCCACCACCACGCTCGGCAGGCGTGCAGACCGTTGTGTCGCGTCCTCACCACTTTTGGCGGGGGGCGCGAGCAGATGCACGGGGGCAGAAGCCGCGATCACCACCGGAGCGAAGACGGACTCAACCGAGACCGGTGACTCAATCGGCGGCATCCCGCGCAGCTTGGCTGGCGGAGTCCGTTCGTCGAACACGCTTTGTTCCAAGGGAGACGGCTGAAAAATCGAGTCCGGTCCGGGAACGGGCCAAGCCGCTGATGGAGCGGGAACGGGGACGCGCGGCGGTGTCGCCGTGATCTCTCGCACTGTCGGAGGATTGGCAATCGCACGACGAATCGTGGGGATGTCCGTGGTGGAGTTCGTCGCGACCGGGGTTGCCGCCGCCGCAACAACAAACGGCTTTGCTGGGATGGCAGGAGGAGTCACCGCAGCCACGGGCGCTGTCACAATGCTCAAGGCGGACTCTTCGGTGCGAGGGCTGGCACCGCGTTGAACGCGACCGCGAGCAATCGCGGTCGCCAGTTGCCGTCCATAAGTGGCCGTCACGCAATCATTGCATTCCACCCACTCGGGATCTGACAGTCGATCGCCGTGTTCACAAAGCTTGAGTAACAAGTTGAGCGGATGCGTTTGATTGTGAACGGCTTCCAGTTCCGGCTCGTGATCCGATTGACTGGCATGGAGGGCGAGGCCAATCAATCGGCGGGCCTCAGCCTGACAGAGTGCGAGCGGCGCGAAGTCTGCCGTCTCGACGTGGCTCAACGTCAACACTTGATTCAGCGCGGCCACGGATTGCTCGCGGCACTCCCGATCGGTCAGCAGCCGCTTCAAATCGTCGAGTGTGATCTCGCCTCGCGCGGCATCGCTGTCATGAGCCGTTCCGACTGTCGAGTGCTTCGTGCCACCCAGTTGTTCCGCCAACAGCAGCGTCCGCTCGCGATACGAATGGAGATCGTCGATCAGGTCGTCACCGGGAGGCTCGCCGATGGAGTCGAGTCGATCGGCGGCCACCGTGAGTCGTCCGGCCAGCCGCTCGCGCCGCTGGCTGAGTTGCTCCAGCTCCTGACGCAGCTCTTGAAGACCGCTCGACGTGTTCATGACTGCTCCATCCGAGGCGTATGACGTGTGAATCGCGTTGTTCAACCGCGCGGGCAACGCCCGCGCAGTTTCACCAATTCGATGTAGCTGAATTCGTGAGAATTCAGCCGTCTTTGACGATCATCTGAAGTCTTACGACTTCAGCGACACCCCACCGTGAGTGCCATTGGGCGTAAGCCCCCTGGTTCTTCCTGCGAGGGCTTACGCCCAAGAACCAGGGGGCTTACGCCGCCCCACTCAGATGCCTCATTAAGGACCGCGCAAGGTATCGCGACCGCATCAGGCGATACCAAAGCTGTTTGATCGCGGGGTCAAGTTCGCGATCGACAACGGTTCGATCGTTAGAAGACTCGCGATCCCGAGACACCGAGTCGGGCGCTGTCACCGTGGATGCTCTCTCCTTCGACCAAGTCGTGCGTCACTTCTGTCGGGTCCGCTGGCGGAAGTGACCGCTTGCGATCACGCGACAGTGGGACCAGTTCGATCGGCCCGATCCCTTCGGATTGCAGCTTCACTTCCAAGGCTTCCATCAACTTTTCGTAGACCGCGTTCTGAACCTGCGGTGACTGAAACGTGTTCACCACCGAGGCCATTCCCGGCAGATACGACAACAATGTTTTGTAGCGGAGAGCACTCATTCTTCAGCCCTTCTAAATCCCTTGGCGATGGGGGAGGGTCGCTCCCGATTCAAGACAGTTCAGGTTGAATTCAAATTCGATCAGATTGCCGAATGGGTCCGAATTGTGTTCGTTCGGGTCACAGCCCTGTCGATAGCGACAGGGCTTCACCCAATCGGAGTTCTTTTGCAGCGGCCTCGGAGGACGCTGGCAGTGACAACCGATGCCGGACAATCGCCGTCACCAAATCGCGGCCGTAGGACTCGGCCACGACATCGTTCAACATCAACCAACGTTCGTCGCTCAGTTCGCCGTGATGAACGACCAGTGTGACGACGGCTCGTAGCGGATGGTCATTCGCCAATAGTCGCTTCGCACAGGCCGCAGCCTCCTTGGGAGAACTGGCCACCAACTGATCTCGCAGCGCCCGGCCTTCCGAGACACAGCCCAGCCACATCGGTAGCTCACGGTCCCCCGTGGACTGGATCGCCTCTAGGCAATTCAGCACCGCAAGTGCCCCGCGAACGCAGACCTGGCATTCGACTTCCTGTTCCAGCGCGACCAGCGAATCGGCGGCTGAGGCCGCGTTGGAAACGGACTCTTCACGTCCCTCGTTGGCGGGCCACGACGACCGCAATTCGCGGAAGTCGTTGCGGAACTGCCACAGCTCTTCAATCATGTTCGTCGAAGCGACTCGCCCATTCTCGGTCAGCCCGCGAGAAGCCTCTCGCAGGCCCGAGGACAGGCTGCCGCTGCGTCGCCGCAGCTCGCCCACCCGCATCCGAAATTGATTGAGGACTTCCTGCACAATTCACCCTCTCGTCTGTGTGGCTGGGGTCAGCTTCTCGCCGCCCCCAGTCTTCGCGGCCTCGCTCTTTGAGACATCCGACGAGATGCCCCATGATTCCCAATCAAGACGTATCCGACAGTGGTCCGAATCAGGCGAGCCGGGCGGTGTCAGCACTTGGGGTGTAGCTGAAGTCGTAAGACTTCAGAGGATCGCCAAAGTCGGCTGAATTCTCACGAATTCAGCTACGTCGCACAGAACGTCAATTTGAAAATCGCTCAAAGTGTGTGCCATTGGGCTGACGCCGCCCGGCTCATCACTTCTGTCGGACACCTCAATCAAACCTTGGCGAGACTCGGTGCGGCGGCAGGAGCCGAACGGCGGACTTCCGTATGTTCGGTGACGGCAGCTTCTGGTCGCTTAGCAGGCTTGGGTTCCGTGCTGGTGACCGAACCGACCGTGAATCGACCGTTGAAGGTCGAACCCGATTCGACGTTCAAGTTCTTGGTCAGCACATCGCCGTCGATGATGCTGGAGGACTTGATGACCAACAGTCCGAGAGCCTGAACCGTTCCCTTAACACGTCCAGCCACTTCGGCGTGTTGAGCCAGAATGTTGCCTTCGATGATGCACGACTGACCGACGATCAGCGAGGTCTTGGTGGTGACATCGCCCCGGACGATCCCTTCCACAACCAAGTC
>JAYTQJ010000341.1:0-9581 GCA_043746775.1 Schlesneria sp.
GCCCCGCTCGGAAACCTATCACTGATGCGCCAGCCAAAAGTCGCCTTCCTCGCTCCGCGTTAAGCGAGCCGAACGCGGAATGACGCTGCTTCCCGCGTCTCCGGGTCGCTGGTGACTCGGCTGACTTCACGCGGAGCGAGGAAGGCGACTTTTGGCGGTCACGTCATCACTTTGTGCCGCGAGAGATATAAGCCAACCTCATGGTGATGGAAAGCGACCTCGTGTTGAGACGCATGGCGCGTCGCCACGTCCGATCCTGATGATCGCACCATCCCAAGCAGCGTCGCACCGTGCGAATGGCCTATGCCGGTTGTCGTGGTCAGAGTCAGCCAACAGACCTTCGCCGCGACTCCCCAATAAAAGTCTTCACAGTGGAGTTTTCTTTTCCGTGACGCTCGCTATACTCCCGCCCACTTTGGGAGGACGAGTGTCCACCGAAGAGGAAGATGATCGCTGCAATGAACCGCCTCGTGTTGGGGCCGCTTGCCCCGCATCTGGTGCCGATCCCCTGTGGTGTGAAACCCGTGGATGGTCGAGCCAGTCCCAGGAACGAGTTGGTGCCCGTCGCCGGTTGAGTTGGCACTGTCAAGGTGCTGCGAGCTACTCCCGTCCCGATGGTTCTCTGTGCAGAGTGGGCTTTTTCAACAGAAGCTCGCGTTCTTAGCAGTCCTCCACTCGACGGGTCGTTCGTATGGTGTCGATCTTCCCTGTCGCTGTGTCAGCGGCAGGCAGTTCACTGTTTCGGCGGGCCGTCTGGCTCGCGAAGGATGACGATGAGCAAGAATCTGTATGTTGGGAATTTGGCTTTTGGCTGCACAGCCGATGACCTGCGAGAACTTTTCTCGCAACACGGCAGCGTGTCGTCGGCCCAAGTTGTGTCGGATCGGGAAACCGGTCGTTCACGTGGCTTCGGCTTCGTGGAAATGGGCGATGGCGGCGAAGCTGCCATTTCCGCACTGAACGGTGCTGATTTTCAAGGTCGTGCCATGACCGTGAATGAAGCCCGTCCACGTGAAGATCGTCGCAGCGGTGGCGGCGGTGGTGGTGGCGGCGGTTACGGCGGTGGCGGTGGTGGCCGCAGTGGTGGCGGCGGCTACGGTGGTGGTGGTGGCGGCGGCGGTCGTTACTAAATTCTGCGTTGAGTGATCTCTCGACGCCCAAGGCGAAAGATATGAGCGGGCGGGGGGCGGCAACGCCCCCCGCATCCGCCTTCGCCCAAAAGTTGTATCGGTTGTCCCTCATGGCGCGACCGGATTCGAGACGATCTCTAAGAAGCGTCTTGTCGCCAAGGATGGCTCCTGTTTTGAAAGCAGGCTCCATTCGTTGGCTGTCTCCTACTCTCACTGAAGCGGCGCGGCGACCCTGAGTCGTTTATGCCGCGTGCGTCGCCTCGACTCCGACCTCACCGCCTATCAAAGCGTTGATCGTCGTTGAAGCGACAGTTGAGTCCTTCTCATTGAGTTGCCCCTGCTCGCGCACGGCGCGAGGGCGATCGGCGAACCCGTTGGTTTCCGTGAGCATCAGGTGGCCAGTCCCTGCGGTGGGCCTGTCGGTCCACACTTTTCACGAGTGGCCATTGAGCCACGATAGGAATCTCGTTTGAACACGCCTACGTTTGCTGATTTTGAATTTGTTGAGCCAATCCGATTGGCACTTGAAGCTGAAAACTACACGACTCCGACGCCGATCCAAGCGCAGTCCATTCCTCACTTGCTCGCCGGTCGCGATCTGCTCGGCTGTGCTCAGACCGGAACGGGCAAAACGGCCGCGTTCGCGCTGCCGATCCTCAACCGTCTGGCTGAGTCGATGCGGCCCGTCGTTCCCAAGAAGCCGCGCGTACTCGTTCTTGCTCCGACGCGGGAACTCGCACAACAGATCGACGAGAGCTTCGCGACCTACGGTCGTGGACTCAAACTGCGGCAAGCCGTTGTCGTCGGTGGCGTCGGCTACACGCCGCAACAGCGGGCATTGGCCCGAGGCGTCGATATTCTCGTCGCCACTCCCGGCCGGTTGCTCGATCTGATGGGGCAGGGCGACGTGCGGCTCGATGGCCTCGAAACATTCGTCCTTGATGAAGCGGATCGAATGCTCGACATGGGCTTTCTCCCGGCGATCGAAAAGATCATCGCGGTCCTGCCAAAGCAGCGTCATTCGCTGTTCTTCTCGGCAACGATGCCTCCCGCGTTGATGCCGCTCATTCAGCGACTGCTGAAGGATCCGGTCAAAGTCGAAGTGGCTCCGCAATCGACGACCGCCGAACGAGTCGATCATCGCGTGATGTTCGTCTCGCGCGACAACAAGCGAGCGCTGCTCGAAGCGGTCTTGTCCGACTCGAGCGTGAAGCGGGCGCTCGTCTTCTCTCGCACCAAGCACGGTGCTGATAAGATCGCCAAGTGGCTGCTGCTCGCGGGTGTTTCGAGCGATGCGATTCACGGCAACAAGTCTCAGACCGCGCGGCAACGCGCGTTGTACGGCTTCCGTGACGGACGGACGCGAGTCCTCGTCGCCACCGACATCGCAGCGCGTGGTATCGACATCGACAACATCACGCACGTCATCAACTTTGACTTGCCGATGGAGCCGGAGAATTACGTCCACCGCATCGGTCGCACCGCGCGAGCGGGAGCCGAAGGCTTCGCTCTCACGTTTTGTGATGGTGAAGAACGGGGGCTGCTGCGAGGGATCGAACGAACCATCAACCAACGGATCCCCGTTGTGGAGAACCATCCGTTCAAGCTGAATCTCGCCACGTTGCCAATGTCCGAGGGGCGTTCCAGTGGTCGCCCCCCCGCTCGCCCCGGCCGACCACAACGTCCCGCTGGTTCCAGCGGTCGTCCCGTCGGTCGTGGAGCGGCGTCTTCCACGGAAGGCGGTCAGCCGCCACGCCGTCCCGCACGAGGTGGCCCACCGGGCCGTCGCTTCGGCGCGGCATCGGGACGCTGATTGGTTCACTCCATGCAGCGATGAATGAGATGCTCTTGGCGAGCCGTGTGTCGTAAGGCCACGGGTTACTTGCGACGACGATCAAGAACCCGCAGCCTTCGGCGTGCGGCTTGCCGATCTCTTTGTTTGTGCCGCGTGCGTTATCGGTTTGACAGAAAAGAGTACCGTGACCTCAATGGAGTTATTCGGTCATGACACAGCCATGTGAACCCGCGCCGCGCGAATTAGTGCATCCGCGTGACGAGATCATGCAGGCGATGGAGCGGATCTATCGCCACCGCATGACGACGACCTCGGGCGGCAACCTGTCGATTCGCGAGTCGAACGGCGATATCTGGATCACGCCCGCACGCATCGACAAGGGAAGTCTCACGCGGAACGACATCGTCTGCGTGCGTGCTGACGGAACCGTCGAAGGGCCGCATCGTCCGTCGTCCGAGTTTCCCTTTCACCGCGCGATTTATGCAACGCGGCCCGACATCCGTGCAATCGTTCATGCACACCCGGTCGCTCTTGTCGCGTTCAGCATTTGTCGGCAACGCCCCAACACGCGGCTGTTTCCTCAGGCCCATTCGGTCTGCGGCGAGACAGCCTTCGCCCCGTATGCACTGCCCGGCAGCGAGCAACTCGCGCAGAACATCGCTCAATCGTTCGCGAGCGGACTGCACGGCGTGATCCTCGAAAATCATGGCGTCGTCGTGGGAGGCAACTCGCTCTCGCAGGCGTATCAACGGTTCGAGGCCCTCGAATTTGCTGGCAAGACAATCATCAAAGCCCGGCTGCTCGGCGACGTGCGATACCTCACGGACGATCAACTCGCGATGGCCGAACGCCGGCGCGTCTCCTTGTCTCCCGTTGAGCCTCCCGCCGCGACCAGTCACGAGCAAGAGCTGCGTCGCCAACTGTGCGAGTTCCTCCGGCGCGGCTGTCGGCAACGGCTTCTGATCAGTACCGAAGGGAGTTTTTCCGCGCGACTCAATGCGGACTCGTTCCTCATCACACCCGCTCAACGTGACCGCTCGTTGCTCGACATCGACGACCTCGTACTCGTCAGGGGTGAGACTTCCGAGCCGGGCAAGCGTCCCAGCCGAGCCACACTCGCACACCGCGCGATCTATCGCCGACACCCTGACGTGCGTGCCATCGTGTTTGCACACCCGGTCAACGCGACCGCCTTCAGCGTGACGAATGTCCCTCTCGACGCACGCACGATCCCCGAAAGCTACATCTTTCTGCGCGATGTCGGGCGAGTCCCCTTCGGCGTCCACTATCTGCCCGATGAGTCCATCGCCGATTACGTCTCACCCCGCTCGCCCGCTGTGTTGCTCGATAACGACGGTGTCCTCGTGGTCGGGACGAGCATCCTCGACACGTTCGACCGCCTCGAAGTGCTAGAGACCACCGCCGAAGCGATCATCAACAGCCGCCCGATCGGCACCGTCGCTCCGATGCCGGACGCCGTCATCGACGAACTCAAGAAAGCCTTTCTCGGCGAGTGACTGGCCGATGGAGTGCGGGCCGTCGCCAATTGGCAGTAGCCCTGTCGCTCCGCGACAGGAAGCGAGAGCGCACGAGTGGCGTTTGCCGTTGATTCGAGTGGACTCGACAGATTGATGTCCCTTGGGAATCTCGCCTCCTGTCGCGGAGCGACAGGGCTACCTGCCTCAGAAACGCTTGTCTCACAGTGTTCCGCTGAGGGCCACCAATTGACGACGATACCCGTGCCCGTGGGAGTTCCTGCTCCAGCAGTGGACCACCTCTGGTTTGCCGAGTACTTTCGTTTCACGCCGTAAAGCGAAACCAATCTGCTCCCGCTCAAAGGAACCGTGGAATGCCCCGTCTCGTATCTCGTGCCCTTGTCTTTGCACTGGCTTGGAGTCTGTGCCTGTCCAGCAATCAAACTGCGACAGCGGGTGAGATCGTCACCATCGCGGGCACAGGAAAAGACGAGTTCTCCGGAGACGGTGGCCCCGCGCTGCAAGCGGGTGTCGGTCAACCCTTCGGCTTGGAGTTCGGTCCCGACGGCGCGCTGTACTACTGTGAGTTCTCGAACCACGTCATTCGCCGACTCGATCTGAAGACGAACGTGCTGACAACGGTCGCCGGGACCGGACGCAAAGCGGGCTACGCGGGAGACGGTGGCCCTGCAACGAAGGCCATCATGAACCAGCCGCACGAATTGCGATTCGACGCGGCAGGGAACTACTACATCTCCGACATGCTCGCCCAAGCCGTGCGTCGCGTGGACGCCAAGACCGGCGTGATGACCAGTGTCGCCGGAACCGGCAAGGCGGGTTACTCGGGTGACGATGGCCCCGCCTCGAAGGCTCTGTTCGATCTCCCGATCTCCGTCGTACTCGATCACTCGAACGGCCTGTTGATCTGCGACATCAAGAACCATCGCGTTCGCCGAGTGAGCCTCGACACCGGCATTATCTCCACGTTTGCAGGGACCGGCGAAAAGAAGGCGACTTCCGACGGATCGCCCCTCGCAGGTACGCCACTGAATGGACCGCGAACGCTCGCCGTGGAAGCCGATGGCAACGTGATCATCGTTCTGCGTGAAGGGAACGCCGTTTACCGTGCCGATCTCAAAACGAAGACGCTCCACCACATCGCGGGGACCGGCAAGTCAGGTTTCGGCGGTGATGGCGGCGACGCCCGCAAGGCTCAACTGGCCGGACCAAAAGGGGCGACGGTCGATCACGCCGGAAACATTCTGCTGTGCGACACCGAGAACCACACGATCCGCATCATTCACAAGCAAACCGGCGTGATCGAGTCTCTGGTCGGCGACGGCAAGGCGGGCGATGGCCCGGATGGAGACCCGAAAAAATGTCGCCTCAACCGCCCGCATGGCGTCTTCGTCGATGCGGATGGCAACATCTACATCGGAGACAGCAACAACAACAAAGTGCGAAAACTGTCGGTGAAATAGCTCCTCCTCAGGCAATGCGCGGTCACAGGTTCGCAACGTTGAAAATCAATCGCACGCCCTTGCCGCTTCCCACCTCAGCTACTATCCTCTCGGCCGCTTGGCCCAGGTGGCGGAACTGGCAGACGCGCTAGGCTCAGGACCTAGTGGTAGCAATACCGTGCAGGTTCGATTCCTGTCTTGGGCATCCGACGATTTCGCAACTTCTGGCAAGTTGCGGCAGACCCCTGCTATGCAGGGGTTTTTTCGTTTTCAGAGAGACTCACTTGGCGGGCATTGCGGCCGGTTTGCTGTGCCGGAGTTTGTGCCGCCGTGGCGATGTCATTTTCTCCAGCAGTGAGGTCGTACTTGGCGGCAATCCACTGACTCTCCGGCCATCCCTCGCCCGCAGCGTGATACCGAGAGCCGTCAGCCAAGAGAGTCGCTCAGTCGGACTCAGGTCACACACACACTCTCTCCCTCTCTCAGCGCTTGGATTTCTTGCTCCGTTGCGTTGGCGCATCGGCTGCGCGTGAATGTCGCAGTCGTTCCAAGAGCGCGGCAGCGGGTTCGTAGTTGCGGTGTTCGCGCTCGGCGAGTGCGTGTTCGGTGGGGACGAGTTCGCCTCGGAAGGCTTTGGCCAGGAGCGACTGCGTGAGGCGGTCGACGTGCGCTTGCGCCTGCCTCAGCCGGGCCTCGATCTGGTCCGCGAACACGAACAGCTTTTCGACTCGACGCACGATTTCTTGTTGCTCGGACAGCGGGGGCAATGGGACCGGGACATCACGCGCGTGCTCAACGTTGATACGCGGCATGGCCATGCCGATGTAGCGTGCCTTCATCCATTCTTGAGCGTGTGGACTCGCGAGATACCGAGCCAAATATGGTCCGAGAATCTCGCTCGATGGTCGTAGTCGAACAGTTCCTTGGGTCAGATTCGCTCCATCCAAGCCCTTCGGAACGATGGCGACTCTGAGATGTCGGATCACACAGAGCAGCACGTCACCTTCGAGCAGTTCTGAGCGGCGATGTTTGGCGGCGATCTGTGGCGTCGATTTCCAGAGTTGATCGACGTGGACGTTGCCAGAGTCGTCGATGTCCTGACCTCGAATATACGGCACGCCTTCCGGTTGATTCGGTCCCGGAAGCACCATGCCGTAACTGATAACAGTACCTTTCGCGACGATGTCGGCAGCTCGTCGATACGTCCACGTGCTTGGGACCGATGGCAAATGCTCGACGTCGATGATCGCATCGCCATCAACGTCGATAACTGGTTCGTCATTCTCCTCGCGCCAGTCGGCGGTGAGTTTGCCGGAGCAGGCGGCGGCGAGGACGGATTGGCGGAAGCGTTTCAGCAGACCCGGAACCCGCGACAGACGCTGCTGGCTCGACGACACCTTCCCCAACAGCAGCTCCAGCTTCCCCACAATCCGCCGCTGCTCCGCCAACGGCGGCAAGCAAATGTTGAACGCTTTGACCTCCGGGAAGTAGATCGTCGTATGCGTTGAACCGCGCCCGAAACGTGGCAGGCTGTCCGTCTCAGCCAACAGCAGGTACATCAAAAACTGCGGGATGATGGCATCGGAACAAACCCAGCACACAAAATCTTGGCTGGTTGCCATCGGGCGACCGAGGATCACGACGTATCCGACGGAAGCCGTGCGAGACAAGCAGACGGTGTTCGCAGGTAGCAGTCGTGCGGCGGAGTTTTTCAAGCCGAGTTCGGTCACGTGTTGGAAAGTGTCTTCGATGATTCCACCGTGATTGACGTTCGCGTCACGAATCCCGACCCAAGGGATATCGCCGTCCCAATATTCGGGATGCTTTCTGCTCGGAGTGTGGCCAGTCTCAAGGCGAGCAATGTCCGTAAGGCAAACCCATTGCCATCCGGGAAGCGTCGGCATGTCGGCCCGTCCCACCGACATCGCGTAGTCGCCAGCAATAATTTCGTCGGTGGCTGCGCGTCCGCTCACGTCGTCACCTCTTCAAGCTCGGCGGGAGCCTCGCCCTCCCGGTTGGGTTTTGACCGGACGCTCATGGTGCGACTCCCGCGACCATTTTCCTGTCAGGAACATGGTCGGCCAGCGGGTTGCGGGGCGGCGTCAGTGGGGCGACAAACTTTGTCTGTGGCATTGGCGTCATGGGTGTCGATGGCTAAAGTGGGCGTAGCTGGTGGATGAAATTCGGCTCCATGCCGTGTGAGCGGTCGGCTCTGCCGATGGCTCCTATATCCTCCGGCTATTTTTTTGCGCGGTTCGAAAGGCTCAGCGGTTTGGTCTGCGTGTAGTACACGCCGTAGGCTGTGGATCGCGTGTCATCCACGTCGATGACCAGCTTGGTCTTCGGCCAGATCAGGTTCAGGAAGCGGTCTTCGTCCTTCTCGTAGAACCGCTGCAAGGCCCACAGGAAATAGTCCACCGCCTGCAAGCCGACGACTTCTGTCGGACTGCCGGGAACAATCTCGATGGGGGCTGTGCCGGTGATTCCCCATCGCTTTCGGAAGTCGTTCCGAGCGGCCGTCAATGCTTTCTCCAAGGCTTCCGTGCGGTCCGACTTGCCACGGCGTGCAAAGTGAATCGTGTAGCCAGCATCCTTGTGAAGCCGTTCCTTGAAGAGTTGGCTCACGCAGCGGTCATAAAGCTGATTGGGATGATAGCGGTACATCGGCTGCTTCTGGTTGCGTTCCACGACGCGTTCCGTGATGACGCGCTTGTCTCGGACCACGGCATAAAATTGGACGTCGTGGTTGAGCAGCAGACTGAAGACCTCCCGGCGGACTTCAGGAAGATCGTCCTTGGCATGGAAGGCGACAGCCGTCTTCCGCTGTTCCGGCTGCATGGACGGAACACCTTGGAAATACGGGTCGGCCAGCAATCGCTCACGGAGTTGGGTCAGTTCGGTCGCGAGCTTCTCCGGCTCGGCGATGTCCAGCTTTCCGAGCATGAAGTACGTCGAACAGCCTTCAGTTCCGACCAGACGTTTGCCCCGGCTACCGAACAACGTCGGGTCGCCCGCTTCGTCCACATAGTAGTAGCGAACTCCGGGGTTCACTGGCGCGGCACCGCTCATACCTCAACTCCCTCTTCCTGCTCGATGAGGGCGACGATTTCGCGCAGGTCGCCGACGATCGCTTCCAGTTCCGTGATCGCTTCGGTGGCGAGGTCTTGCGGGTCGGGGAGGTCGTCGCTCGATTCCAGCGACTCGTCCTTCAGCCAGGTGATGTCGAGTTTGTACGACCGCTCGGCAATCTCGGTCGCGTGGAAGCGACGGAAGCGGCCGGTCTCGCCCAGGTCTTTGCGCTGCGGCTTGCTCTGGCCGTTCGGGTCGGAGCCGTAGCACTGTTCGAACTCGGCGAAGTGCTGCGGGCTGAGCGGCCGGTCCTTCTTCGTGATGCCGGGGACGTTGCTCCGCGCGTCGAAAATCCAGACATCCTCGGTCGGCAGCCCCTTCTGGAAGAAGATGACGTTGGCCTTCACCCCCTGGCTGTACGGCGTGAACGTGCCTCTTGGAAGTCTCAAGACGGTGTGGAGATTGCAGTCCTGCATCAAGATGGAAAAGACCTCGCCCGCCTTGCCCTCGAACAGACAGTTGTCCGGCAACACCATCGCGGCCCGCCCGCCTGGCTTCAGCGCGTTGACGACGTGTTGCACGAAGTTGAGCTGCTTGTTGCTGGTCTCGATGGTGAAGTCGTCGCGCGTGGGAGCCTGATTCGCCCCCTTCG
>JAYTQJ010000342.1:0-9574 GCA_043746775.1 Schlesneria sp.
GTCGTTTAACCGCGTGGGCAACGCCCCGCGCGTCGAGCGAGTAGGAACGCGGGTACGCTCATCGACGCGCGGGGCGTTGCCCACGCGGTTAAACGACGCGGTCCTGACCATACGAGGAATACCAGTCCCTCAACGATGCGGGTCGCGCGAGTCGATTGGCGTTGAGACAGCTCTCGCAAAACAACGCGAGTTCCTCCGGGACATCCGAGCGAATCTCTCGCACCGGGCGAAACGAAGAGCTTGGATGAGCAGCGGCCAACGACTCATCGAATCGTCGCTCACGATGCGGCGGCTGTCCGGTGAGCAACGTGTACAGAACCGCTCCCCAACCGTAGATGTCGGTGTGAGGACCGATCTCGCCGAACGATTGACCCATCTGCTCGGGAGCCATGAACGCCAGCGTCCCTCCCGCGACGAGATGTCCGGTATCCGCAGTCAACCGCCGCGCGAAGCCGAAATCGGTCAGCAGGACTCGCCCGTCAGGAGCGAGCAGCAGGTTGCTCGGCTTGAGATCGCAATGGACCACGTCGTGCTGATGAGCGAACTCAACGGCCCGCGCAGCATCGGTCATCCAGCGTGCGATGTCTTGCACATCGAGCGGCTTCGCGTGGAGGCGGCTGTGGTCCAGCAGCGTCTGCAAGTTTGGGCCGTCGACCCAATCGAACACGAGGAAATACCCACCGTGAAGGGCGCGGCCGAGGCCATGCAGTGCAACGATGTTCGGCTGCTTGAGGTCTCGCACCAAAGCCGCCTCCTCGCAGAACCGCGCGACTCGTTCGGGATGCTTCAGATGCGCACGCCGCAGATATTTGACGGCCACTTCGCACGCACGGCTCTTCCACCACGCGCGATAGACCTTGCCGGTCAGCCCCTCGCCGATGTGGCGTTGCAGCAGGAAGTCGGTGTGGTCGAGCAGTGCGCCGTGGCTCGGAAAAGTAGCCCTCGTCGCTCCGCGTGATGAGCCTTCCGGTGACACGCGATCACTCGTGAAAGGCTCATCACGCGGAGCGATGATGGCTACTTTGGCTTGAGACTGAGGCACACTGGAGACGAAGTCGCGTTGCATCGCATCAGCGACCGGTTCGCAGACTGAATCGACTTCAGAAGCATCGACCACAGAAGTTGGTAGCCGCTTGAGCATGATCTCGCGGACATGAGCCAGAGTGCGCCGGATGGTTCGTTCCGACTGGCCCAACTCGGCGGCGATCGCTTCGAGGAGTTCGCCCTGCAACCGGAGTTCGAGCGTCCTGCGCTGCGTCTCGTTGAGCGAACGCATGATGAACTCGAGTTCATCTGCGACGGCAGCCGCTTCATCGGGAGATGGTTCGAGCGACGCGATGTCGCGCGCGATGCCATTCGAGTCGGTCAGCCGTTCTTCGTGCGAGACCGCCCGCTTCTCAGCCGTGTGTCGCTCGACCTGATGCGACAACTTGTGCAGAGCCATTCGAGCCAGCAGCCGCCACAAGTCTCCGGTCTCGGCCAATTCAAATTGTCCGGCCGCCGCGCGGACGAAGAAGCTGCGGTAGGCGGACATCGCCACATCGTCGGCATCAACTCGCGCCCGCAACTTCGCGCCGAGTCGCCCTCGCACAAGAGCCGTCAACCGCACGAAGTACCGATCAAACAAAGCCGTCGCCGCTGCCTCGTCCCCGTCTCGAAACGACGCCACCAGCCACGCCGATTCGGTCTGTGATGGCTCGTTCGAGGCAGGCTGCGGTGATTCGAGCGGCTTCAACAATCGGCCTCGCAGGATTTGTGAGAATTCTTGTCCGGTCGGCGACTCGCATCCGCATCTGGAGTGTGTCTGAGTCTCGCTTTCATTCTTCGCTCTTCATCCGCGCCCCGACTTTGCTATCCGCGCTAGAAAAAAGTTTCAGAGATAGCACGGATGGCAAAGCCGGGGCACGGATGAAACCAAGAGCCAGTACGTCCTACATCAGTGGAAAGGAATTCTCATGGCCTTCGTCGTGACAGAACCCTGCTTTGGCTGCAAGCACACCGCCTGCGTCGTCGTCTGCCCGTGCGACTGTTTTCACGAGGGGGACGGGATGTTGTTCATCGACCCCGATCATTGCATCGACTGCGAAGCGTGCGTGGCCGAGTGCCCGGAAAGCGCAATCTTCCACGAAGACAACGTCCCGCCCGAATGGCACGACTACATCGCCCTCAACGCCGAGATGTCGGCCGTCTGCCCCTCGATCACCGAACGCAAGCAGCCGTTTCAACAGCGGCGGTAAGTTCAAGCGATTCCAACCTTCACAACAGACAACATCACTCTTCACCGAGTCATTTCGGTGGCGTTTTGAGTGCTGGTGCCGATCTCATTCGGTTGGCAACCGAGCGGAGAATCTGTTCGAAGTTGCCGACAAGATCGGTCTCGTACCAAAGCTCGGCCAATTCGGACAACCAGCGGCGGATGTAGTCGCAGTCCAGTTTGTCGCCTTGGCTGGAGATGATCCCCTCAATGTCCTTCACGTCGATCGGTCTGTTGGCGATCGACTTCATGATGACGATGTCTTCGGGGCTGGCCGTCCGCATCTCGACGCTTGGCAGGATCAGAGTGGAACGCGATCGCGACAGCATCTCCTCCTCGAACGGAAGGCCACCCAACGAGATATCCAAGGCGACGCTATTCTGGGAGGAGAGCAAAAGAATGCGGTTCTCTTTGGCAAACAGAGCCGCATCGGCCAACCTCGCCGGGAAGGCTTCCAGCAATGGCTGAACGAACTGCGACTGGTTGCCGAATCCCGTCAGCAAGACGATGTCGATGTTCTTGGTGAACCGCGGCTCGCCCCAGCACGTGGCCGCAAGCCCACCGACCAAACAATAGTCCCAGTGCTTCTCGTCCAGAAACGCTCGCAACTCGCCCATTGCTTCCGCAATCAGCCCCGGTTCATCCATCGTTCCCTGACTTTCTGCCATGCCACCCAGCCGGAGGCATCATTGGAGACCCTGCGGATGGAACACGCCATGAGCGCGGCCGTTGATCGAACCCGGTCGTCGTCGGTCATCGCCCGCAGTTCCTGAAAGCGAATCCCATCCAGCACCGGACCGACTGACCTCCACTGATTGAGGTACTGACGCTGCTGTTCCTGTCTGGCACCGCTATTGGACATCGAACATCTCCTCAAGCACAAAGGCGATGGACCTCACACCAGCGTGAACTCCGGCAGCTTGATGGGCACTCCGCCTTGCAGAGCCGATTCGTGGGCGAGGATGCCGACGCAGGTCCAGTTGGCGGAGAGAGTCGCGTTCGGCCACGGGTCGCGGTTGTCGCGCAGGGCACTCACCATTTCGTTGACGAGGTGCGGGTGCGAGCCGCCGTGACCGCCCCCTTGGATGAACGACAAGTGTTCGGTGTCGTGAATCTCGGATGGCAACGTGAACTTGCGGATCGGTTCGGGGAGCAAGTGCGCGTAGTCGGGGACGGTGATCTTCGAGGCGATCTCTGGCTCGGGAAGCTTCGCGGTGTGGATGACGTGCTGGTCGTGTTCCGACAGCGTCCACTCGAATGATTTCTTCGTGCCGTAGACATCGAAGCTCTCGCGGTACTGACGGGCCACGTCGTAGAGGCACCGCCAAATGTGAGCGGTCACGTCGCTGTCCTTGATCTTGATGTGGCACGACTCGACCGCGAACTTGTTGCCCGACTTCTCTGCGATGTCTTCGCGCACTGTTCCCGATCCGAAGCAGCTCACCGTTTCAGCACGTCCGTTGAGGAGGCCCAAGCACGGGCTGACGACGTGCGTCGCGTAGTGCATCGGGATCATCTTCTGCCAGTAGTCGGGCCAGCCGTCCATGTCCTGCGGGTGCGACGCGGCGACGTGCTGAATCTTGCCGAGTTCGCCCTTCTGGTACATCTCCTTGATGAAGAGGAACTCGCGCGAGTAAACGACGGTCTCGGCCATCATGTACTTCAAGCCGGTCTGCTTCACGAGTTCGCAGATCTTGCGGCAGTCCTCGACGTTGGTCGCCATCGGGACAGTACACATGACGTGCTTGCCCGCCTTCAGGGCCTCCATCGACATCCAGGCGTGTTCCGAGATCGGGCTGTTGATGTGGACGAAATCAACGTTCGGATCCTTCAGCACGTCGGCGTAGTCGGTGTACCGCGCGCCGATCCCAAACTGATCGCCCACCGTGTCGAGCTTCTCTTTGTTCCGTTGGCAGAGGGCGTAAACGTTGACTCCCGGCAGAGCCTGATAGATCGGAATGAACTCCGACCCGAACCCGAGACCGATCATGGCGACGTTGAGTGGCTTATTCATGAGCATGCTTCCTTACGAGTGAGACGTGACAAAGTTGCGAATGTAGGACGGGCACTCTTGCCCGTCTGTTTTGGGAGGCGGTGTAAAATCAACCCGAAGCATGAGCGAGGAGTTCCCGCAGTCCTCGCTCACGCTTCGGGTTGGTGTCTCGTGACGCGCCAAGCCCGACGGTCGGAGACGCCTATCCCACGGGGCGAAAAGCTACCAAGCCCTCAGCGAGCTTGCTTGTGACTCGGGGACATTTTTTCGTCGCACCTGAGTCGTTCGATTGGAACGAACCGTCTGGCGGATCACCTGATCGAAGTGAGCAACGCGAGGTCCGTGGGCCGAGCATCGTCGCAAGTCACGAAGGGCGTTTGCCGCGTTCGCGAAGGAGGTCGCTGACTTGCTGGAGCAGTCGTTGTTCGCGGACGGTCAGCGATGCCATGCCGTGTTCGTGGACTTTGGCGAGTAGCCCGTCGAGCTGTTGCTCGGCCTCCGCCTGCTGGAGCCGTTCTTCCACTTCTCGCTTGATGCGGCGCTGTTCGCGCCAGCGTTGCAGCGGGTTCAGGGTGCCATCGGGTTGCGAGGCTGACTCGGCGGCCGAGCGTTCCAAGCTCGTGTAGCCTTCCGAAAAGTCGTAGCCCTGAAACTCCTCGTCCATGAATTCCGAGGTCTGTTCCTCAAGGAGTTGGACCAAGTTGATGATCAACAGGATCGCACCAACGAAGACGACGACCGACCAGTCTCCCACCAACCCGGCGAGCATTAACACTGCCGAGAAGAAGATGGAAGCTTTGGCCGCTGCGCGACCCACCAGCTCGGGATGAATGCGAGTCGCCATCATCGCACGCACGATCTGGCCGCCGTCGAGTGGAACGATCGGCAGCATGTTGACGACGAGCAACAACCAGTTGACCGCGAACCCCAACAGCATCAAATCGCGCGTGAGATGGTCTTCGCTCAACTGAGCAAGAGGCAGCTTGAGCGGGTTTAAGATGTCCCAGATCGACGTGGAGCTGGAGATGCCGGGAAATACGGACAAGCAGACCAGCAAGTTCATGAACGGCCCCGCTGCTGCCGTGAAGACCTGCGAAAACGTGTCGCGTCCCGGTTGCACGGTGGCCAAACCACCCAGCGGGGAGAGATGAATTTCGCTGGCGCTTCCTCCCGTCAGCCGCGCCGCGAGGACATGGCCCCACTCGTGAAGGAACACCGAGACCAAGAGCAGCCCGGTCAGAGTCAGCCCGAACGCAGTGCCGAAACGCAGGACAAAGATGGCCGCGAAGACGAGGAAGAACCAATTCACGCGAACCCGCAACGACCCTAGAGAAGGGAGCGGGAAAGACAGGAGCATCCAACTCAGTCGGTCGCTCATGACAATCAAATCCTTGCCACGCGACGGGCGAAGTCACGTAAACCGGATGGGGGAGATGAATCTCATCGACGCACAAGGTTGTGCGAAACGGCGGGCATCCTAGCCCCGAGATTGGGGCGTGACAATCAGGGAGTTTTGGGGCTGAGCGAGACCTCTCAGGCAACACCCGGAAAATGATTTACCCATCGAAGCCTGACGCGCAAGCGAAGAGGGAACTTCGCTTGCGCGTTTTGAAGTTGCGTTCTTTGAACAGCGAAGCGGCGGCAGCAAATAGCCTTGGGCGTCAGCCCAAGGTTGGCAACGAGGAAAAAGTCATTGAGCCGCGAAGCGGCGGCAGACTTGAGCGTGCCACTTCTACCGCCGCTTCGCGGCTCAATTCACCCTTGTTGGCTTGTCTCCTTGGGCTGACGCCCAAGGCTATTTGCTGCCGTCGCTTCGCGACTCACGAAATGTGCAACTTCAAAACTTGCGCGTCAGGCTTCGATGAGCGGGTACGATTTTTCGCTGGGATTGCCTCAAAACTTGTGGCCCGGCAGCGGGCCGTTCTGAGTGAAGGTCAGCACTTCGGGACCGGACTCGGTGACAAGGATGGTGTGTTCAAACTGGGCCGACAGCGCTAGGTCGATCGTGCGGACCGTCCATTTATCGCGGTTGTCGAGCATCGTGCGCCACGTCCCCGCGTTGATCATCGGTTCGACGGTGAAGCACATGCCAGGTTCGAGGACCAAGTTAGAAGCGTTCGACTTGGGGACGTAGTGTGGGACGCCCGGCTCCTGATGAAACTGCCGTCCCAGTCCGTGTCCCTGATATTCCTGCACGACGGAGTAACCTCGCACACGTGCGAACCGTTCGATCGAGCGGCCGATCTCCGTGAGCTTGCCATACGTTTGAATGGCATCGATCCCAACGTGCATCGCATCGAACGCCGTCTGCACCAGCTTGCGCGCTTCCTCAGCGACTTTGCCGATGAGAAACGTTTCGGATGAATCACCGTGCCAACCGTTGACGATGGTGGTCAGGTCCACGTTGACGATGTCGCCATTCCGGAGCGGGATACGATTCGGGATGCCGTGGCAAACGATCTCATTCACGCTGGTGCAGATGCTGTTCGGATATTTTTTGTAGCCGAGACAGGCGGGCGTATGGCCATGATCGAGCGTGTACTCGTAGACGAGCCGATCGAGTTCGATGGTCGTGATGCCCGGCTGGACGTGCGGTCTGAGGAAGTCCATCAGTTGCGCGTTGAACCGACCGGCGACACGCAGACCTTCGCGTTCGTCCTCGTTGTAAATCGGAACCTTGCTCTTGGTCTTGCTGCGGCCCAACGCTTGCATGATGTTCAACCCAAGACCCTTCAACGAAAAGCTGTTCCAGAAATCAAACGGACTCATCCTGCGACGACCTCCGCTGCGAGGCGGCTTGTTCGTGTGACGGCAGAGCGTCTCACTGTCACTGCACAACGCGGAGCGTTCCCGTGGCAGATCGGACACGCTCAGTGGTGAGCGTTTGGTGGAGACATCAGCCGCACATCACACAGTGAAATCGACAACCACCGCAGCGGTTTCTCTCGGGGCCGTCCTCCAAGGGGGCGACAGTGTTGTCTCGCGGCAGTCGTTTCGCAAGCGAGGTCATCGGCATGACATCGTTCGCTTCGGTGAACCGCGTGGGCAACGCCCCCCGTGTTGGGTAGTGTTTGAACACGCTTCTTGGCTACCGTATGAGGCGTTGCCATCACTGTTAAACGCCCTGTTTTTTGCCGCGCTAAGGTAGATCGATTACGAATCATGAGTGACATGCCGACCGAAGAACTTCTCAATTCCACACACCGGTTTCCCGGCAAGTTTTTGTTCAAGGCGATCGGTCTTCAGAACGGTGAGTTCGCCGATTCGGTGGTGGCAACGGTGCGCGAGTCGTTGTCGCTGGAACTCGATCCGCCTTACAACCTGCGTGAAACGCCACAGGGCCGTCATGTCTCTGTCACCATTGAGCCGTGGGTGGAAGATGCCGGGCAGGCGCTGGCGATCTATCAACGAATCCGCGAACTGCCTGGGCTGGTGATGCTGCTCTGAAAGTCGTGCGCGCCGCGATCGGCCGCGCGCTACTTTGCCGCTTCGGGCGAACTCGGCTGACCACCGGTCGGGGCGGGAGTGGTCTGGGCACCGTTCATCGTCTGAGCGAACTTGTTCCAAATCTCTTTGTGATACAGAGCCAATCCGCCGAGTCCGCCGAAAATGATCACCAGCCAGGCGATCAGCGTGATGAGACCGTAAGTCCCTGAGGCGAGATTCTTGAACCAGCGTGTCCAGCCGCGGCGACCGTATTGGCGGTCGATGTCGGCGTAGATCGACTTCATGTCGCCTGCCTTCTTGTCCGCCTTGTCTTTGATCAGGCGGCTTTCAACCTGCTTCGCGAATTCGGGGAAGTGCGCGATCGGCAGGAACTGGTCGGAGGCCGACTTCTTGCACTTGGTCTTGGCGTCGAGTGTCCCCGATTTCAGCCCGGCCTGAATCTGTGTGGTCGTCAACTTGGAGATCGTGTCTTTTCCCTGAGCCGTCTTGTACTGCACGATCCAAGCTTGAGCGGTCGCTGTGGAACTCGGAGGACTCGGCTTCGAAGCCGCATCTTCCGCCGAGGTTTTCGGCACACCCGAGGACGCAGCAGCGCGAGGTGTCTGCACCATCGACTGACCCGCACGAGTGGAGCCTGCCGCCGCGCTCCCCGCCGCCGTTTGAACCACTTTGTCCGGCGCATCAATGAAGCTCAGCGAAGGACTTTCCAAGCCCAGGCTGCTCAACAACTTGATGACCTCCGCGCAGTCCTTGCACCGGACGCTCAAGTCCTTGGCGATCATCTTGTCGATGATCAGGTCCAGTTTCTCGGGAACTTCCGGCGTGATTCTCCGTGCCGCGACGAACTGGCCCTTCTCCTTGTTCATGATGACTTCGAGGGCCGAGTTCCCCGTGAACGGCAGTTTGCCCGTCAGGAAGTAATACAGCGTGATGCCGAGCGCGTAGATGTCGGTTCGTCCATCGACGTGCTTCGCGTTGCGAGCCTGTTCGGGAGCCATGTAGTACGGCGTGCCGAGTCCCGTGCCGCTTTGAGTCATCGACATATCTTCGTCGGTTGCTTTGGCGAGACCGAAGTCGGCAACTTTGACCTTCCCCTTGGTCGTCATCATCACGTTGTCGGGCTTGATATCACGATGAACCATGCTCTGGTTGTGAGCAACTTGCAGGGCCTCGGCACACCGCAACGTGACGTGCAGTGCATCGCCGACCGGCAGTTTGCCGAGCTTGTCCATCCAGCCCTGCATCGACTTGCCATCGACGAACTCCATCGCCACGTAATGCAGGCCGTCGTCCTGGTCCACGTCGTACACGCTGACGGCGTTGTCGTGGTTCATCTTCGCCATCGAACGGGCTTCGCGGTAGAAGCGTTCGACGAAGTCGCCCTTCCCCGCCAGTCCTTTAGACAGCACTTTGATTGCCGCCTTGCGACCCAGCTTGGTGTCCTCGCCGAGATACACCTCGCCCATGCCTCCTTGGCCGAGCTTCTTCACGATCTTGTACTTGCCAATCTGAGTCACACCCGAATCGGTGGCTCCCGACGCCGGAGCCGTGTCTCCGGATTTCTTCCCGTCGCCCTTCGCTGCTGCCTGATCCATGTTCTTTTCCTGAGCTGATTGAGGAGGAACAACCGTCTGGTCGAGATCACTTGTGTCTCGTCCCGGAAAGTCAGCCTCCTCCAGCCTTGAGTCATTGATTGATGATTATCTCGCCACGGTTCAATGGCCATTTCTACCGAGGCCATTATGGGCGAAGCTGTTCCAACAAGTAAACGGACGCCGTTTCCAGCAGGGCCAACGCCTTTTTCAAATTGGGGTGCCACGGTCACGGAGCTTCGACGTGGCCGTGCATGGACGTGAAGGCCGATTCCCTTCTCACGGCCA
>JAYTQJ010000343.1:0-1872 GCA_043746775.1 Schlesneria sp.
GGGTCGCTTTCCATGGGTACAGACGGGCAAGCGAGACGCTTACCCTACGTTTTCGGCGGATCAGTTAGCACGGATGGCAAAGCCGGGGCACGGATGAAGTCAGGCAGAGAGTCCAACGTGAGAATGGGCAGGGCGCGAAGTCCGACTGAACTCTGCGGGTCGCAGGATACCGAGGCCGCTTCCAAAACTCGAAGCGTGCGGCACACGATTCATCTCCGGCGCTTGCAGGTTGAAACGGATTCAGTTGTATTGTCGGCCCGCGACGCAAACTGTCTGACGAACGACCTCCCTGCAAACGAAGGTGGAAACGCGATGCACGGTTTTGAAGGTGCCCCTGCCGCTGAAGAGACTTCAACCTCGACCGGCCCGTGGTGGAAGGAGCTGAACAGCTATCACTGGTTCGTGCTGACCGTGGCGGCACTCGGTTGGTTGTTCGACACGATGGACCAGCAAATCTTCGTGCTGACCCGCGTCGATGCGATGCGCGAGTTACTGACCGTGAATGGCGTCGCCCCGACGAAAGCCATGCTTGGCGAATATGCGGGCTATGCGACGAGCATTTTCCTGCTCGGTTGGGCGGCTGGCGGGATCGCATTCGGCGTCTTGGGGGACAAGATCGGCCGCGCGAAGACGATGCTCCTGACGATCCTCATTTACTCGGTCTGCACGGGATTGAGTGCCTTCTCCACCTGCTTCACCGACTTCGTGGTCTATCGCTTTCTGACGGGCCTCGGTGTGGGCGGTGAGTTCGCGGTGGGTGTCTCGTTGGTGGCTGAGGTCATGCCGAGTCGTGCTCGCCCGTTCGCGTTGGGACTGCTGCAGGCGTTGTCGGCTGTCGGCAATATCACCGCCGCGTTGATGAGCATGGGCTTGGGTCGGCTCGAAGCGGAAGGGGGCCTGAAGGACTTGGTCGTGATGGGCGTGCAGGTCAAGGCGTGGCGCATTCTGTACGTCATCGGCATCCTGCCCGCACTGCTCGCCATCGTCATTCGTCGTCGCTTGAAGGAGCCGGAACGATGGCAGAATCTGACGGCTGAGCAGCGTGCGGCGAAGAAGCCCGGCTCGTACGGCGAACTGTTTGGCAATCCTCGTTGGAGAAAGAACGCGATCGGCGGACTGATCCTCGCGTCGGCCGGTGTGATCGGTCTGTGGGGGATCGGGTTCTTCATGCCCGACTTGTATGACTCGGTGCTGCGGAAGAGTTACGCGGACAGCGGCCTCTCCCCTGAAAAGATCAACGGGCTGGTCGGGTTCTGGAAGGGGGTCAGCTCGCTGATGCTCAACATCGGAGCCTTCTTCGGAATCTATGCCTTCACGATGGTGACGCATTACACCGGACGACGGCCCGCGTTCGCGGTCGCCTTCGTCGCGGCCATGGCAAGCACGATCTTCGTCTTCTGGAATCTGAACGACTTCAGCCATCTGTTCTGGATGGTCCCGATGATGGGCTTCTGCCAGTTGGCTCTGTTCGGTGGCTACGCGATCTATTTCCCCGAACTGTTTCCAACTCACCTTCGCAGCACGGGCACGTCGTTCTGCTACAACGTCGGCCGGGTCGTGGCGGCGCTGGGACCGTCGGTGCTCGGGCTGCTGACCAGCCGCGTCTACGCGGGCTACGACGAACCGATGCGGTACGCCGGTGTGACGATGTGCTGCGTCTTCTTGATCGGACTGATGATCCTGCCATTCCTGCCCGAGACCAAAGGACAACCGCTGCCGGAATAGTTTCCACACCCACCCGCAAGAAACCAAAGCAGGTGAGCCGGGCGGTGTAAGCCCAATGGCACTCACTTTGAGCGCAAAGTAGCAGGCACACTCCGTGTGCCGTCCGCATTTCGCCGGTTACGGCACATGGAATGTGCCTACTACTTT
>JAYTQJ010000344.1:0-22679 GCA_043746775.1 Schlesneria sp.
CCATCAGAAGACGGCTCGGCAGGAGCCTCGCCCTCCCGTTTGGTCGTACCCAACGCCAACTCTTCCACTCCTTCAAACCGCCCGTCACTGAAGACCACAACCTCGGGCTGCTTCCCATCCTGCCTCTCGCCGAGCAACCGTCGGCCCAGCGCCACCGCATCGGCCACGTGCGACGGACCGTCTGTCGCCGCCACGGCATCGAGTCCGTTGCTGACCGTTTTCTGACGGCCCGTGAATCCGACGACAACCTGCGGTTGAGTCCCCGCCGTCACCAGTGCCACTTCATCGCGATGCCTCATCCCGGCGATGATCTGTCCCGCCTGCCGCTTGGCCTCGGTGAGTCGAGTCGGCTTCGCATCGGTCGCGTTCATGCTGGCAGAGTTGTCTACCACGATCACGATCCGCCGCGCGGCCCGCACCTCCCAGAAGAAGTACGGATCGGCCACCGCCAGCGCCAGCAACGCGAGCATCGCCAGTTGCAGCAGCAGCGAAACGAGATGCCGCAACCGCTGCCAGATCGAACGGGGATTCTGTTCGTCCAGCACCTGCTTCCAAAACATCACGGTCGAGACGGGCTGACGACGCAACCGAATCTTGAGGATGTAAAAGACGACGATCGGCACCGCGAGGGCCAACCAGAACAACGAACTTGGTGAATCGAAAGTCATGTTGCCTCACCAAAGTAAGACGGTGGAGACAAAAAAATGAATGACAGAAAGATGGAATTGAACAGCATCGTCGCAATGCTTGTCTGCCATGTTTTTGTCATCCATTTTTCTGTCATAAGAAATTCCTAACTGACCGCTCCCGCTGTCCGCATCATGCGCAGGACGAGGTCTTCAAAGTTCACGTCGTTCGTCGTTTGAGTACATCCCAGCCCGTACTTCTTGCCGTAGGCGGCGACTCCCGTTTGGAAGTCGTTGAAGACGCGGCGATAGTCGCGCAAAGCTCGTTCGGTGATCGTGACCTTGCGCAGTGAGTCGGTCTCGATGTCCACCAGTTCGATCTCGCCAAGCAGGTTGGGTCGCGCTTCGGCAGGGTCGTGGATTTGGATGAGATGCGGTTCGTAGGTCCGATGCCGCAGCAAGTCGAGACCTCGCTCGTAGCCGCTCGGATCGAAGAGATCGCTCACCACGACGGCCAGTCCACGGCGCTGCGGTCGCAGGACAAAACTGTTCACGATGCGGCCGAGGTTGGTGTCGGTCCCCTGCGGTTCGAGGTTCTCCAGAAAGCGCAGCAGCGACAAGATACGATCCTTGCCGCGCGTCAGCGGAAAGTCGGCGACAATCTCCTGCGAGTACGCGACGACCGAGACGCGGTCGAGGTCTGCCAGCGCAATGTACGCCAGCGCCGCCGTCACCTGCCGCGCGAGATCAAACTTGGAAGGATGGCCAAACGTCATGCTGCGCGAACAGTCGAGCAAGAAGTAGACGTGTAAGTCCTCCTCCTCCTGAAACCGCTTCAGCAGCAGATCGCCATGCCGCGCGTAGACGTTCCAGTCGAGATGCCGGAAGTCGTCACCGGGCGTGTACTCGCGATGGTCGGCGAATTCGATCCCGCCCCCCATCTGCTTCGTCCGCCGCTGAGCGAGCAGCGACCCGCGAAACACCCGCCGCGAGATCAGTGACAGATATTCCAGCTTCTTCAAAAAACTGCCGTCGAAGAGCATGTGAGTCTCCGGAGCCGGAAGGCAAACAAAACGTGATGCCGCACACGATTAATCAGGCTTAGCAGACTGTTGAAGAACCGTAGGATGGACGCCTCGTCCGTCCATTTCCAATTGTTTTTTCGCTCGGACGAGGCGTCCAAGCTACGTTCTCAACAGGCTGTTAGCCTTGAACAGCCTTCAGAATCCCTTCCACCACGGTGTCGGTCAGCACGCCTTCGGCTTGGCCTTCGAAGTTGAGGAGAATGCGGTGGCGAAGGACGGCCGGGGCGACGGCCCTGAGGTCGTCTCGGGCCACGTGGTAGCGGCCGTCGAGGATCGCGAGGATTTTCGCGGCGAGGATCAGCGCCTGCGCGCCGCGCGGGCTGCTGCCGTAGCGGACGAAGCGTTTAGTGATCTCGGGAGCGGCGGCGTTATCGGGGTGAGTCGCCAGGATCAGTGTGATGCCGTAGCGGCGCACGTCCTCGGCGATCGGGATCTGTCGCGTGAGGCGGTGCATCGCGAGGACGCGCTCTCCCGTCAGGACAGGTTCGGCTTTGGGAGACTTCGACTCCGTGGTTCGGTCGAGGATCAGTTCCAGCTCACTCAGCGTTGGGAACGGGACGAGCAGCTTGCTGAAGAAGCGGTCGAGCTGCGCTTCGGGGAGCGGGTACGTCCCCTCCATTTCGAGCGGGTTCTGCGTGGCGAGAACGAAGAACGGTTCGGGCAGCTTATACGTATGACCGGCGATGGTGACGGTGTGCTCTTGCATCGCTTCGAGCAGTGCGGACTGCGTCTTCGGGGTCGCACGGTTGATTTCGTCGGCTAACAAAATATTCGTGAAGATCGGCCCCTGCTGGAACTCGAACTTCTTTTGTTTGTCCGGCGTTTCGAGGACCACATTCGTGCCGAGCAAGTCCGCCGGCATCAGGTCGGGCGTGAACTGGACTCGGCTGAACTTGAGATGCAGCGCGTCGGCGAGTGTTCGCACGAGCATCGTCTTCCCCAGCCCCGGCACACCTTCGAGCAAGACATGTCCACCACCGATCAGGCAGGTCAGCGTTCCCTGCACGATGTCACTTTGGCCGACGATCACCTTGCCGATCTCGTCCCGAAGCCGTTTGAAGTCTTCTCGGAACTGATCGCACTGCTGCTGCGTCTCTGCGGTCGTCGTCATGCGGCGATACTCCTCACGAGGGAAGTGTTGTTGCAAACGAAAGGAAGTCTGGATCGGCGGCGAGATTCTGCCCGTGCTTACTTCACAACGCAAGGAATCGCAGACAGAATGCCTGTCACTTGTCGGATCAACTTCTCATCTTCGTTTGCTTCGTTGTCTGCTGTTCAAGATTCAAATCTTTTGGGAACAGCAGGGCACGCAGAGAACGAAGGACAATCCTTTCGGAGGCTTCTCGCATGAGCTCGCTTTCTTCCCTGTGGCTGCGTGGTTTGGCTGTGGCCTGTGTGACGTTGGGCTTGGCCGTTTCGTTCCCGCTCCTGTCTCAGGAGGTCGATCCCGAGGAGGCCAAAGAGAAGGCGATCATCGAGCGGTTTGTGACGGTTCTGGAAAAGAACCCGCGGCGCGGGACGGCGCTCGACAAGGTCTATGGCTATCACGTTGAACGAGGTTCGCTCGACGGCGTCATCAAGACGGCTCGCGAGAAGGCTGCGAAGGCGGACAAGACCGAAGCGGCCGGAGCCTGGATGATCGTCGGGTTGATGGAGTCGCTGCGCGGGCAGGACGCGATGGCCGTGAAGGCGTTTGAGCAGGCCGAGTCGCTCGACCCGGCGAGCTATCTCGCGTCGTACTACCTCGGTCAGTCGTTGGTTCTCATCGGGCAACCGGACAAGGCGGCGGAGGCACTCGAACGAGCGACGCAGAGGAAGCCGGCTCAGGCCGATCAGTTGGATGTCTATCAGGCTCTGGGCCGCGTCTATCAACGAGCACAAAAGTCAGACAAGGCGCTTGAGGTTTGGAACCGACTCGAAAAGCAGTTCCCGAACGACGCGCGCGTCCAAGAGCAGATCGCGACGACGTTGCTGGAAGAAGGAGAACACGCCGCCGCGCTCCCTCGATTTGAAAACCTCGCCAAGCTGACGAAGGACAAGTACCGGCAGTCGCTCTTCCAGATGGAAGCGGCCGAGATCAAGGTCAAGCTCGGCAAGGGCGACGAAGCGAAGGCCGAGTTCGAGAAGCTGCTCGGGCAACTCAACCCCGACAACTGGCTGTTCCGCGAAGTCCGTCGCCGGATCGAAAACATTTACCTGCGCACCGACGATCAGGCGGGATTGATCGCGTACTACGAAGGTTGGATCAAGAAGAACCCGGAAGACCTCGAAGCGATCTCGCGACTGTCACGGTTGCTCGCGGGATTGGGTCGCGGGCCGGAGGCTCAATCGTGGTTGGAGAAGGCGTTGAAGGCGGCTCCCACGAAGAAGGACTTGCGACACGCGCTGATCGCGCAGTTGATGTTCGAGCAAAAGTATGTCGAGGTGATCGCGCAGTACGAGGCGATGGACAAGCACGAGCCGAACAACCCCGACACGCTCCGCGACTGGGGCCGCGTCATCCTGAAGGACACCGCGCGCGATGAGGCGACGCGCAAGAAGGACGCCGCCACCGTGTGGCGTCGTCTGACAGCAGCCAAGCCCAAAGACCCGCTCGTCGCGTCGCAGGTCGCCGAACTCTTCCGTTCGGTCGAGATGACCGACGAAGCCTTGGAGCTGTATCAAAAGGCGATGGCCCTCGCCCCGGAAGCGGCTCAGTACAAGGAGTACCTCGGCGAGTACTTTCATTCACTGAAGAGGAAGGACGAGGCGATGGCCACTTGGCGGCTCATCGCCGACGGGAAAGCAAAAAACGCTGCGAATGTGGCGCGATTGGCGGAAGTCCTCTCTGGTTTTGGATACCTCGCCGAAGCGGTCGAGGCCAACGCCGAAGCGTGCAAGCTCGACCCGAAGGAGATCAACCTTCAGATCAAACAGGTCGATCTGCTCGCGCAAGCCGAGAAGCACGAGGACGCGATCAAGCAGCTCGACGTGGTCAAGAAGCTCGCCGCGAACGATGAGGAACGCGAGGCTTGGCTTGGGCGCGAACTGAAGGAACTGCAGGCGCTCAACAAGTTGAAGGACCGGATTGAAGAGGTGAGGAAGGAGTTGGAACTCGTAGGACGGGCACTCTTGCCCGTCGTGCCGGGGGACAAGACCGCATCGAAAGAGAAAGACGAAGACAGGACGGGCAAGAGTGCCCATCCTACGGCCGACAAGTGGTTCTGGTTGGCTCGGGCGTATGAGGCTCAGCGCGAGTTGAAGGACGCGGGACAGGCGGTCACGAAGGCGAGCGAACTTGCGCCGCAGTCGATTCCGATTTTGATGTCGTCGGCGCGGATTCTCGAAGCGCAGAACAACATCCTCGGCGCGGTCGAGGTCAACACGAAGCTGGCCGCCGTCGATCGGCGTTACCGCACCGAGTACCTCAAGAAGGTGGCTCAACTCGAAATGCAGCTCGGTCGCCGTGAGAAGGCGATTCAGGCGGGACGAGACCTCATCGCCGCCGCTCCCGGCAACCCCGAACTGTATGAGTTCTTCAGCCAACTCTGCTTCGGTCTCGGTGAGGCCGAGGAAGGTCTGCAAGCACTGCGGCGTTCTGTTCGCGTGAACCCGACCGAACCGAAGGGCTTGCTGTTGCTCGCGTCCGCGCTGAGCGAGCAGTTCCGCACGAGCGAGTCGATCGAACTCTATTGGCGAGCGTTCGACAAAGCGGGCAACTTGGAAGACCGTCTCGGCGTGATGCCGAAGCTGACGGAACTCTATCTGCAAACGAACCAGTTCGATCGGTTGCTCGAACGGCTCGAACGCCAGCGCCGCGAACCGAACCAGCAGCGCGAGATGACGATCTGTCTCGCGCAGGCGTATCAGTCGGCAGGTGACGACGGCAACGCGCGGACTGAGTTGGAGAAGCTGCTCACCGATGACACGCGCGATACGCAGTTGCTCACTCAGTTGGTGAAGCTCTGCGAATCAGACGGCGATCTCGACGTGGCCGTTCGTTATCAGCAGCAACTCAACAAGGTGACTCCCGGCAAAGAGGGAACGATGCGGCTGGCCGGTCTGCTGATGAAGGCGGGCGAAAAGGAAGAAGCCACTTCCCTGATGCAGCAACTGACCGACACCGAAAAAGACCCCGAAGTCATCTTGAAGTCGATCGACTCGCTGCTGACTCAGAAGCAGTTCGAGCAAGCCCTGACGCTGGTCAGCAAGCTCACCCGCGACCAGCCGAAGAACTGGGAGCTGCTCTACCGCGAGGGTGTCGCGCTGGCCGGTCTGCACAAGTCGTCGAGCGTCAAAGAGGGCGAAGTGTCCAAGCAAAACGAAGCGGCCAAGCGGTTCGAGACGATCCTCGCGCTGAAGCTGAAGGATGGAGAACCGAGTCTCGCCGCGAAGAGCACCGCCGCGAAAGCGGCCAAGTCGCCGCGAGGCCAGGCCGCGATGAACCCGTATGCCATGCAGCACCAGCACTCGATGCAGTACCGCATTCAGCACGTCTACACGATTCGACAAGCGGTGAACCTCGACCGCGAAGACTATTACGGTGGTGGCTCTCAACAGCAGCAACCGTTCTGGGCACCGTCCGATTACGGACAGGTTCGCATGGCGGCGATGGCGTGGCAGATGTCCTTCGCGCAGAAGGACGGAAAGATCGACGAATTCTTCAAAGGGCGCAAGGACTCGGCCGAGAAAGCGACCGACCGGCGCGATCTGATCGACTGGTACTACCTCGCGTCCCTCAAGAGCGACGGCAAGGAGATGTACAAGGTTTTGAAGAACCTTTCACTGCGTCCCGATGCCGACCGCGAGGTGAAGCAGATGTACCTCTACTCACTGTCGCAGCGCGGTCCGGCGGAAGGGGACGCGGCGGTGGCGGCGGTTGATCCGAGTGAGACTCCGGCGGGAGACGGCTCCGACGTTGAGACCGACGACAACGGCAACCGCGTCAATCTCGCACCCCTCTCGAAGGAGGAACTCGAACAGGTCATCGCCTTTGCGAAGGAGGCCGAGTCACTGACGGAACTCGATCAGCACAACTGGGGCGTCGGCACATCGCTCGAATTGATCGCCGGGGAATTGAAGCGAGCCGGTCGGAAGGAGGAGGCTGCGAAGCTTTACGCCGACGCACTGGCCAACGCGAAGGAGCCAATGCAAATCGCGACCGTTTTGCAGGGGACCGTGCAGCGCGGCGACTACGAGACAGCACTGAAGCTGCTCGATCGAATAGCCGAACTCGTCGCCAAACAGGGGACGCAGACTCAGACGGTCAATCCAAACAACTTCAACTACATGCAGTACGTTTCGTCGCCGCAGTATCAGTCGCAGATTCTCTGTCAGTTGATGTCAAAGCGTGCTCAGGCGAATCAGCGGGCGAAGAAAGAAAACGTCCTCGACGGTGTCTTCCCACTGTGGCAGCGGTATCTCAAATTGGTCGCGGCTCGCGATGCGGCTCCCGTCGCACAGACTCCCGCCGCCAAGAAGGCTCGCGCCGTGAATCCGTATGGAAATCTAAGCTACTACACCATCTGGCGCATCAACGGGCAGCAGACCGGCGATCAGATCGACTTCCCTCAACCGAACGACATCTGCGATCACGCCACGCTGCAGATGCTCCGCCAAATGTTCGCTCTCTACCGTGAGGCCGAACAATTTCCGGCTCTAACCGAAGCGTTCGCCGCAGCAGAAAAGGACGCGCAGACCCCCGCGTCTCAACGCCAACTGTGGCAGTTCTGCATCGGCTATCTCCACTGGTGGAACGATGAGCGGGACGAAGCCCTCGTCACGCTGAGCGACGCTATCCGGCAAGTCCCCGACAGCACCGAACTGAAGTTCGAACTGGCTCGACTCCACGAGAAGCGTCGCGAGTTTTCGGACGCACTCGCACTGATCGACGGCCTCACGCCGAGCGATCAGGCCGAGCTTCAGAAGCGCGAAGTGATGGCCCTGCGCCTGGCGGTCAACGGCGGCGACATCGACCGCGCCCGAGCCGCCGCCGACCGGCTGTTTGGTCTGCGACTCGACTCACAATTGCAAATGGCGCTCGCCAAGCAGATGCACCAACTTGGAATGCATGAGCAGGCGGAAGCGGTTCTCGCGCGAGCCGGTCGTCAGGCGGGGAACAAGACCGACGTGCTGAGTGGCCTGATGGAACAGTATGCCTCAACGGGCAAGAACGAGGTCGCGATCCAGATCGCGCATCAACTCCTCCGCCGGTCCAAGCCGAGCGGCAACTCGGGTCAGCCGCGGCGCTCTAGCAACGACGGGGCCGACCCGACGCGCAACCAGGCTCTTCAAGTCCTGAACCGCTCGGGAAAACTCCCCGAGATGATCGCGAAGGTCGAGTCGCAACTGAAGAACTCGCCCAAGTCGCAACGGCTGCTCGAGACGCTGCTCGAATACCACGTCGCGGCGGGGAACGACAAAAAGGTCGAGGAACTGAACGCGAAGCTGTCCGAGTCGAAGATCGACAACCCGCAGTTCCGCTATCAACTGGCGATGAAGCTGCTCGACGCGGGCAAGACGACCGAGGCGAACGAGCACCTCAAGATTGTCTTCGAGAAAGAACCGCGTCTGGCGATGAACAATTACTACGAGTTGCAGAACAAGTACCAGCAGCACAACAAAATGGAAGACCTCGCCACGCTGTACGAGTCGATCGACCTGAAGGTCTTCCGCCAGAACACGCACGTCGTGTCGAACGCGATCAGCAACATGATGAACCGCGACCAGACCAAGGATCGTGCGATCTCGCTGTTCAAGAAGGCGTGGAAGGACCTGCCCGAAGCCCGCAACCAGTTGCTCGGCAACATGTACGACGAGAAATTTTGGAAGCTGCCCGAAATCTACGACTACGCCCGCGAAGGCGTCATCCCGTCCGAACTGACCGTGCAGAACAACCGCTTCCAAGGTTTCGGCACCTCGTACTCGTACGGGCAAGACGGAAAGATCACGACGCTCTACAGCCGCATCCTCGACATGAGCGTCGCACAGAAGAAGCTCGACGCGCTGGGTGAGGATGTCGCGACGGGGATCAAAAAGATGCCGACCTGGACCGGCGGCAAGGCTCTCGCCGCGATGATCGATCTGCGCAAGGGAAAGATTGAAGAAGGCAAAGCGGTCTTCGCGACGATGCTGCCGACCTTCGACAAGCTGTCCGGCAACGACGTGTACTACGCGGGCCGAGCCATGCGTGAGATCGGGCAGGAACTGATGCCTCACGAGCCGTGCGTCGATCTGGCGATCAAGTACTTTGAACTGGCGGTCAAAAATGATCGCGATCAGAACGAGTTCCAGTACACGGCGGGCAAGCCACTGATGATCCTGCTCAAGAAGCAGGGGCGCACGGCCGAGGCCCGACAGGTGCTAATCGACGGGATGAACCCGCGCGAGGAAGACTTCGGCAACGGGCCGGAATACGCCGCCTATCGCCGCGTGTCGAATGCCGTCGGGATTGGCAAAGAATTCCAAGACCTTGGCTATCCCGCTGATGCGATCAAGATTTACCAACGCACGTTGTCCAACACCGACGACTTCATGCAGGCCCAGCGGTATGGCGGCAGTTCCCAGTACAAGCAGCAGTTGCAGGCGGGGCTGAAGAAATCGCTGGCCGATCTCAAACCGGACCAGCTCGCCGAACTGCTCGCCCCTGCGCCGAAGCCGAAGGCCAAACCGAACCTCGCCAACAACGGACGGACTCGACAACCGACAGCGAAGGTCGAGGAAGTGGCCGTCGATCCTGAGTCGGTCGATCTGATCCTGCTGCTCGATTCGCGCGAACTCGACAAGACGAAGATGTCGAGCGCCCTCGGCAACCTCATCGCGGGGATGACTGCCCAACCGGCAATGCTCGATCAGGCGAAGGCGGCTCTCGCAGAGGTCCGGACTAAACGACCGGACGACTTCGGCGCGGCGATCCTCGCCGCCCAGATCGCCCTCGCCGCGAAGGACGAGGCGTTGAAGAAGTCGAGCGTGGAGGAACTGGTCGCGCTCACGGAGCGCACGCCGCTCGAAGCGCCGTCCGACAAAGGGACGTTCACCGCAAAGCAACGTTCCGCCGCGATGCAGCAGACGCAGCTCTGGCTCATCGCGCGCGAGTGCCTCAAGCAGGAACCGCTCCGCGCCGCAGGCGACACGCTGGCCGCACGCGCGTTGCTCGCCGCGAAGCGTCAGACCGACAACGCCTACGCCCTAGCGATCCTCCGCGAATGGGGACAACTCGCCTTAGTCGCTGGAGACAAACCGACGGCCGAACGCCTGTGGGGCGAAATGCTGGAGATGGTGTTGCCCAAGCCAGTCGATAAGAAGAAGCCCGAGGTCGGAGGGGCGAAGGCGGAAGGAGAGAAAAAGGTAGGGTGGGACCAGCGGCGCTTCGCCGCGCCAGCCCACCATGACGATGCGATGATTTCCAAGAACGGTGACCGCAAAGATGGTGGGCCGGCGCTCGAAGCGAGCTTGTCCCACCCTACGAGGGTCGCGAGCGCAGGCGGCTTGGCTTTGGGTGTAAGCCCCTTGTTGCCTTTCGGAGCGGGGGGCGTAAGCCCCCTGAATCGGGCGGGGATGTGTGATCGGCGCGGATTCAGGGGGCTTACGCCCCCCGCTCCGAAAGACGAAAGCGGGCTAACGCCTCAGAACCGGGGGGCTGACGCCGCCCCGCTCGGAGAGGCCCACTTCTCTCGTGTGCAACCGCGCGCGATGTCGCGGTGGGAACAGATGATCGCACCGGCGCTGATTGGGCAGCTCAACATCTTGGCCGCACCGGCCGCTCGTCCGACGACGCCGGTGGCGGGGGGCAAGAGTGGTGCGGTGACACTCGCGCAGTTCGAGCAGGCCGCGCAGATCGCGAAGCTGGCGGCGGACAATGGGCTGACGGAACTCGCTCTGACTGCGCTGACCAAGGCGCTGCATGGCGGTCCGCCGCTCGAAGCGATGCAGGAGGTGAACGCGAACAATCCGTTCGGTCAGGCGCAGCAGGTGAACAACAACTCGCAGGCGACGATCCGCGTGCAGCTCCTCGTGGCACAACTCGAACAGACGCTCCGTCAAAAGGGCGTGGACGACGCGACGATGTACGCCCTACTGCGAGGAACCGTCTTTCCCGAGTCACGGCCGCTCGAAGCGTTTCTCTACACGCAGCCACTGGCCAGCAGTTCCGGCAATCAGCCGCAGTCGATTGGCGCGCTGCTCGTCCGCGCGGCGGTGAAAGCCAACAAGACGGACGAACTCAAGACGCTGTGTGACTCGCGACTCAAGCAGCCGTTGGGCGACTTGGCCGGTCGCGTGCTGCTCGCTCAGTTGGCGCTGGCGACTCAAGACAAAGTCGCCACTCAGGAACATCTCACACAACTTTCCGAACGGCTCAAGCTCGACTCACTCCAGAACACGAGCGAGCTGGCGTGCCATGTCGCGTTGCCCGCGATCACGCTGCCGGACGCTCCGCCGATCGCAATCGAACTGGTCTCACAGGCGGTTGATCGGCTGCACAAGTCGATCATGACGCAACGCGGCGGCGGGCAGCAGGAGCCAGTCACGTCACTGACGTTCAAACTGGCGGGCCTCCATTTTCTGAGTGGCAAGAATGCCGAAGGTAAGAAGCTGCTCGACTCGTACTTGGCGCTGCAAGGGCCGATGTTTGCCAACTACGGCGGCGACTATCCCGCCTATCAACGCAAGCTGGCGATGTTAAAGGTCGCGGGCGAGTTGGCTCGCGCGGGGTTGAAGGCCGAGTCGCTCGACATGTTCGGCCGGTTCGCCGATGCCACGACCAGCCGCGACTATCAGGTCGGCGGTCCCGGCAAGGAGGGAGTCGCGCTGTTGAACGGCCTTGCGTCGCTCCAGCCACAGGAACGGTACGACCTGCTCAAGGCGTGGTCGCTGCCGACGAAGGACCGGCTGTCGGTCAGGTTCATCGCGTCGTTGATTGGCGGTGACAAAACCCCCGCGCCGTTTGAGTCCCTTCGCAAATCGACGCCCCGCGCACCGCGACAGACTCAGTTCCTCAGCACGGCCGATCTGCTGGTCTCGGCCGCAGCCGCGACCGGCAAGCTGAACGAACTGCAACAGGAGCTGGAGCCGTACGCGGCGAAGAGCGTCGAGAACTCGAAGTTCCTGCTGCTCCTGACGCGGCTCGCGCAGCCCGACGACACGCAGATCGCGGCCGATTTGCTGGCGGACATCGAAGTCCAGAAGAAGGCCGATGCGGAAGCGGCGAAGAACAATGCGAACCGTTCGCGCCAGCGGCCCGATCTGACCAATGCGATCCTCGCTCAGGTCGCGGTCGCTCGTGAAGCGACGCGCGAGGCGGGGCTGGCTCTCACCACGTTTCAATTCACTCGCTGGTCCACGATCCAAGACCATCTGCACATGGCGGCGATGAGACACCTCTACAACGCGACCGTCGTCGGTGAGGTCCGTGCCGCCGAGATCGACACCGCGCCGCATGAAGTTGGTCTCGCTCATTGGACCGGCGGCGCGGTCGCTCCAGCGTCGTATGTCTCCGGCGGCGCAGTCCCCGCGTGGTGGCTGTCGCAGGACGGGATGATCCAACACATTTGCGGGCCGGATCAAAGCTACCTCTTCTTCAACACGCCGCTGACGGGGACGTTCGAGTTCTCGTGCGAAGTGTGGCTGGGAAATTGGGCCGAAGGGAACGCGGGCTATGGCGGACTCGTGTTCGATGCTCTCAATCTTGGCAACACCGCCCGCATCTACCCGGTCGGCTACCGCAATGACGTGCTGAGCAAACCCGATCCGCTCGAACGACAGAACCACTTCAATCGCATCACGATTCGCGTGTCGCCCGATCGCGTGCAGCATCTCGTCAACAACGTCCTGATCCACGACGAGAAGACGACCGGCGCAGCGACCAGTCCGTGGCTGTTGCTCCAAGCCGACCGAGTCTGGCAGACGGTCTATCGCGATTTGCGCATCACCGGCTCACCCGAGATTCCGCGCGAAGTGAAGCTGACGAACGGCTCGTCTCTGCTCGGTTGGTCCTCAGCGTTCTACGCCGAGAACCAAACCAGGCACTTCAAAACCGGCAATGAATACACAGGCGGTGAGTACTCGGACGAGGGGGTTCCACGACCTGTCGCCGAAGCCGACTGGTGGGCGGTCGATGGTGAAATTCACGGTCGCCGCATCTCGTCGTCCGGTCTCGCCAAGCCGCCCGTCATGCAGAGCCGTCTCCAATACTGCCGCCCGCTGCGCAGTGGCGACTCGCTGAAGTACGAGTTCTGGTACGAACCGGGAGCTGCCGAGACGCACGTTCATCCGGCTCTCGACCGACTCGCGATGATGCTCGATCCGGAAGGAGTGAAGCTCCATTGGATGACCGAGTCGAACGACGGCTCATCGACGGCGGGCCTGCCGAACGACAACCTGCTTGAGGACGCAAACGGTCGGCGCGGCGAAGGGCCGTTGCCGCTGAAGGAACGCGACTGGAACAGTGTCTCGCTGACGCTGAAGGGGGATGTTGTCACGGTCTCGTTGAATGACAAGCCGGTCTACGAACGAACGCTCGAACCGGACAACGACCGTCAGTTCGGTCTCTATCACGACAAGCACACGACCGCCGTCCGCGTCCGCAACGTCGTGCTGACGGGTGACTGGCCGAAGACGTTTACTCCTGAACTCGGCTCCAACCTGACCGCTTCCATACGACAGCCGGATGCCGACGAACGTCAACGCCTCGGTCGCACGTTTGAAGACAAATACGCCGCCGCGAGCGTCGATCAAGTGTTGCTCCAAACCCGCGCGCTGCCGCCTGCTGAACGCTATGCCGCGCTGCTCAGTTGGGTCCTGCCGAACGACAACCACACAACGCTGAGACTGTATGGCGAGTTCACTCCGGCGGATGTCGTTCCGTCCTCGAAGTCCGGCTTTTCTGAAAGCCGGACTTCGTTGCGGGCGGCATCTGGCGCGGAAGGAAGTCCGGCTAGAAGACAAGCCGGACTTCAGGCTACCGCACGCCGCATGCGTTCTGGTGGCGAGTTGATCGCTCCCGCGATCGAACTCGCGGCGCTCGCGAAGGAACTCGACAAGTTGCCCGAGTTGGTGGCGGCTGTCGAGAAGGTGCCCGAAACCACGCCACAACTGAAGCGCGGCCGATACGCGATGCTCGTGCTGATGTCGATTGCCGCCGAGGACTTCAACACCGCTGCGGCCGTGTTGCAGGAGCTGACTCCCAACCGCAACCCCGGTCTGTCGGATGATCTCGCGCAACTTGACCGCTGGCCGGAAGTGATCGCCGCGTATGAAGCGATGCGCGTTCCTCAACTCCGTCCCGCCACCGTCGCGCTGCTGGATGTCGTGCTCGATTCGATCAACCGCAAGGGGATCGGTCACGAGTGGGACGTGATCGTCCGCTCGGGACGGCAGGTCGCGAAGATGATGCTCGACAAGAATGAGATCGACCTGCCACCGGCGGCGGGGGTCTCACCGAAAGGCCAGTGGGCGCAGGGGACGCTCGCCAGGGCGACGACGCGCGGCAGCGGACTCATCCCGCGCTGGCGGTTCGAGGGGAGTACGGCTCAGCACCTAGGCGGGCACGGCAACGACCTGCTCTATTTCCAATCGCCGCTACGGGGCAAGTTCACCGTTGAGGCCGACCTGTCGTCGCACGGTTGGCGTGAAGCCCGCTTGATGTACGGCACCTTCTGGGCCTCGCCGCAGTACACGCTCGAAGCGACCGACATCGGCAACCTCACGACCAACTGGCTCGGGCCAAAGTACCCGACGAAGTTGGAGCCGCTCGGCGACTTCTATCGGGTCACGCTCGAAGTCACTCCCGATAAGGCGATCTACAACCTGCAAGGGCGAGCGATCCACGAGACGACGCTCGGCGACGACTGCGATCCGTGGCTGGCCGTTCACACGTTCGGGCAGTACGCGGGCGAAGTCCGCTCGCTGCGAATCACCGGTCAGCCCGACATTCCCGATGAGTTGCAGCTCTCCAAGCGGAGCGATCTGCAAGGCTGGTTCGGCGATGTCTACGGCGACTCGATTAATGGCGAGAACGCCAAGTGGCACAAGAACGGCGATGAGATCGTCGGGCAGAAGGTCGCCGGGTTGGAAGGCCGCGCGCGAGAGAGCCTGCTCCAATACCATCGGCCGATGTTGGAGGATGGTGAGTTCACCTACGACTTCTTCCACGTGCCGGGACAGACGCTCGTCCATCCGGCTCTCGGTCGCATGGCCCTGTTGCTCGCTGACGACGGTGTGAAAGTTCACTGGCTGACGGACGCTCAGTTCGAGCGCACGGGCCTCGCGCCGGACAACGTCTCGGTCGAACAAGAGCATCGTCGCGGCCCGGCCAAACTGCCGCTCAAGCCGAACGATTGGAACCAGCTCAGCCTCAAAGTGACCGGCGACACGCTTACTCTCGCGCTGAACGGCGAAGCGGTTTACGAACGGCCTCTCGAAGCGAGCAACCTTCGCACGTTCGGCCTCTTTCACTACGCGGGCGACACCGATGTCCGCGTGAAGAACGTGATCTATCGCGGCCACTGGCCGAAGTCGCTGCCGTCGGTGAAGGAACAGGAATTCGCGGGGAACGACCTCGAACTGGCCACGATCAAACCGGGCGAGCTCCCGGCGAGCTTCGGCTGGAATTTCAAAGGGACTCGACCCAGCCACTTGTTTGAAGCGGGAGTCGCCTCGACGACGAAGCGAACAGCCACCGACAGTGGCCTGAGCATTGAGCGCGAACCGAGCGCCGAGAAGGTCAGCGAATCGGCGGGCTTCCAATTGGTCGATGCCGGGATCGGCGGCGACTTTGAAGTGACGCTCGGCTATCGCGGGTTTGAGTCCGCGACGAAGGTCGAAGGTCATACGGTGCCGCGCATGGAGATCGTCCTCGCGCTGGGAGGCCGCTTCGGTGCGCCGCTCCATTCGCACACGTTGGCTCTCACGCACCGCCGCATGGCCAACGAGACGATGCAACTGACCGCGATCTCCGGCACGCGGATCAAGCCGCCGCAAGAGGAGTGGGCGGCGTCCGATCGGCCGCTCGTCGCCACGTCCGGGCGCATCCGCATCGTCCGTCGCGGCACGACCGCCTTCTTCCTGTTCGCTCCGGAAGGGACGGAGGCCTGGGAGGTGATCGAGTCACGCAAAGTCTCCTTGGGCGATGTCCAAGACCTGCTGATCGGCCTCCGCAGCGAAGACCTCGCCGCAACGGCACGAGTCACGCTGACCGAGTTCTCCGTCCGCGCGAAACGGCTCAATCTCGAACCGAGCTTCGCGGGAGACGACGCTTCCAAAATGGTCGCGTGGAATTTCCAAGGCAATCCGCCGCCGATTTTCGTCGTGTCGGGCGTCAGTGAAACATCGCGGCTCGGCCAGACCGACAAGGGAATGAAACTCGTCCGCGACGTGAAGACGGTGATCCCGACGATTGGTTACGAACTGCGCGATGTCTTCATCAAGGGCGACTTCGTCGGGACGCTCGACTACGAACAGTTCGAGTCCAAGACGAAGTCCTCCGGTGACAACGGCAGCGTTCCGCGTGTCGAGATCATGCTGGCCATCGGCGCACGACTCGATCAGGCCAACACGCACGTCGTGTCGTTCATGCACCGCCGCGAACGAGAAGGCAAGGAGATGAGTTTTGCGTTCCTCGGCACGAAGCCGAAGGAGGGCGATTACAAATGGGCCAGTTCCGCGCTGCCGATCACCGGTGCGTCGGGGCGGCTGCGCGTGGTGCGGCAAGGGACGAACTTCACGTTCCAACGGGCCGACACCGGTTCGTCCAACTGGGTACAGGTCGGCCGTCATCCCGGCACTGCGGGTGAAGTGCGCCATCTGGTCATCGGGATCAACGCTCAAGATCAGGAGGCATCGGCATCGGTCGTCTTCACCAATTTCAAACTGGAAGCGACGCGGCTGTCGTCCCTCGCCCAATCGAACTTCGACGCGAAGGCTCTTCCAGCCCTACTGACTTGGAACTGCGTGGGCAATCCGCCGAAGGGTGTCCGCGTGAATAAGGCCACCTCGCCCAACCAGGTCGAACCGACCGACAAGGGCCTCAAGCTGACGCGCGCCGCCAACGTGACGAAGGGGAACGAGATTCTCTCCGTGCAATGGAACGGCCTCGTCAAAGGAGACTTCGAGGTCACGGCCGACTACCGCGATTACTCATCGGCCACGACGGGGACCGACTGGAAGGTGCCGCGCGTCGAACTCACGTCATACCTCTACCCAGTGGGAGCCAAAGACCACTCACACGTCGCCGCGGCCTATCACGAACGGAATGCCACGACCGAGGCGATCATGGGGCAAGTCGGAACTCGCCAGCCCGACAACCAGTTCACGTGGACCAGCGATCTCGTCCCGCAAACTCGCTCGGCCGGTCGGCTGCGTCTCTCACGCAAAGGTTCTCGCATCTTCCATCTCACCGCCCCCGCCGACTCGAACGACTGGACGCTGATCGGCTTCCAAGACCTCGCCCCGACGGAACTCCGCCAAATCCTCCTCCAACTCCAAAGCGCCGACCCCGCCTCCGCAGCGACCGCAGTCTTCACCAACTTCACCATCCGAGCGGAGAAGATCGAGTGAGCGAAAAGGAATCGCTGGGCAGCGAAGTAGGGTGTGTGCAGCGAAGCGGAACACACCGGATTTTCACTTGGCTGAAACAGATCGTCCTGATCGTGCGGCGTCGCCGTGCAGGCCCGAACCACTTTTAGCATCAAGCCGACGTGATCCCGCAGCTAACGCTGAAAGTGGGCCTCTTGTTCCTCGGCTCTCATCGGACGATCTCCAGTCTCGATGAGATTAGTGACCGCCGCCCGTTTTTCTTACACAGAATCTGGAAGTTCTCGGCAGCGGCTCCAAGAACGATCTGAGATCAGGGCGAGGCAGTACTCATTGATGAAGCAATCGGGACTCCGAGATGGCCGGGACAGGAGCGTCTTCGCAATGCCCTAGGATTGCTGAGTTGAACACTGCTTCCGTGGCTTCGCTCAAAGCGGCTCCAGCCACGTCCACCCCGCCAATGGTCTTCCGAATGATTTCACTTTTCCCACTGCACATGGATGTGATTTTCCTTCTTATTCCCGATTGGAACAACAGGTTTTGAACCATCCTCGGCTATAGCCGCACCCTGTGTTCCAGCGGCCGTGCCTAAAGCAGGATACAGGGCACTGTGAAATAGAGGGCCGTTAAACGCTATCGGCACCTCAACTGGGACTCCTTTCACCATGATCGTCACCGTCGTGGCATCGGGAACCAAATCAAGCGCCCGACCAACAACGTGTCTGCTGGTAGTTGTGTACTTACTCCCCTCCGCTTTATTTCTCTGCGGATTCCGATAACCGCTCGATATCGTCAGCGTTGCCGTGTTCGGAATTGTACTTGGATATTTATCCTTTTTTCCGTAGAGGACAGTGATAGCACGCCCGCGATATGCAGCGAGTATTGCGTTGTACCGAGTATCCAGATTGTTGGAGAGTTGCACGCCGTAATTGCCTCGATTGAAACCTCCTCCCAGCGATTGCACAAACTCACTGTATTCAGGTATGGGAATAACCTTGTAGTCGAAATACTCTTGCCTCAGAATACTTGTCTCATTCTGCGTCAGCGTGGTGGTTCCTGACTGACTCGCAGTCTTCGCTGTGATATCGTAAGAGATTGCCGTATTTGGGGCCGATTTGCTGCCATTCTGCCAGTTTTTATAACGATCTGTTACGAGTTGTTGATTATTGGATAGCTTAACGTCATAAGTCGCAACTCCCGATGCATCTGCTGTTGAGGTTCCATCAAGTGTATTGAACCCACTAACATTGGCCGCGGCACCTTTCCCAACAATTGTCCACTGAACCACTTCACCAGGCTTAGCAACGTAGTACCACTTGACGGTGTCACTCACAATGAACGAATACACAATGACGCCTGCCGATATTCGCCGCGTGCCTAGCGTTGCTTGCAGCGGAACGGGATTTGATTGAGGCTTTAATACAGGCGTTTTCCGCGTTGGGAGCGAGATTTGACCACCGACTGCTGGGGACTTCAGTTTTGCCCCGTAATCGGACAGCTTTTGCTGTCCCCAAACATCGGCAGTTCCAAAAAAAGAAGTGATCATGATAGCGATTGACGCGATCAACTTTGACATCCTGAATCGCATTCTGTTCCTTTCAAAAAAGCAGTGCGGTGTAATGGGGGGGATAGTCCGAAAATGCGGCACTGAATCCCTGTGTACGCAACCGACGAGGCAATTGCCCTAGCAAACGATCAGAAACGATTGAGTAACAATCAGCCAAACAATTCATGAATCAAGTTCTGGTGACTGAATTTTGCCCGACACTCTCAAACTCCGAATTATTGTTGCCATCGTACTGAGGGGATTGCAAGTCAATCAGGTGTGTGTGTGTTGTGGCACTGCTTTTCTGCACGCAGAAACAACGGTAGTCGCCCCACCTCTATGAAAAACTGTTGCTCGTCAAGTAACACAATCTAAAAGCTTGCAGACGTTGAGCGGGCACTGCTGCGGCAGGCCGGGCTGGGTGGGCCGTTGGAGAGTGGGCGTGGTTGTCGGTGGTAATGAGTCCCGTCGGGGCGGTCGGGCCTGAAGGTTTTGCGGAGGACCCGGAATCTTTCTTGTCACCACGCCAGCCGTTCACGGGGCCATCCGCTTCACTCCTGCCCCCACCCACGCTGGCCTGAACCACCCCGCTCTTCACGAGACCGATCGTAAAGACCGGATTCACACCTCCAACATGAGCCTGTTTGGTTTCGGGGCCGAGTCCCAAAATCAGAGACTCGTCCGCATCCGTCGGTGACATCCAATGGACCACGTGATCGTGATTCACTTCGATCACCATGAGCGTCTCGCCATGATTGTCGGTGATGTCGGAAAACGACCGAGGTTCGGCGGGACGCAGGCAACTGTTCGGAGTCACCACGGCCATGTACGTCGTATGGCTTGGCGGGCCTGCGGAACTGTAGCAGCGAAAAGTCGGGACGACGGTCTTGTAGGCGGCCGCATTCGCCGGATCGTCCCACGGTTTCGACAGGTCGATCTGCTTGAACAGAGCCGCTTGATCGATGTACGGCAGGATCAAAGTCCGCCAACTGTGGAGCGGCTTGCCGCTCGCATCGACCGTGAACGCGGGCGGAAGAGATTTGTAGTCCGATTCGTAGTTGTGCAACGCCAAGGCGATTTGCTTGAGGTTGTTCCTGCACTGTGCTCGGCGGGCCGGTTCCCGACCACGCTGTTGGGCCGGAAGGAGAAGCGCGACCAGTACCGCGAGTATCGAGATCACCACCAGAATCTCGATGAGGCTGAGCCCCTTCTTCTGCGCTGACGTGGTGTTCACCGGACTGGACTTCGGATGGATGGTCATTCTGCTGCCTCCAGATTCAGAGTTCGGAACACGATCGTCGGGGAGGGGTGGCCCTGCTTGAGGCGATCCACGAAGGGGGACGTGCCATCTGCTTGTCAGCTTTGGGACAAGCAGTGCGGCTGACGAGTTGGCTGGCCACTCGCACTGCTCAATGAGTCTTACAAATCAAGCCGGGCCACCCCGCCCAAATCGAACAGGCCGCCCAAGACATCGAAACCGCGCTCGCCGCCGCCACGACCGACGAGCACACCACGGAGGCCCACTATGTCCGCAGCCTAGTCTCGCTGAAGACCCATGTCTCGAACGTCACCCAGGCGACGATCGGGAACAACGAGTTCGGACACGAGACGCCTTTCGGGAAACAGAGGTCAAGGGTCAGGAGTCGGTGGGACAGGATCGTTGGCGTTGGAAGGATCAGCCAGAGGCATCGACAGCATTCCGACCATCGACTCCCAGCGCGGGGCGGTGAATTCGTCGAGGCCGTATTCCATTGAAGCAAAGTTATCGCGCAAGCGAAACGTTCCGCCGAGCCGATCCCACCACGAGAAGACGGTCGCGTAGTTCGAGTTCGTTTCTATTGGCTCGCGCGAGTGATGGACCTTGTGCAGGAACGGCGTGACGACGCACAGTCTCAACCAGCGGTCGCAGCCTCCCACCGAGATGTTCGCGTGATGAAACTGGATCGCGACGACGACCAGTGTTTCGTGAACCAGCATCTGTCCCGGTGTTAGCCCGAGCAGCACGATCAAACCCAGCCGCATCACGGCCGACAGCGTCAGTTCGCCCAGATGGAAGCGAAGTGCCGTGGTGACATCCATCTCGCGGTCGGCATGGTGCATCCGATGAAACCGCCACAGAAACGGGATTGCATGGTTGGCGCGATGCCACAAATACAGCCAGCCGTCGAGCAGCAGCACCGCCACGATCAGCTTGGCGACCGGAGGCAACTCCCACCGATGCAGCCAGCCGATTCGATGCGACTCCGCCCACATGGCCACGCCGATGGTCGCCGCCCCGAACAGCAACGCGATCGCCACCGTATTCAACAGCGCCACGAACAGGTTTCGTCCCGCGTGACGCCAGCGTCCCTGCTGCCGCTCGAAAAACGGTGACATCGACTCCCACGTCCACAACGCCACCAAGCCGACAATCAGCGCGACCGGCTTGGTCCACGTCGGCAACGAGGGATCTTCGTTCATCGCGGCCTCGTTTCACTTCTTGGCAGGAGCGAACCCGGCGTCGAGCAGATCCTTGTAGCCCGCTTTGAGCGGTCGCACATCATAGCCCTGCTTCTCCAATATCTCGGCGGCGGTGATCGAACGAATCCCGGCCTTGCAGTGCGTGTAGACGATCTTCCCCTTCGGCAGCTTCTTCGCCGCATTGCCATCTTGCTTCAGCACACTCAACGGTAGCAGCGTCGCCGCATCAAGATGCCCCGCGTCCCATTCCCCCTGCTCGCGAACATCGATCAGCACAGCGTCTTTACTCATCAACTTCTGCTTCACCAGATCGAGCGAATCCTTCGTGTGTTCGACCGCGAAGGCCGAGCCAAAGGAAACCCAAGCCACCAACCCGACCACCACCAGCAGTTTCAACAGCGAACGCATGAACATCCCTTTCAACTCGCGGAAGCCACCGAAAACGGCGACAGTTCTCAACCAAGTATCGAGTGTAACCGTAGCCTCTCGCACAGAGAACGTTGGCCCGTTAATGTCGCGACCAGCCACCTGCGGCCCTGTTCAACGCCCCGTCAATCGAGAGTGCATCATGAGCAACCCAACCATTACCCCGGCTCAGTTGAACGAACTGCATCAACGCGGAAAGTCGGTCGATTTGATCGACGTGCGAACGCCAGTCGAGTTTCGCGAGGTTCACGTCTCGTTCGCCCGCAACGTGCCGCTCGATTCGCTCAATCCGCAGGCGGTTCAAGCCACGCGCGGCGAACGGGCCTCCGAGCCGCTCTATGTCATCTGCCGATCGGGAAGTCGTGGCAAGCAGGCGTGCGGCAAGTTGATTGCGGCGGGCATCGCCAATGTCATCAATGTCGAAGGGGGGACGCTGGCTTGCGTAGAGGCGGGCTTGGACGTGGTGCGAGGCAAGAAAGCGATGTCGCTCGAACGTCAGGTTCGCATTGCCGCCGGATTGCTGGTCCTGACGGGATCAGCTCTCGGGTACTTCCACGATCCGCGCTGGATCGGCCTGTCAGCGTTCGTCGGTGCCGGACTGGTCTTCGCGGGCGTCACCGACACCTGCGGGATGGGAATGATCCTGGCACGAATGCCTTGGAACCAAGTGCCTGGCGGTGAGGTGAGTACCACCTGCTCCAGAAAGTGACGGTCGGTTCAGCGTGTACCGATCACCCTGCTGAAGACTGCCCTTCCCTGCTGCTGTCCGTTACCGTGCGCTCCTCTCGCAATCGTTCTTCGTTTTAGGGGCGTCGTCATGCGGATCGTGCTGAGTTGGGTTGGGTGTTTGTTGATTCTGAGTGTCGTTTCGCCTGAGCGTGCCTTCGCGCAGAAGTCCGCTTTGAATGAGAGCATTCAGCGGCGCGAGGCGGCGACGTGGGAGATCGCCCTCAAAATTTGGGAGTTCGCCGAGCCGGGGTATCAGGAGACTCGATCGGCCAAGCTGTTGGCCGACACGCTCGAACAGGC
>JAYTQJ010000345.1:0-4162 GCA_043746775.1 Schlesneria sp.
GAGGGCTTGAGTCGTGGTCATAACGTTCTCTTTCGGGATGCGCGAATCGTAGACACCGAGTAACGGGCTGAACGCAGGTTTGGAATTGGCCAGTTGAAAAGTCACATCGAGCGGTGCGGCCATCACCGTGTAAGTGGCTGTGCTGCCCATTCGCTCGGCGAGAGCCACGCCCGCTTCGGCGGCGGCTTGCACATCGGCCACACTGCCGACGAGCTTGATGCACTGGGCGGCACCGTCCGTGCTCTCGATCCCCAGAATGCGGACGTTAGCGACCTTGGAGCAGGCGTCCGTAACAATGAATGACGGCGCGAGGTTGCTCACTTCGAGCAAAGCCAGACTCAACGAGTTACTCATCGTCTCTCCTTCCGCATCACGCGGACCTGCTGTCACTACCGTCCCACATCGTTGGCCCCAGCCGTGACGAGTTCCGTCCGATTGGGTCGCCAAATCCGTCACTGGAATCTACCTCAAGGTCCAAATTCCAGCCGCCCCGCGACGTTGTGAAACGGCAACATTTTCAACTGTCGAACGGGTTGCATCAATTATGCGGGGTGAAGCGATTCCCGGTGTTCCCAGATCGGCCGTGATCCAAGTTCATCGCCTTTTCAATGTAGGGTGGGACCAGCTCAGTTCGAGCGCCGGCCCACCATCTGGAATCGTCGAGAAATCATGGTGGGCCGGCGCGGCGAAACGCCGCTGGTCCCACCCTACTCCCAACAAGGCAATGGCCCTGACCGAGTTCGGGTGATGTGAGGATCGTTTCGTCGTTGAGTCACCCTTGGTTTGGCGGAGTCCATTCACGATGATCTCGGCGGAAATAAGGGGCAGTCACGACGGATGTCCATCGTGTGCTAGGTTCTGCTTTGAAGTCCCATCCCGCTTGTCGGGGTGGTTCACGGGTCTCTGCACTACTCCATCCATCTCGGTGACGCCGAGTAGTGCAAAGACCTGATTCCACCGGGGCAAGCCCGGTGGGGTGAGCTTCAAAACAAAGCTTGGGTTCTGTCGTGGGAACGAATGCTTTGGGAGGTCAACAGGATGAAGTACCTCGTTACGGGGGCGGCCGGGTTCATCGGGATGCACGTCAGTGCGGCGTTGCTTGACCGGGGCGATGAGGTCGTCGGATTGGACAACCTCAATTCGTACTATGCCGTGCAACTAAAACGAGATCGGCTAGCAACGCTCATGGGGCGGAGTGGCTTTCGGCTCGAAGAGGTCGATCTGGCGGATCGCGAACGACTGCCGAAGCTGTGCGAAGCCGAGCGGTTTGATGTCGTCATCAATCTCGCGGCGCAGGCGGGAGTGCGGTACTCGATCACCAATCCGCACGTCTATGTGGACAGCAACCTTGTCGGGTTCGTGAACGTCCTCGAAGCGTGTCGGCATAGCGGCGTGAAGCATCTGGTCTATGCGTCGTCGAGTTCCGTCTACGGAGCGAACACGACGATGCCGTTCTCGATCCATCACAACGTCGATCATCCCGTCAGCCTGTACGCGGCGACAAAGAAGGCGAATGAACTGATGGCTCACACATACAGCCATCTCTACCAACTGCCGACGACGGGGCTGAGGTTCTTCACAGTCTACGGCCCGTGGGGTCGGCCCGAGATGGCGCTGTGGTTGTTCACGAAGGCGATCATCGACGGCCAACCGATCGATGTGTTCAACAACGGTCTGATGCGGCGCGACTTCACGTACATTGACGACATCGTGCAGGGAGTCATCCGCGTCGCCGACCGCGTTCCGACCGGCAACACCGAGTGGTCCGGCGAACATCCCGATCCGGCAACCAGTCGCGCGCCGTACCGCATCTACAACATCGGCAACAACTCTCCGGTCGAACTGATGCACCTGATTGAGACGATTGAGCAGGCCCTCGGCAAACAGGCGGTCAAAAACTTTCTGCCGCTCCAACCGGGCGATGTCTTGGCGACGTATGCCGACGTGGACGATCTGACACGCGACGTGGGATTCAAACCCAGCACTCCGATTGAGGTTGGCGTACAGCGGTTCGTGGACTGGTATCGAAGCTATCACAAGGTCTAAGTCATGCGTTCCATCTTGGTGACCGGCGGTTCAGGTTTTTTGGGTAGCCATCTGTGCGAGCGGCTACTCGAACGAGGCGACAATGTTGTCTGTCTCGACAACTTCTTCACGGGACGCAAGGAGAACATCCTGCACCTGATGGGGAACCCGCGGTTCGAGTTGATCCGCCACGACATCGTCGAGCCGATCACGCTTGAAGTGGACCAGATTTACAACCTCGCGTGTCCCGCGTCGCCCGTGGCCTATCAGTACAACCCGATCAAGACGATCAAGACTTCGACGGTCGGTGTCGTCAACGTGCTGGGACTGGCTAAACGCTGCAAGGCGCGCGTGCTGCATGCCTCCACGTCCGAGGTCTATGGCGACCCGACGGTCCATCCGCAGACGGAGGACTACTGGGGGAACGTGAATCCGATCGGGCCGCGAAGCTGCTACGACGAAGGGAAGCGTGTCGCCGAATCGCTCTGCGTGAACTATCACCAAGAACACAAACTTGAGGTGCGGATCATCCGCATCTTCAACACGTACGGCCCGCGCATGGACCCGAACGATGGCCGCGTGATTTCAAACTTCATCACGCAGGCGTTGCGAGGCCAGCCGATCACGATCTACGGCGAGGGGACTCAGACGAGATCGTTCTGTTACTGCGACGATTTGATTCGCGGCATGATGCAGATGATGGACCAAGACCAGTCGATCGGCCCGGTGAACATTGGCAACCCCGGCGAATACACGATGCTGCAACTGGCTCAAGAGGTGTTGAGGGCGATCCCGGAATCGAAGTCCACGATCGAGCATGTCCCGCTGCCGCAAGACGACCCCAAGCAGCGGTGCCCCGACATTACCAAGGCCAAGTCGCTGCTCGGCTGGTCGCCCGAAATCGACCTGCGGACGGGACTGGCTCGGACGGTCGAGTACTATCGCGCCGAGCTGGCTCGCGTGTGACGACTGTAGGATGGGCACTCCTGCCCGTCCGCTCTTCAGCACCAAATCCGGACGGGCAGGAGTGCCCATCCTACAGGTTGAGAAAGTGCAGACATGGCAACGCGCAGAGGCATTCTTCTCGTCGGCGGCTCGGGGACGCGGCTGCATCCGGCGACGAAGGTCATGAGCAAGCAACTGATGCCGGTCTACGACAAGCCGATGGTTTACTACCCGCTCTCGACAATCATGTTGGCCGGGATTCGCGACATTCTGGTCATCAGCACGCCGCACGATCTGCCGCTCTACCGACGCCTGCTCGGCGACGGTTCTGATTGGGGCCTGCGGTTCGAGTATGCCGAACAGCCGGAGCCGAAAGGGATCGCTCAAGCCCTGATCATCGGTGAGACATTTCTGGCGGGAGAACCCGCCTGCTTGGTGCTCGGCGACAACATCTTCTACGGCGACGGCATGGCTCAAGCGATGCAGGCGATCTCAGCGAACGAGACCGGTGCGACCGTCTTTGCCTACCACGTCCGTGATCCCGAGCGGTACGGCGTCGTCGTCCTCGACGCCAACGGACGCCCGACGGACATCGAAGAGAAGCCGAAGCAACCACGATCGAACTTCGCGGTGACGGGCCTCTATTTCTATGACGGCGAAGCGGCCGTGATCGCTCGCAATCTCCAGCCCTCGCCACGCGGCGAACTCGAAATCACCGACGTGAACCGCGAGTACCTGCGACGCGGAACACTGAGCGTTGAGGTTCTTGGTCGCGGCACGGCATGGCTCGACACGGGCACGCACGATTCTCTGCTGGAAGCCGCGACGTTCGTCAGCGTCCTCGAAGCGCGACAAGGATTGAAGGTCGCCTGCCCGGAAGAGATCGCCTGGCGCATGGGCCACATCAATGCTGACCAGTTGCGCCGTCTGGCCGAGCCGCTCAAAAACAGCGGCTACGGAAAGTACCTGCTCGAACTGATTGATTCGCGCCGCTGATGTACTCCAGCACCAACGCTCATCAGCACAGGCCAGACTCGGGGTTCGCTGACCTCCCGAGTTCACAGAGGCTATCCGAGAAGTCGTATCGGCTTAGCAGCGAGCAGGCCCTGAGTTGGGTGCCACGGTCACGGCTTTGCGTGGCCGTCCTTTCGCTACAACCAACCCACGGCCACGCAACGCCGTGACCGTGGCA